>JBPOFE010000001.1:0-75498 GCA_051252035.1 Sulfitobacter sp.
CTTGCCGTGGTCAACGTGGCCAATCGTGCCAATGTTAACGTGGGGTTTATTACGTTCAAACTTTGCCTTACCCATGGTGGTAGCCCTTTATATTGAGGGTCCCCCAGAGAGAACCCGAACCTATCTGGCGCGCGATCTATTGGGTCCGGGCAAGAAAATCAAGCGCGACTTGCCATGAAGTCTAAGTTGACCTGCTATTCAGCTTCCGCGACTTCTGCCACCTCGGGATCAGCTGCGCCTTTGAACCAGCCTTCTTCCTTGTTCTTTTTGACCAGGAAATTCTCGATCTGCTTGACCGCATTCTGGCTGAGGTTCTTGAACTGCTCTGGCGCACTTTTGGTATAGCCAGATCCGACAAGCGGTCCCTGATCCAACGATTCGATCACTGTGATCTGATGTGGCTCTGATGTCAGCTTCTTGTTTTTGGCATCGTCCCAAACTGTCACATTGATGATCATGGCCGATTTTGGCGCGGCAACAACCGGGATACCGGGAGGGGCAAGAAAATAGCTCTCAATCGAGATACCAAAGTGATAGTTGCGTGCACCCTGATAGCGATCAAAGCGTTCCGCAACCGCAGTCTTCAGCATGTCGGTCATCACCTCAGCAGGCAGTGCGCGGCCCAACGGCACCTTTTGCACTTTTGGGGCGACAACAACATTATGATACAGATTGAAGTCACCCAAACCGACGGGGGCTTTGTTCAAATCGTTCGCGCCGTTACAGGCGGCCAACATCGCAACAGACATCAAAACGGCAATAAGTCGGATCATCAAAAAGCACCCCTACAGGCAATAACATCCCGCAATGCGATACCGCACCCATCACAGGGGTGCAATCAATTGCCACGTTTGAAGTCGCGCATGTGGCGTCTATGTTGAGGACGAAGGAGCACCATCCATGACCAGAAACGCCGCCCACCCCGTTCGCGTCCCCTTGGTCACAGAGCCGTGGGGCATCCTGAAAAGCCTCCGCATGGCACGGCGCAACGTCCTGAGCATCATTCCCGATATCGCCACCAAGCAGCCGATGGTCTCGGGCAAAACTGGTAAGCGTTGGCACATGGTCATGGACCCTGGCGCAATTCGGCATATCCTGCTGGATGGGCTGGAGGATTATCCAAAATCCGTGGTGACAAAGAACCTTCTCAAACCCGCCATTGGCGATTCGTTATTTATTGCCGAAGGCGCGCATTGGCGCTGGCAACGACGGACAGCCGCCCCCGTGTTTTCGCACCGCAACGTCATGAACCTCGCACCGATCATGACCGCCGCGGCCGAACGTGCCTGTGACCGGATCACGGATGCGGGACCAAAGGCTGTGAACCTCCTAGATGAAATGGTCACAACCACTTTTGACGTGATTGGCGATGTGACGTTTTCGGGCGGCGGCACCTTTGATCGTGACAAAGTTCACGGCGCCATCGACGCCTATATCGCGCAGGCCGGCAAGATCAGCCTGTTTGACATTCTGGGCTTCCCTGACTGGGTGCCACGCCCGGACAGGTTGATGTCAGGTCCGGCGCTGAAGGAAATGAAAACCATGGCCGACACCGCGATTGAGGCGCGTTCGAAACGCGGTCATGAAGGCGTGCCAGACCTGCTAGATTTGTTGCTTGAGGGCGTAGACCCCAAGACAGACCGCCGGATGAATACGGCAGAATTACGCGACAATCTGCTGACGTTCATTGTCGCGGGCCACGAGACAACCGCGCTGACCCTTGCATGGTCGATGTACCTGATGGGCTTTGACCAAGATGCGCAAACCCGCGCACGCGAAGAGGCCCAATCGGTCCTGCAAGGGCGCGCCGCCACAGGTGACGATGTTGAAAACCTGCCCTACATTCGGATGATCATTGATGAGGCGCTGCGGATGTATCCCGCTGCTGGGATCATCTCGCGCACCGCCCAGAAAAAAGACATGCTCTGTGATCGCGACATCCTGCCGGGTGATACGGTGATGATCCCGATCTATGCACTCGGGCGCAACGAATTGCTGTGGGACGATCCAAATGCGTTCCGCCCGGAACGGTTTGCGGATCGCAAAGCCATTGACCGCTATGCCTATCTGCCATTTGGCGATGGGCCACGGATTTGCATCGGGGCCAGCTTTGCCCTGCAAGAAGCGGTGATCATTCTGGCGACCTTGCTGTCACGATTTAAATTCACCCCGGTGGCGGGCAAGGAACCCGAACCCGTGATGATCCTGACCTTGCGCCCCGAGGGCGGTGTGTGGTTGACCGCAAAACCTGTTTAGTCACAGATCGTTTGCAGCGCTTTCCAATCTTCATCGGTCATTGACGGTACATATTTCGTATCCGGATCAACGACCGCGCGTGCCGCCTCAATACGCGCGCCCAACGTCGGATGGCTCAGGAAATGCGCGGCCACGCCATCGCTATCGCCATGTTTGTCGCGTAAATTTGCAAACATATCGCCCAATGCGCCGGGGTTTATCCCGGCCTGCGCCAACACCCCGTGCGCAAACGTGTCTGCCCCGATTTCCGCACCTTGGGAATACTGCGCGCTGATCAATCGTTCTGTCAGGAACAACACCGCTGCACCGCCTGCAAAGTCGCCAAACAACAGCCCCAGAACCCCAATCGACCCGGCGGAGCGTAGGGCATGGCGGGTGGGATCGCGGCTGATCACATGACCAATTTCATGGGCCAATACGGCAGCAACTTCATCCGGGCCATCCGCCGCATCGATCAGCCCGCGAAAGATCACCACAAAGCCGCCGGGCAAGGCAAAGGCGTTAACCATCTCATGATCAAGCACAGAAACCGTTACGTCTTGGCGGAACTCACGCTTGCCACTTAGGTTCGTCACCAAACGCGCCAGTGCCGCACTGCCTTCGGATGCTTCGCAGACTTCAAGCGGGTTCAATCCAGTTTCATCCAGCGCCTCACGGATATGGCCAAAGGTCGCCTCGCCCAGCACGCGTTCCCCCTCTGCCGGGATCAGCACAGCAAGGTTATCCGCCAGTAATGGCACCAAAACACCGATCTGCAACGCCACCGCGGCAACGGCCGCAACGGCCCATGCCGCCAACCGTCCGCGCCCCTTGGGCGGTGCGCGACGTTTTAGATGCGGCATGTCGCGCAGAAACTTTGGATCCTTAAGAACAAGACGCGCCAAGGGGTCGTTGACCCAACGCAGGGTCGGATTGGTCTTGGCGGCACTGTCCGACACTTGCCGTATTTCGGCCAGCGGCCAACGGACCTCGGTGCCGTCTTCCATCGTTAGCTCTAGAAAATCGCCCGAAACAACCGGCTGCGCCGCCTGTGCCACGGGGGTATCGCCATCAAAATAATGCGCCCGCGCCGGCATGAGACCCGTCATATCGCGGCCCCCAAATCAAGCGCTTCGGCAAACCCTTCGGCTTCTGCAAATTCATCGCGGGCACGTTGGCTGATGTTGGCAAGACCGATTGTCGCGGGCAATGTCGTGGTCAGCGCCATATGCCGCATGATCGGAAAGGTGACAAAGGTGTTGTGCAGCACACCCCACATGAGGAAAACACCAAGGTACAGCGTTCCAAGCAGCACCAAAGAAACCCAACGCGGCCAGCCCGACAGTGGACTTCCGCTGGCGGAATCCACTTCCAGAAAAATGTCATATCCAAAAGTGGAAAAAGCAAAGGCGATCATCACACCAATGCCAATCACCAGCACCATATAGGCAATAAAGTTGCCCCAGACGTAGATCATTGTGATGCGCGGAGTTTTCAGGGCCGATGCGAAAGCAATTCCGTCAGCTGTCTTATGGTTCGCCATGATCCGCTTTGCCGACCAGCGATAATGGATCACGCCATAAAGTAATCCCGACAAACACAAAGGGATGAGCCAAAGCCGCATAGGGTTATTCAAACCAAGACCGACAGCACGCCCTTCGAAAATGGCATCTGTCATTCCCAAGATATCATCCATTGATTGCGGTGCAGCGCCCAATAGCGGATCGATCCAACCGATCCAAATTGTGACGACAAAGGTGGCCAACAACATGACAGTAAAAGGCACCACGGCGCGATATAGCATCTGCCAACGTCCACCCTGTACCAGCTTGGCAGACCCAAAATATGTCCGATCTGTGCGGTACTTCTCTAACAAAAATGTCATGCGCGGCCACAGGATGCCGACACTCACAATTGTCAGTGCCCAATATAAAAGCGCCCGTCCGGCATAGCCCCACGCACCTTTTTCCAAACCAAACCGCACCCCACGCCAACGTGTGCGCGCCAAGACATAGCGCCGCGCGCGATACCGGGCATAGAACCAGATCGGGATCACTCCGGCAAAGCTGGCAAGATAGCCAATCCAAGATGAATTAAATACCGAAAAGCTGACAAACATCAGCAGCAGGTTCACAATACCGATGTAGAACGTCAGAATGACCACTGCGATAAAGAACCCCAGCAGCTTTTCCATCGGATCGCCAATATATTCCAACGGATGTCCACCGGGCCGCATCGCCGACCAATACCAGCGGCGCAGGCGTGTTTTCATCCAGAACCGATAAAATCCCAGCGTGAGAATTGTGAAAAAGCCTGTTTTCAACGCAAGCCAGAAAAGCGCGCCACGTTTGCCCACAAAATCGACCTGCATGGGTCCATCCTCTGCGGTGTCGGGCAGTGCAGCTTCAGGACGCACCCACGGACCGGGCATCGTGCGTTTGGGCGGTTTTATTGTCTCTTTTGGGCTGGCTGCGTTCCACGGACCATTGGCGTCACTCATGGCACTGAACCCTGATCAGGTGAACTTGTTGTCACGCGGGAATCCACGGGGGGCCATGCGCCCAGCACTAGCGCGCTTTCCAGACCATTCGGTCAATGCAGTCTCAGTGCGCGTGCGACCCGCCGGATCAAGCCAGCTTAACCCTTGTGCGCTGTCATAGGTGGTGGCATCAGACAATCCGCCGTCTTTGTATTTTTGCAGACGCACGCCCTTGCCCCGGCCCATTTCGGGCAATTCATCCAGACCGAACACCAGTACTTTGCGGTTCTCGCCCACTGTCGCCACGCTGTCCCCCTTAACCGGACGACACACAAGCGCCGTGACATCGCCACGTACGTTCAACACTTGTTTGCCACTGCGGGTCTGTGCAACCACTTCGTCCTCAGGCACCACAAACCCATCACCCGCGCTGGACGCCACTAACAGTTTTCGACCGGGTTGGTGAATGAACAACTCAACAATTTCAGCCTCGTTCGGCAAATCAACCATCAAGCGCAAAGGTTCTCCCATGCCGCGGCCGCCCGGCAGGCTGGATGCAGACAGTGTATAGAACCGACCATTTGAGCCGAACACCAACAACCGATCTGTAGTTTCCGCATGGAAAATATGCCGCGGGCCATCACCGTCTTTGAATTTCAACTCACGGGTCAGATCGATATGACCCGTCATCGCCCGGATCCAGCCCATCTGGCTACAGACCACGGTGATCGGCTCACGATCGATCATCGCCTCAATCGGCACGTCTTCGACTTCACCCGCTTCGGCAAAGGTGGTCAGACGCCCACCACGGGGCACACCATCAATCACCCAATCCTTGCCAAACTGTTTTTTGGTCTCGCGCAGTTGGTCTGCAATAGACGACCATTGTAACGCATCGCTTTCCAACAAATCCTCAAGCCCGGCACGTTCTTCCATCAATGCCGATTGTTCGCGCAGCAACTCCAACTCTTCCAGACGCCGCAACGACCGCAACCGCATGTTCAGAATTGCATCAGCCTGCACCTCGCTCAGCGCATTCTCGGTTGATGGCGCAGGGGTGACATAATCTTTCTCATCACGCGCACGGACATGATCACGGCCCCAATCCTCGCGCATCAGCGCGGCCTTGGGGTCATCATCATACCGGATAATGTCGATCACACGGTCTAGGTTCAGAAAGGCAACAATGAAACCTTCCAAGACCTCCAACCGATGGTCGATTTTTTCCATCCGGTGAATAGACCGACGCTGCAACACTTCACGGCGGTGATCCAGAAACGCGCGCAGCACTTCTTTCAGGCTGCACACCTTGGGGGTCAGCCCGTCGATCAGCACGTTCATATTCAGTGAAAACCGCACCTCAAGGTCTGAGTTGCGAAACAGCATGCCCATCAACACATCCGGGTCCACGTTCTTGGACCGCGGTTCAATGATCATCCGAACGTCTTCCGCAGATTCGTCGCGCACATCCCCAAGGATTGGGATTTTCTTGGTTTGAATCAGATCGGCAATCTTTTCGATCAGCTTGGACTTTTGCACCTGATAGGGGATTTCAGTAATGACTATTTGCCATTGGCCGCGATCAAGCGGCTCAACATCCCACCGACAGCGCAGGCGGAAACCACCTTTGCCAGTACGGTAAGCCGTCGCAATATTTTCAGGTGGTTCGACAATGACACCACCCGTCGGGAAATCCGGCCCCGGCACATAGTTCAACAAGGTATCATCACGCGCATCCGGCGTTTTGATCAGGTGGATACAAGCGTCGCACAGTTCGGCAATGTTATGCGGCGGAATATTGGTCGCCATGCCCACAGCAATGCCGGATGAACCATTGGCCAACAGGTTCGGGAATTCCGCAGGTAACACCGCAGGTTCCGTCAAACGTCCATCATAGTTCGGCCGGAAATCGACAGCGTTCTCGTCCATCCCCTGCAACATCGCTTCGGCCACTGCAGTCATCCGCGCTTCTGTGTAGCGCGATGCGGCAGGGTTATCGCCATCAATATTGCCAAAGTTGCCCTGGCCATCGACCAGCGGGTAGCGGACATTGAAATCCTGCGCCAAGCGCGCCATCGCGTCATAGATCGCGGCGTCCCCATGCGGGTGGAAGTCCCCCATGGTATCGCCGCTGATCTTCGCAGACTTCAGAAACCCACCCGTCGCCGACAGCCGAAGCCGCGACATTGCATAGAGGATTCGGCGGTGAACGGGCTTTAACCCGTCGCGCGCATCCGGCAAGGCGCGGTGCATAATTGTCGACAACGCATAGGTCAGATACCGATCACCCAAGGCGCGCCGCAGCGGCTCGGACAACTCATGGGGGTCCATGTTGGGGGGATCACTTACATCTGACATAGATGCTGTGTAGCTAAGGGCGCGACACGCGGCAAGCGGATGATTGCGCCTTTACCACATTGCACTCACGCAACTGCGACATGCCTGCCACGGGGAGAGGTTTTTCCTATTTCCCCTGCCCAAATAGTTAATTATTTGATATTCAAACTTTGGGGGGAGTTTCGTGTTAAACTCCAACAGATGTGATTTTGGGGTTTTACGATGAAACGATTTATCTTGCTGTCCTTCGGTTTTTTGGGCTGGGCGTTCTATGAAATGAGCGGCGGCGCTGATTTTGAACCCGCAAGCGTGCGCATGGCTCGGCTGAACCCCGTTGCTGAAACAGCCCCTGTTGTTGTGACCGAATCTGTAACCCCGGCACCCACTGTGGTCGCGGAAACAAAACCCGCGTTTGTTGATACCGATCCGCCGCTTGATGACACGGTAACACGCGTGTCCTTGAACCTGACGACACTTCAGGAAGTTCTCTCCGCAACCGATGAGGCAGAACCGACAGGCGCTGCTACCGCACAAGACGACACAGGCGTGCCCGTGAATGTCGGTGTGACACTGGCCTCTGCAGATACACCTGCTATTATCCCTAGTCTGATTGCCCCAAATGATGGCGCGGTGTCAGACAATGTTGACCTGCTTACGACATCCGCCAGTACCGATGTGCGTACCGTTTCCGCCAACCGCGTCAATGTGCGTGGCGGACCGGGAACCGATTACGGCGTGGTGACAAAACTGACGCGCGGCGATGCCGTAGAGATATTGCAAGACAACGGTGACGGCTGGGTCAAGATGCGCACGCTGGACGGTGGCCCCGAAGGTTGGATGGCCGATTTTCTGTTGGTCGGTGGCTAAGCCACGTTGTAATCCCTGCAACAACGCGCAATCAAAGGCCTCCAACATCGGGGGGCCTTTTTCATGTCTAGCAAAACTATCCTGATCACAGGCTGCTCCAGCGGCATCGGATACGCCGCCGCCCACGAATTGCGCGCACGCGGCTGGCGGGTTTTCGCGGCGTGCCGCCAGCAGACCGATTGTGACCGCCTCAGCGACGAAGGATTTGACGCGCCATTGTTGGATTACACCAACGAGGTCAGCATCCATGCGGCACTGGCGCATGTCTTGGAACAAACCGGTGGCACTTTGGACGCGCTTTTCAACAATGGGGCCTATGCTTTGCCCGGTGCGGTTGAGGATCTGCCAACCGACGGGTTGCGCGCCACATTCGAGGCAAACTTTTTTGGTTGGCACACCCTGACGCGCGCGGCAATCCCGGTGATGCGCGCGCAAGGCCATGGTCGCATTGTGCAATGTTCATCCGTATTGGGCTTTGTCGCGATGCCGTGGCGCGGGGCGTATAATGCCACCAAATTCGCACTTGAGGGGCTCACCGACACATTGCGCATGGAAATGCGCGACACCAATGTCAAAGTGGCCTTGATCGAACCTGGTCCGATCACATCAAAATTCCGGGCAAATTCGATTCTACAATATGAACGTTGGATCGACTGGAAATCATCTGCCCGCGCGGTTCAATACGAGACTGAGTTGAACAAGCGTCTGTATGCCTCTACCAGCTCCGACACATTTGAACTCTCTCCTGATGCAGTCGTCAAAAAACTGATCCATGCGATCGAACACCCTCGCCCAAAAGCGCGGTATTACGTCACAATCCCCACATATTTTTCAGGGTTTTTGCGCCGTATTCTGCCGACACGGGCGCTTGATTGGGTGATGGGGCGCTAAAAAAGGTTGCACAGCACCACCTGCCCGCTACATCTGCGGGTAAGCAAAGGATAGTTTCATGCCCTCTGATCCGCTTTTTATCATCGTCATACTGGCCGTGCTGGCCGTTGTTGTCGTACTGATGTTCGGCCTTGGCGGTTATGCCGGGGGCGGTGCATTCAACAAACGCAACGCCAACAAAATCATGCGCCTGCGCATCATCGCACAATTCATCGCGGTGCTGCTGATCGTTGCATACGTCTATTTGCGATAAGGGTTAGGGCCGATGGTTGTTCTCAACAAGATTTACACACGTACCGGTGATGCGGGCACAACCGCGCTTGGCAATGGCGACCGCGTGGCCAAACACAATGCGCGGGTTGAGGCATACGGCACCTCGGACGAATTGAACTGTTTTGTCGGTGTGGCCCGGCTTGAGGCGACGGGCGAGACCGACAACGCATTGTCACGCATTCAAAACGACCTTTTTGATCTGGGGGCAGATCTGTGTCGCCCCGACATGGATGCAGACAAAGACGCCGAATATCCACCTTTGCGCATGGCCCCCGAACAGGTGGAGCGCCTTGAACGCGAAATTGATGTGATGAACGCCGACCTCGAGCCGCTTCGCAGCTTCATCCTGCCAGGTGGTAAACCATTGGCAGCACATCTGCATGTCTGCCGTACCGTTGCGCGCCGTGCTGAAAGACTGGCGGTTTTATTGGCTGAAGATGTGCCGATCAACCCGGCAGCCATAAAATACCTCAACCGCCTCAGTGATTGGTTCTTTGTCGCGGCGCGTATGGCGAATAACGGCGGCAAAGATGATGTGTTGTGGATTCCCGGCGCAAACCGCTGACCGCGATTTTCACGTCGTTTCAGGCTCCCAAAGCTCAATTGCATTGCCTTCTGGATCGCTCAAATGAGCAAACTTCCCGATCCCCGGCATGTCATCCAAGCGCGTCACATCAATGTCTGCGCCGATAAGTTGTTCGATCATTGCGTCCAGATCGGCCACCCGAAAGTTCATCATGAACATCTTGCCAGCCGCAAAGTAATCCGTATCCGCAGCAAAGGGCGCAAATACCGTTGGTCCGCCTTTTGCCATCCACGGCAGGGTTTCTGCATCTGTCGGCACGGGATCAATACCAAGATGATCATGATACCATTTGGCCAGTTGTTGCGGATCATCTGACCGAAAGAAAAATCCACCAAATCCTAAAACCTTTTGCACGTCGTTCTCCTTATTGACCTTGGGCGGATCAAAGGTGGCGCTAACAGCGTTCCAGACGTTACGTTTGTGGCGCAATGTCGCGTAATAATGACGATTTTCCTCTGTTTTACCGCACCTGAACATTATATCACCACACAAGAGTTTCGGAATGCCGGATTTGCGGCGCCCAAAATTGAGGAGAAAGACGCTCATGAAGGTATTGGTACCTGTCAAACGCGTGATCGACTACAACGTGAAAGTACGCGTCAAAGCGGACGGATCGGGTGTTGATCTTGCTAACGTAAAAATGTCGATGAACCCGTTTGACGAAATTTCCGTCGAACAGGCGATCCGCCTGAAAGAAGCGGGGCAAGCCGACGAGATTGTCGTGGTTTCCATCGGCGTCAAGCAAAGCCAGGAAACCCTGCGCACCGCTTTGGCGATGGGCGCGGACCGTGCCATTCTGGTTGTCGCAACTGATGATGTACACAACGACATTGAGCCACTGGCGGTTGCCAAAATCCTCAAAGCGATTGTGGATGAGGAAAAGCCCGGTCTGGTTTTAACGGGCAAGCAAGCGATCGACAACGACATGAACGCCACGGGCCAAATGTTGTCTGCCCTGCTGGGTTGGTCACAGGCCAGTTTTGCGTCAGAGCTTGCCATTGAAGGCGATCATGCGGTTGTCACACGCGAAGTGGACGGCGGCTTGCAGACCATCAAAGTGACGATGCCAACCGTTGTCACCGTCGACTTGCGCCTCAATGAGCCGCGCTATGCGTCATTGCCAAACATCATGAAGGCCAAGAAAAAGCCATTGGATGAAAAGACACCCGAAGATTACGGTGTGGACGCCTCCAACCGCCTTGAAATCGTTAAAACGGTCGAACCTGAAGCACGTGCCGCAGGCATCAAGGTGGCATCAGTTGACGAATTGGTCGAGAAACTCAAAGAAGCGGGGGCTGTGTAATGGCTGTTCTACTCCTTGCAGAAGTAACCGATGGCGAATTGGCGATGGACGCCACAGCCAAGGCTGTGACTGCTGCCAAGCAATTGGGCGATGTGACGGCACTCTGCTGTGGTGGCTCCGCCGCCGCCGCTGGTGACGCCGCTGCCAAGATTGATGGCGTGTCCAAAGTTCTGGTCGCCGAAGATGAATCATTGGGCCACCGTCTTGCGGAATCTACTGCCGCGCTGATCGTATCGCTGGCTGGCGACTATGATCACATCGTTGCACCCGCCACGACAGACGCGAAAAACGTGATGCCGCGCGTTGCAGCGCTGCTAGATGTGCAGATCATCTCCGACGCGTCTGGCGTTGTGGATGCCGACACATTCGAACGCCCGATCTATGCGGGTAACGCCGTGCAAACGGTCAAATCCGGCGATGCGAAAAAGGTCATCACCTTCCGCACATCGACATTCGATGCGGCCGGTGACGGCGGTTCAGCCTCGGTTGAAACCATCGGTGCCGTGGCGAACCCCGGCCTGTCCGAATGGGTCGAAGACAAAGTCGCCGAATCTGACCGTCCAGAACTCACATCCGCTGGCGTCGTGGTTTCAGGCGGTCGTGGTGTCGGGTCCGAGGATGATTTTGCTCTGATTGAAAAACTTGCTGACAAACTGGGTGCCGCCGTTGGTGCATCCCGTGCTGCCGTTGACAGTGGCTATGCCCCGAACGACTGGCAAGTTGGTCAGACGGGCAAAGTCGTGGCACCTGATCTCTATGTCGCGGTCGGCATTTCGGGCGCTATTCAGCACCTTGCCGGTATGAAGGACAGCAAGATCATCGTCGCCATCAACAAAGACGAAGAAGCACCGATTTTCCAAGTTGCCGACTTTGGCTTGGTTGCAGATTTGTTCGAGGCTGTACCCGCGCTGATCGAGAAGCTATAAGTTTCATTCGGGACAGTCCCGACATGATACAATCAAAAGGCCCGCCAGAATCGGCGGGCCTTTTTGCTTTTATTCCAACGCATTAATCGCATCGATCAATACCTCTGTTGCTTCAGTATGGGCGTCTGGCCCCATCATTTCCGCTGCCGCCATCGCCTCCATCTGACTAAAGATCATCCCTTTCGTGCCTGCTGATATGGCCTGTTTTGACACAACCACCTCAACAACTTTCGTGGCATAGGGCGTAATTTCGTCCATCATCTCGCGGGTCAAAAACAGCGGATCAGTCCCCAAACCGTTATTATCCAACTCAGCGTTCGGCGGCGGTGCGTGATCCGCCATCCACAATAAAATGGTCTTGCCCTTGATCTGTCCAAGCAATAACCGCATGCGCGCCAGCCAAGCCTGTTGCAGTTCTGATCGCACTGTCTCAAACCGATCTGGTGAGACTGTAATCAGGCGGTTCAACATATGTTTGGTAAAGTGAAAATCGGCAAAATCCACCTCGCGATAAATCGTGCGCAGCAGTTGTGACGCAGAAACAAACCGATCATTGCGACGCGGATGCACAGCATAGAACCGATTGGTCATATTCTGCGCGCCAAGGACCTGAATGACCGATATCTTGGCCCTATTGGCCACGTTGATCACAACGGGGTCATGCGCAAATGCATCTATGCCAGCGTTTGGAAAACCAAAATTGGCACAGGTTGTGCCAATGACCTTTTCGATCTGCGTCGGAAAAGGACTCTCAATAAATTTTCCATAAGTCTCTGTGCCGCCAATAAACGCCAGATAGGGTGCTTCCAAATCTCGCTTTGGTCCGCGGAACAGCAATTTTGAAGTGCCATATCGGCACGGTAAATAATCAAGGGCCCCCGGCCCCAACATATCATAGGTCATCACACCCACCTTTTTTAACTCACCCACAGACAAGATGCAGCAATGGGTCCTGCGATTTCCTTAATGCGCGATTTTAACACGACTTTTAGCCAACCCCCGCCCTTGCGGCCCCACCCTCACGCGCCGTATTATAGAAACGTAGCAGCAAAGGACGCGGGCATGAGCATCCAGTCAATCGGAGTCGTTGGAGCGGGGCAAATGGGCAATGGTATTGCCCATGTGATGGCCTTGGCGGGCTATGATGTCATGCTGACAGATGTGAGCGCCGAGGCGTTGGAAAGCGCAATGGAGATCATGGGCGGCAACATGGATCGCCAAGTCAGCCGCGAAAAGATTACCTCAGCTGACCGCGACGCAGCACTTGGCCGGATCAAAACCACGCAAACCCTTTCCGACTTGGGTCAATGTGACCTGATCATCGAATCCGCGACAGAGCGTGAGACCGTTAAACAGGCGATTTTCGAAGACTTGCTGCCGCACTTGAAACCCGAAACCATTCTAACCTCTAATACTTCCTCGATCTCAATCACCCGGTTGGCCAGCCGCACCGACCGCCCCGAAAAGTTCATGGGATTCCATTTCATGAACCCGGTTCCGGTGATGCAATTGGTCGAATTGATCCGCGGCATTGCCACGGACGAGCCGACTTATAATGCCTGCAAAGAGGTCGTTGACCGCCTGGGCAAAACCGCCGCCTCAGCCGAAGATTTCCCAGCCTTTATCGTCAACCGCATCCTGATGCCAATGATCAATGAGGCGGTTTATACCCTCTATGAAGGGGTCGGGAATGTGAAATCTATCGACGATTCGATGAAATTGGGTGCGAACCACCCGATGGGGCCGCTGGAACTCGCAGATTTTATCGGGTTGGATACTTGCCTTGCGATCATGAATGTCTTGCATGACGGGTTGGCGGATACGAAGTATCGGCCCTGTCCCCTGCTCACCAAATATGTCGAAGCCGGATGGTTGGGTCGCAAGACCCAGCGCGGGTTTTACGATTATCGGGGTGATGAACCTGTTCCGACGCGCTGATATATCAGGTCGTTAATGGGTATCAGTCTTTGAGCGCCAAGGTCTGCGCCCGCAGCCACGCCATGAACCCGCGGGGATCGTCGGCATGTTTGTCAATCTCTTCTTGAGCAATCGGGTGCCCCACAATTGGTCCTTGGGGTTTGTTACAGCTGTGAACAATTTCATGCAGCAATAAGCCCTGACGCAACATTGGGCTGAGCTTATTGGCGATCTGATAGGCGCGGCTGTTCTGTCCGGGGAATTTCATCGGCACCACAGTCGCCCCTGACCGCCTGATCATTTTGGCCGTAAACACATTCCATTCCGCTTCGACTGCAGGGCCGAACCAAGTCTCTGATGTCGCCACAACACCCGACGGGAACAGGGCAACCACACCGCCCTCTTTCAGATGCGCCATCGCCTTGGCGCGCATTTCAACGCCCTTGCGCTGCGCATCGGGATCATGTGGAAACGGCACCGGGATCATATAGCTGCCCGCGACCTCATCAATTGAGGTCAACAGCGAGCGCGTCAAAATGCGATAATCAGGTCGGACACGCCCAATCAGATCGGCAAAGATCATGCCGTCGACCATGCCGTGCGGGTGGTTTGCCACAACCACCACCGGCCCTGTCTTGGGGATACGGTCCAATTGCGATTGCGGCGTGGTCAGGTCTATCCCCATGGTATCAAGCGCCGCACGCCAAAATCCTTGTCCCGAAGGCGCACCGCGTTTTTCAAATTTACGGATCAGGCGCAAAACGGTCAGCTTACCAGTGAAAAATTCCATCACGCTGATGATGCGGGATTTTATCGGATCATCAAAAGTGGAGGCATAGGACAAGCTGCGCCGATCATATGTGTTGAAAGACACAGTGCCGTCGTCAGTCACTTTATCTGCATCAACTTTTTCGTTCTGCGTCTTATCATCCAAACTGGATCACCTTTTCAGACCGTTCATCAGGCTTTTAGAAGCCTTCGCCGAATTTATCCGCAACAAGTGCGGTCAGAGCCTCGGCTAATGCATCAGCATCCGGGCCAGAGGTCTGAACCTCAATAATGGTTCCCCGTGAGGCTGCCAACATCAAAAGCCCCATGATGCTGTCACCTGACGCCGACATGCCATCTTTGCTGACCTCTGCGCGGGCGTCAAATGCCTCTACCACTTCGACCAACTTGGCTGACGCACGCGCGTGCAGACCCTTTTCATTCACGATCTTCAGAGAAACTTCAGTCATTCAAATTGGGCCTTTTAACCTGCACTGACATTTTGGCTGTCGATATATTTCTTACCTGCCTCAAGGGCAGTCCGCACAGCGTCCGGCACGTCCATTTGACGGGATTTTGCAAGTTTGATCAGCATCGGTAGGTTCGCACCATAAATGATCCGTCGATTCTCCGGGCGGCATGCCAGCAAGCTGAGATTAGAAGGCGAGCCACCAAATAGATCGGTCACCACCACAACGCCAGAACCTTGATCAACCTCATTGGCGGCAACGCAAATTTCGCGTTCCTTTTCTGTACGGTCGTGATCTGCCTGAATGGCAATCGCGCGCACACCGATCTGTGAACCCACAACATGTTCAATGGCCGCAAGATATTCCTGCGCCAAACCACCATGTGCAACTATCACAATTCCGATCACGTCATACCCATTTCAGGATTCCGGCTTTTCGATGTGCTGGCGATCCAGCTCGCGATGCCTAATTGACACTTGCCAGCCCTGTTCTGCAAGGCTCAAAGCGTGGCTTTCGGCAACAGTCACAGAACGATGTTGTCCGCCCGTGCAACCAAATGCGATTGAAAGGTGCGATTTTCCCTCATCGCGATAAGCGGGCAGTAACAATGCACTCAACTCAAGTACTTTGGTCACAAATGCGTCGTACCGCGCGTCTTGCGCTACATAGTTTGCCACCCGATGATCCGTACCATTCAGCGTTCGCAGGTTACTGTCCCAATAGGGATTACGCAAAAACCGACAATCATGGACGATATCCACGCTACGCGGCAGTCCGCGTTTATAGGAAAAAGATTGCACAGAAACGCTGAGGTGGCGTTTTCCCGACGGGGCGAACCAATGTTCCACTTCGGCGCGCAACTCGTGTACATTCAGGTTGGTTGTGTCGATCAACACATCGGCACGTGCGCGGATCGGATGCAACAGATCCTGCTCGCGCCGAATACCCTCAGCGGGGCGGTCATCAGGCGCCAGCGGGTGACGGCGACGCGTTTCAGAAAAGCGGCGCAAAAGGACATCTGTTGAACAATCCAAATACAGCAGCTCAACCACCAACCCTGCGCGGGTCGACAATTGCCCCATCAGGTCCAAGACACCATTTGTCGAAAAATCCCGGTTGCGGGCATCAATGCCCAACGCAACTGACCTGTCCTGATTTGGACCATCCAGCAAGGCCGGCAGCAGACGCAAGGGCAGGTTGTCTATCGCCTCAAATCCCGCATCTTCAAGCGCATTTAACGCAGATGTACGGCCAGCACCTGATGGCCCGGTGACAAGCACAAAGCGGCGATGGCTTGGACCCATTTGAGGGTTGTCGGAGGTATCAGCGTTGGTCATTGGGCCCTATCTAGGGTGCTATGCACATAAAGCCAAATCGCAGCTGCAAAATGCGGGCTTGGCGCATTGTGAAAGCAGCGCAAAGATATGCCAAGGATCGTATGGGTATGCGTCGCAGGCAGACGTTGTTTTTCAAGTTGTGACAGATCAATGACCAAAGCCAAAGGTGTGGGCCCGACATATGGCGCAGCTATCAATCCGACACCGCGCGCCTCGATCAACCCCGAAATGGCGCTTGGCACACTGGCGATCAGCATTTGCTTTTGGAGCGTTATTTGCGTGCGGTCGTCCGCAACCAAACCCCCACCAAGGGCAAGCAATTGCAATGCCAGTGATGACTTTCCGCTACCGGATGGCCCGACAATCAATATACCCCTGCCGTTGATCGAAACGGTGGTTGCATGCATTATTTCGGAATTGTCGGTCATGGCCTTTTGCTGCATCTACCCAAGTTCTTAGGTAGGCAGACCAACAACAAAGCGTGCACCCAAAGGCTCAGATGTGATGTCAGCATCTGTAGGACGAATGTTCTCAGCCCAGATAACACCACCATGCGCTTCAACGATCTGCTTTGATATCGCAAGACCAAGACCCGAGTTATTGCCAAAATGCTCTTCTGGGCGCTCCGAATAGAAGCGTTTGAAAATCTTGGCGAGCGCCTGTTCCGGGATGCCCGGACCTGTATCTTCCACCACGATCAATACGCGGTTTTCACGCTTGCGCGCCCAGACCCGGATCGCATCGCCATCTTCACAGAACGAAATCGCATTGGTGATCAGGTTCACAAACACCTGCGCCAAACGCGCCTCAAGCCCGTGCACAGTGATCGGCGTTGAAGGTAAATCCGTGATGAAATCAATGCCTTTGCTCTTGGCATCTTCACCCAGATATTGACCAAGATTGCCAAGCATATGCAGCAAGTCAAACGCTTCTTCTTCTTCCTTGACCAATTCGGAATCAAGGCGTGAAGCATTCGAAATATCGCTGACCAATCGGTCCAGACGGCGCACGTCGTGATCAATCACATCCAACAATTTCTCACGCTGATCTTCGCGCTTGATCATCCGCAACGTGCCAACAGCGGACCGCAAGGACGCAAGCGGGTTCTTGATCTCATGCGCCACATCAGCAGCAAATTGTTCGTTGCCATCAATGCGGTTGTACAGCGCTGAAACCATGCCGCGCAGGGCACCGGACAAACGGCCAATCTCATCAGGGCGGGCGGTCAGATCAGGAATGCGGATGCGACCGGGATTCATCTTGCGGGCATCCTTGTCACGGCCAAGTTCAGCGGCGGCAGACAGGTCGGCCAATGGATTTGCAATGGTAGAGGCCAGAACAAGGCTCAGGCCGATCGAAACAAGTGTTGCGATGACGAACATCTGCAAAACACGCTCGCGTTCGCCGCGCACATATTTGTCGATTTCACCAGCAGCTGATGCAATGGCGACCACACCCACGGCCTGACCACCCTGCATAATGGGGGTTAAGACGGTAAACAGCGTGCTGCCATCGGCATCCAGCTTATTTTCGATCTGGGTGCCGTTTTGCAGACTGCCCGTGACCAACCCTTTAAGCTGGGTTTCCATTGGCTCTGCAGCAGGCGCATCGTCGACACCGCTAAACGGACTTGAAACCAAGCTCCAGAGCCAGCTAAGCCCGTCAGTCAGAACTGTGGGGCTGCTTGATTTCGGCGCACCTGGCGTATCATTCAATGACAAACGCCCCTCTGACCTTGCGACAAGCGTTTCAGAAGGATCAAAAACATAGACCTCAATGCCACTGCGCAGGTCCAGATCGTTCAGTGTCGCCTCAACATCGACGCCGTCGCCAGTGGCCAGATTAACTGGCGCGCCAACTGGCAATTGCGCCTCAATCACATCTGCAATCAGTTCAGCCTCTGAAACGAGCGAGGCCGCGCGTTGAACCGCAAGAGAATCTCGGGATGAATTAAGATAAAGAATACCAGCAACCAACACGTTAAGCGCGATGAGGTTAAAGGTGATGATTTTGCGCGTTAAAGGCGACGCTCGCAAAGAAAACAGGCCGCGCCGCTCACGGTGTGCCCGCATTTCATCGGGCGCGGCTGCATCTGGGGCGACCCAATCGTCGCCCAGCACAACATCGCCTTCTCGCGAAGTCGGAGCCAGATCCCGCACAAAGTTCCTTTCCACAATCGCCATCAGTATAACTTATTCTTCGTTATATCTGTAACCGATACCGTAGAGTGTCTCAATCGCTGAGAATTCATCGTCCGCCGTACGCATCTTTTTGCGCAGCCGTTTGATATGGCTGTCGATGGTGCGGTCGTCGACATACACTTGATCATCATAGGCAACATCCATCAGCTGATCCCGTGATTTCACGAAACCGGGGCGTTGTGCCAGCGCCTGTAACAGCAAAAATTCGGTGACGGTCAGCGATACATCGTTGCCTTTCCAAGACACCGCATGACGCAGCGGATCCATCCGCAATTCGCCACGCTCCATCACCTTGGTTTCTTCGGTATCACCAACTTCGTCTGTCTCAACCGCGTCTTGACGGCGCAACAATGCGCGAATGCGTTCAACCAGCAACCGTTGGCTGAATGGCTTCTTGACGTAATCATCCGCGCCCATGCGCAAACCCAGAACCTCGTCAATTTCATCGTCTTTGGAGGTCAGGAAAATCACTGGCATCGCAGTTTTCTGGCGCAAACGCTGCAACAGATCCATGCCGTCCATGCGAGGCATTTTGATATCCAGTACGGCCATGTCGGGAAGTTTCTTGTTGAACGCGTCCAACGCTGCTTGCCCGTCATTATATGTTTCCACCTCAAAACCTTCAGCTTCGAGAGTCATTGAGACTGACGTCAGGATGTTCCTGTCGTCGTCCACCAATGCAATTTTTGACATTGCCTGTTTCCTTTTCACTGCTCAATTATCGTTTTTTGTTTTTCATTATTGATCACCATATTTGCCCATCGAATCAATCTCTAAGTGCGAATCATCTGCGGTTCCGGCCCTATTTTCGCCACAATTTGGTTAGGAATGGCTAAATTGCCGCACTTTCGCGTCAGCCGTGAAGCTAAGATTTTAGGCAACAACCCAGTCAAAGACCTCGGATGCGCCAAAGATCGCTATGATGGCGCTAACTGCGTCAAACCTGCCTGTTCATATCGCGAACCCTCGTGTTAAGACCCGCATTATGACCAGATCGGTCACGGGTGAGACCACCCATTTCAGCAAGAGATGCGCCCTAAATTCGCGCAGTACAGGAGACACCATATGACATCTGGCCGGGTAAACCCCCAGTTTCGCCTTGAAGATCAACAGATCAATGGGCTTGGAAATGTCTATTATAACCTGATGGAACCTGCGCTTGTTGAAACCGCGCTTAAGCGTGGCGAGGGCACCTTGGGCAATGGTGGCGCATTCTTGGTCACCACCGGGAAATTCACGGGTCGGTCGCCAAAAGACAAACATGTCGTCAAAACCGACAGCGTTGCCGATACGATCTGGTGGGAAAACAACGCCGAAATGTCACCTGAAGGATTTGACGCTCTTTACACGGATATGGTCGCGCATATGCAGGGCGGCGATTATTTCGTACAGGATTTGGTGGGCGGTGCAGACCCCAAGCATGCGATCAACGTACGCATGATCACCGAATTGGCGTGGCACGGATTGTTCATTCGCACCATGTTGCGGCGGCCAGAGCGCGAGGCGTTGGATGAATTCATCGCCGATTTTACGGTGATCAACTGCCCAAGCTTTCAAGCGGACCCCGCCAAACACAACTGCCGGTCCGAAACCGTGATCGCGATGAACTTTGACCGCAAGATGATCCTGATCGGTGGTACGGAATACGCGGGCGAAAACAAGAAATCTGTCTTCTCATTGCTGAATTATTTGCTGCCTGAAAAGGGCATCATGCCGATGCATTGTTCGGCCAATCACGCCACCGGAAATCCTGTAGATACTGCTGTTTTCTTTGGACTTTCTGGAACTGGCAAGACAACGTTATCCGCCGATCCGGGCCGCACATTGATCGGTGATGATGAACATGGCTGGTCCGACAACGGCACCTTTAACTTTGAGGGTGGATGCTACGCCAAGACCATCAATTTAAGCCGCGAAGCAGAGCCAGAGATTTACGCCACAACCGAGAAATTCGGCACAGTGATCGAAAATATGGTCTATGACGAAGAGACCAAAAAGCTGGATTTCGAAGACGACTCACTTACGGCAAACATGCGCTGCGCCTATCCGTTGCACTACATCTCTAACGCCTCAAAAAAGGCTGTGGGTGGTCATCCCAAGAATATCATCATGTTGACCTGTGACGCGTTCGGCGTTTTGCCCCCCATCGCGCGGCTGACACCCGCTCAAGCGATGTACCACTTCTTATCCGGTTTCACATCCAAAGTTGCGGGGACCGAGCGTGGTGTGACCGAACCGGAACCAACATTCTCAACCTGTTTTGGTGCCCCGTTCATGCCACGGCGACCCGAAGTGTATGGCAATCTTCTACGCGAAAAGATCGCGCAACATGGGGCAACCTGCTGGCTGGTGAATACAGGCTGGACTGGCGGAGCCTATGGCACAGGCAGCCGCATGCCAATCAAAGCCACGCGCGCACTGCTTACCGCAGCACTCGAAGGGGCGCTGGCAGATGTCGAATATCGCAAGGACAAGAACTTTGGCTTTGCCGTACCAGTGGCCGTCGATGGCGTTCCAGATATCTTGCTGGACCCGCGCCGCACCTGGGACAATGCCGAAGCCTATGACCGCCAAGCCGCCAAGCTGGTTGCGATGTTTGCCGATAATTTTGAGCAATATGTGCCGTACATCGACAACGATGTAAAAGACGCAGCAATCGGATAGGAAAACCACCCTACCCGCAACTAAGAAAGAGCCGCATCAACTGCGGCTCTTTTGCATTTTGATTATGCGGCCAGCGCTTCGAGTTCCGCACTGGGCAAATCAAGCACGAACCGAATGTCTTCGTCGCTCATGTAAACCATGACGCATTCCAACGCTTCGGGATTGTTTTTCAGATACCACCGCAAGGCCAAAGGTTCCGCGTGCATAAAGCCCATGCGCAGACAAAAACCTTTGTACGCAACGGGTCGGGTCATGAACCCAATCACATATTCAGCGCCAAATTCCTTGATCGCGGCAAGCATGGCGCAGCGACCCAAAATACTGGATATGCCCGTGCCTCTGTATTGGCCCGGCTCACCACCCACCCATGTTTCGCCAGAATAAACCACACGACCGATGATTTTTTTGGCACCAGGTCCGGCTTTATACCGGGATCGTTCATAATCAATGTCCATTTCCGAAGGGGCAAATCCGCGGAAATTCTGACGGAAATATTCTGACACAGATTCAGTTCCAGTGGGCAACAATCGCAATGCCTGTGTGTGCATGATACGGCCTTGGCTGTCATGTCCGACAATCCAGGCTGAATTCTCGCGCTTCATATCATGTATGTCAGGGTTGAAAGGATCACCAATCCGATGATCCGGTCGAGCTTTGGCCAAATACCAAAGGTATTCCTCAAAATCATGACCAACGGTCAAACGTACCCCAAGTTGCTTCAGAACATCGCGACTTGAGGCTTCAAACCGATCCTCTGCATCAAACCCATAAATTGCCATTGGCCCCTCCTGCGGTTGCATTCAAGGCTAATCATAACGCATTTTACGTGTTCTGCCGCAATATTCGCGTACAGGTCGTGTCGTCGGCGTTTACATGACCATATCCGGGGTCATCTGATGCAGCATTTCGTTGCTGACATCCTTAATATCCACATCATAGGTTCTGCGAACAGCCGAAATCATTGCAAAACTTTCGTCCGGAAAACGGGCACCTAACAGCAACCGCTCAAAGGAAATCGGCAACATTTTGGCCTCGGTTCCCTTCGGAAGTACCGTGTGAATGTGATCAAGCCGGGCGGACTGATTCGTTTCCACTTCGGCATATGCGACGTTGGAAAGGACGCCAAAATTACCACCACCAGGCATTTCACCCAGCGGGCGCCCGATGCTGGAACTCGAAACCGTCCAGCCAAACCATGAGACAAATGAGCTTTTTTCACCTACTTCGGTAAATAACCATTCATTCCCCACACGCCGGAACACCGTACAAAACGGTCGGATTCTTTTGAGTGCTTCATGCTCAAGATTCCCTCCCGCTTCAGCCCATGCTTTCATCACATCAGGCAACAAAGGCGACGTTGAGCTGAAGAGTTTACCAATTGGTTGCTGCTGCTGGAAAAAGAACCAACCATCGGGATCTTCTCGACGCAAATATTGCATGCCGTTGACCAATTGGGACTGGCCTGACAACCAACCTTCTGCGCGAGCGATCAAATCCAAGGCTTCGGGAAGTACCATACGACCCAACTCAGTCAGCGCATATTGCCGATCCGTCACGGCAAAAAGAGGGCCACCTTTCAACTCTTCAAGCTGCGCCACGTGACGCCGTACCGTTTGTCGCGTGCTGCACAGCTCAAGCACCGCATGGCTCAGGTTCAATGTCGCAGCCAATGTGGTGAAGGACCGCAACATTTCAAATAACAACGGATAGCCCCGCACAGATGCTTTTGCAGGTGTCACACTACCATCCATGAGATAATCGTCCTGAGCAAATGGTTAACAAATCATACGTCATGGGAACAAATATCACCCATCAAGGTATGTTTCGTCAACCCATAACGGCCTATCTATAGTTGAAATTTACTAATAGTTACTCAATTGAATGAAAGCGCACATATTTTGCAAGGTGACCGGAGTTCAACCAGAGGTCCTAAACATATGTCCCATCCCGTAGATGTTCACGTCGGTCGCAAATTAAAACAAGTACGTACATTGCGCCGTCTTTCCCAAACCGATGTTGCCCGCAAGTTAAATCTGTCGTTTCAACAAATTCAAAAATATGAAATCGGCTCCAATCGCGTCGCTGCCAGCCGCTTGTTTGAGCTTTCTCAGATTTTGGATGTCCCGCCCTCGTATTTCTTCGAAGACCTGCACGACAATGCCAATGCGGCGCCCAAAAAAGACCCTGGCATGGCAATCGTCACGGCCCTGGCCGCGATCAAAGATGAAGCCGTCAAGTCGCGTATTGTGACATTTATCGAAGACGTGTCCGGCAAAACTGTTGCCCGCCAAGGATGATGCTTAAAATACGGCGCGCCTGATTAGATTGGCTCCGGCCAATAAAAGAACAACAAGTGTGGCGCGCCGAAAAAGGTTTTGGTCAATACGGTCCATCACCTTGCCACCAAGCCACATGCCGAACGCCGCTGGTAGTATAAGTGCCGCGGAGAACGGCCATGTTTCGGCGCGCAATACCCCAGATCCGATATGCGCGCCCAACAACGCCGCCGACCCAAGGCCATAGATCACCCCCTGAATCCGCATCTGATCATATTTGGGTGTGTCCAGCGCGGTCAGGTAAGCAACTGTTGGTGGTCCCCAGACCCCAGACATCCCCCCCATGATACCGGCGCACCCGCCAACAATCGTTTCAATCAAGGTCGTGCGTTGGGCCAGCTTGAATTGATAGCCAGACAATTGCAGCAGCACGAAAAACACCACTGGAATACCAATCGCCAGTTTCAGCACGTCGTCTGGCACCACCCGCACCATCTGTGCTGCGATCACCAATGTGACGCACCCGGCAATCAAAAATACGCGAAACAGCTTGACCGACCTCCACGCCGCTGCTGGCCCCTGCCGCAGTGATTGCATCATGTTGCTGATCAATGTGGGCAGAATCAGCCCAGCCAGCGCATATTCTGGTGCGATAAAAAATGTCAGACCAGAAATCAGCACAAGCGGCATCGCGAATCCTACGACGCCTTTGACGAATCCCCCGCAGACCGCAATCAAAAGCGCTAAAACCAGTTGGCTCGTTGTCAAAAAAGGGAAAAATGCGTCCATACACCCTACATAGCAGGTGAAATATTCGGCGCATTGAAAAACCGTCGCGTAATTTTAGAACAAAATGACGCACTCAAACGTATCTTTGTTGTGCTGCACCTGCAAAGTAGCTATCCAGCCTTTTATGCGAAAAGGATGATACTATGGCACATGACGGTCAGGACATAACAATGCAAAACTCTGAACGCACCTCCATCGTTTTGGACAATCTGTTGACACTGACTGCGGCGGCACTGCCCCCGGTTGATGCTGTCTTGGCAAACGTCCTAACACGTGTGCGTGCTTTGGTAACGGCCGACGGCCGGGTCTCTGCCGCTCTGATCGAAGAACATCAAACCGCCGCGCATGGTCTGGCGTGGCTCGCCACCTATGCCCAAGCCCTACACCAGATGCAGGCATGGGCCGAGCGTCTGCAAAACGACGGCAAATTCGGCGAGACCGAACAACTGCTGCACCAAATCGCTTTTGGTGAATACCTTTGGCAGATTTACGGCGGTATCCAGATGAACCAAGGCGAAGTAGTCCGGCTTCAGGATATGGGCCTGTCGCAAGACGATCAGCGCGCGCTGATGGATCCGGCGATCATGGCGCTGACACAAGGCGGCAACACCCAAGCCGCCCGCAGCCGTTTGGTCGATTTGATGCAGGAACATTCCGCCAACGTCACCGTCGGGGCCAGCGGGCTGGACGAAGAACTCGAAATGATCCGCGACCAATTCCGCCGCTATGCCGTCGAAAAGGTCGAACCCCACGCGCATGATTGGCACCTCAAGGATGAATTGATCCCGATTGAAGTGATCAATGAACTGGCTGAGATGGGCGTCTTTGGCCTGACAATCCCAGAAGAACACGGCGGCCTTGGCCTGTCCAAAGCATCCATGGTCGTGGTCAGCGAAGAGTTAAGCCGTGGCTATATCGGTGTCGGATCACTTGGCACCCGTTCAGAAATTGCTGCCGAACTGATTCTGTGCGGTGGCACGGACGCGCAAAAGGCAAGCTGGCTGCCCCGCCTCGCCAGCGGTGAAATCCTGCCCACAGCGGTCTTTACCGAACCCAACACCGGCTCCGATCTCGGCGCGTTGCGCACCCGTGCTGTGAAAGATGGCGACGATTACAAAGTCACCGGCAACAAAACCTGGATCACCCATGCCGCCCGCACGCATGTCATGACCCTGCTGGCACGCACCGACCCCAACACCACGAACCACAGCGGCCTGTCGATGTTTCTGGCCGAAAAGACCCCCGGCGATGATGCCAATCCCTTCCCAACCCCCGGCATGACCGGTGG
Source organism: Sulfitobacter sp. (assembly GCA_051252035.1). Lineage (GTDB taxonomy): Bacteria > Pseudomonadota > Alphaproteobacteria > Rhodobacterales > Rhodobacteraceae > Sulfitobacter. The sequence goes on from JBPOFE010000001.1 coordinate 25,608, forward strand.
TGAGATCGAAGTGCTCGGCTATCGCGGCATGAAGGAATATGAACTGGCCTTTGATGGCTTTGAGGTCAAAGGTGAGAACCTGCTCGGCGGTGCCGAAGGCAAAGGCTTCAAACAACTGATGGAGACGTTCGAATCTGCCCGCATCCAGACCGCCGCGCGTGCCATTGGTGTCGGCCAATCCGCGCTCGATATCTCGATGCAATACGCCATCGACCGCAAACAATTCGGCAAGGCGCTGATCAATTTCCCGCGTGTATCCGGCAAGCTCGCGATGATGGCGGTCGAACTGATGATCGCCCGCCAGCTGACCTACTTTTCAGCTTGGGAAAAAGACCACGGACGCCGCTGCGACCTTGAGGCGGGCATGGCCAAATTGCTCGGCGCACGCGTAGCATGGGCCGCGGCGGACAATGGCTTGCAAATTCACGGCGGCAACGGTTTTGCGCTGGAATACAAGATCAGCCGTATCCTATGTGACGCCCGTATCCTCAACATCTTTGAAGGTGCCGCCGAAATTCAGGCACAAGTGATCGCGCGCCGCCTGCTTGGCTAGGCCATCATGCGCGCGCGGCACCCAAACGCGGATGCAGCGCGCGGGCCAACCATCCGGCCCCCAACATCCCACCACCGCAAACCGCAAACAACCCCGCGAGCGGCATCACCATCAGAATCACGGCACCAACCGCAGGCGTCAAAATCCCCGATACATCGCGGTAGCTTGAATAAACTGCTGACATTTCTGTACGCTCGGACGGCTTGACCGCCATCAAAAATGGCAGCCCGCCACATACATCCAACATGATCAACATCATTGATGCAGCAAAGAGGCTGGCCACGGCGACCCATGGTAAATCCGACGCTCCCCAAGCCGCAACAAACAACCCGCCACCGATCAAAAACGCCCCGCTGACCGAGGCCCGCACACCCAATTTGCGCACCAGCACCAACATTGCCGGTGCCACAAATAAAAACATGTTTGACGCCGACAGCGCCGCCGCCCCGATGGTGTCGCCCAACCCCATTTCGACGCAATAGATTGGTAGATAAACCACATAGACCCACCACCCGCAGGACCGGATCACCGCAAAGAGCCACCCCGCCACCAACCGGGGCTGCGCCACGAAACGCCCCAGGAATGCGATAGGTGATGGCGATGGCGCACGCGCACGCGCAATCTGCTTGCCATTGCCAAGCCGCAGCCGCCAGAACATCACAATCTGCGCCAGTGCAAAAAAACCCGCAACGATGAATGGCGCGGGCGCCCACCAGTTCAAGAGCCAAACACCCATAATCGGCCCCGCAGCCCAGCTTGGGCCGCTGAACACCAGTCGCAAAGTCTCAGACTTTCCCAGATTGGTACGGGCCACATAATCAAGCACATAGGCGTTCAGACACACTGCAACTGTCACAGTCGCGAGGCTCAGACATCCCAAGGCCAAAGGCACCAAGGCGGGCACCCCAATCATCGCGAGGATAATCCCAACAAGGTATAGCCCGGACCCCACCGAATACATCCAGCGCCGTGACAATCGCGTGGCAAGCCACGGCACCAACAAACCAAACACCAATGAAATGATGCCAATTGCCAAATATATCTGACTGACTGTCGCGGCATCGCCATAGGCGCGGTACACCACCAAAGGCATCACCGACATTAACGTGCCACGCACGCCTGCTTCCAAACCAGAAAGAATAGCAAAATCACGCACTTTTGGGATCGGCGAATGCGTTAGTGATAAGGGCGCGCGTGCAGCAATCATGGGAATAGCCGACCATGTTACCCTCAGCCTGTCTTGGCCTTCCACGACACGGAACAGGTCGATTTCAAACCGCCCCCACCCTTGCCACACCCCGGCACACAGCATATCCAACGCCCATGCGTACCACCCGCCTGACCCTTGATGATTGGCTGACCGCTGGCTTTGATGCCTTGCGATCAAGCGGGCAAAATGCACTCGCCGCTGAACCATTGGCGCGACAATTAGGCACCACCAAGGGATCGTTTTATTGGCACTTTAAAGACGTGCCGACCTTTCATGCCAGTCTCATCGCTAGTTGGCATGATACGGCCATGGCCCACATGGTGACACTACTGGGGCGTGATGGCGCCGCTGACCAGCGCCTGCGCAGCTTTGGCAACGACGTATTGCGTGACCCGGTTGAAGCCCGGATGCGTATCTGGGCACAGACCAACCAAGACCTCGCAGAAATGATGCGCACCGTAGATGCCGAAAGGTTGGCTTATCTAACCGAACTGCTGCGCCAGCTTGGCCTCGGCAATCCAGATTTCGCAAGGGCGTTATTGGCCGCACTCGTTGGCCTGCCGCAGACGTCACCTGATGATCCCACCCAACAAATGGCTACGTTCGATATTTTGGTCGATACCGTTCTGGCCCTGTCACAATGATTGGATATCCCCAATGTTCATACGCGCATCGCTGATCTCCCTTTTGCTGCTTGCCGCTTGTCAGAAAGACGAATCTGTCCGCGCCTACGGTGCCGCAGACAAAGAATGGCGGCTGATTGAGCTTGCCGGAAAACCATTTAATGCCAAGGCCACCCTGACCTTCCCCGAAACTGGCCGCATCGCGGGCATGGCCCCTTGCAACAGTTATGGCGGCACTATGACCGTCCCGTATCCGTGGTTTGAAGCAGGCGCCATCGCCGCCACCAAACGTGCCTGCCCTGATTTAGCGGCTGAGACAGCATTCTTTAGCGCCTTAGGCGCAGCAACTTTGTCAGAAGTGTTGGGGGATACTTTGATTCTTTCTAACCCCGACGGGTTGAGCATGGTGTTTAAGTCTGGCGTTTAAACGCCTCGACAAATCGCGCACGCGCGTCAGGCAAAGGTTTGCCGCCCAAATCCTGCGCCAAATGACTTTCCAGAAAATAACCTGTGGTGACGAACCCTTGAGCGATCTGCGCGTCATCGCCGTCCCCTGTCCCCCGCATAACGTCCGGCAGCGGCAATAGGCGATCCGCCCATTCACCCGCACCTTTCACAGACACCGCACGGCCGGATTTGGGGGATACGTAACACAACCCCTCCGTTGCACCCGTCACCGCGCAAGCGGTCAGATCGAGGGCATAACCCATTTCTTCCAATAGCCCCATTTCCCACTGCAAATACGCAAGCGGCCAGACGTCCGACTGTCCCAGTAAATCAAGCAAGTTTTGCGTGCGCTTATAAAGACCCAAATGTGCTTCGCGCTCCGGCAGGCAAAATGACAACAACGCTGTGACTGTGTTCAGCCCCGCCAACGCAAGCCGATCCCCCATCGCCGCCGCCGCACGGCTGCGAACGGGTTCAACGCTGAAACTCCCGATGTGATCCTCAAGCCGCGCCCGCCAAACCACATCAAGCTGCGCGCCTGGTTGCAGGATCGGTGCGATCTTACGGCTCGTCCCGCCCCGCACCACACCGACATGACGGCCTTGGGTCGGCGTAAACATTTCAATGATCGACGACGTTTCACCATGCTTGCGCGCGCTCAGCAATATCCCCTGATCGCGCCATTCCATCAGCTTAACCCATCCTCATCCAGCAAATGCCGCCCCGCACGGTCCTCAACCTCAATCACCCAAAGATCGCGGTCAAACCCGCGTTGCCGCGAAACAGCCTCATCCACATCGGCCTCGGCACCGTTCGCCAGTTCAATCCAACGCCGATCTCCTGTCATCAAATCAAAGGAGCGTTGAAACAACACCGCTTGCCCGTCCAGTGTATTGAGTTTCACCAAAACCGCACCACCGGTATCATCGCCATGCGCGACAACAAACGCCGGGATGTCCTGAAACCGCAAACGTGCCAGATAGGCATCGACCCAGAACCGCGCGGTCAGACGGGGCATGGCAGCCTCGTGTCAGTATATTTTACCGACGCAATACCGACGTAATACCGACGTGATACAGAACGCCAATCCATTACCCGTTGCCATCTTTGAAATCCAACCCCATTTCGGAATAGCGCTCGGATTCCTCCAGCCAATTTGGCCGTACCTTAACCTGCAAGAACAGATGCACCCGGCGACCCAGGAATTCTTCCAACTCCTCACGTGCCGCCTTGCTAACCCCTTTAATGGTTTCACCCTTGTTGCCCAGCACAATACCCTTGTGGCCATCGCGCACGACATAGATCAACTGATCAATCCGCGCTGTGCCATCGTCGCGTTCTTCCCAATTCTCGGTCTCGACCGTCAACTGATACGGCAATTCCTGATGTAGCCGCAGGGTCAATTTTTCACGAGTCATTTCCGCCGCGATCATCCGCATGGGCAGGTCCGCAATCTGATCTTCAGGGTATAACCACGGTCCTTCCGGCAATTCGCCTGCCAGCCATTTGCGCAGTGTATCAACCCCATGCCCACGTTCCGCCGAAATCATGAAAGTTTCTGCAAAATCAAAGCGTTCGTTCAACTTTTGGCTCAATCCCAACAGAACAGGTGCCTCGACCCGGTCGATCTTGTTGATCGCCAACGCCACTTTGCTGCCTTTGTTGATGCCCTCTAACCCTTCCAAAATACGCTCGACACCTTCGCTGATACCCCGGTGCGCTTCGACCAGCAGCACCACAACATCCGCATCCGCGGCCCCGCCCCAAGCGGCGGCAACCATCGCGCGGTCCAAGCGGCGGCGTGGTTGAAACAGACCCGGCGTGTCGACAAAAACGATCTGTGCATCGCCTTCAATGGCGACCCCACGAATACGCGCGCGCGTGGTCTGCACCTTATGCGTCACGATACTGACCTTAGCTCCGACCATACGGTTGAGCAAAGTTGATTTACCCGCATTGGGCTCCCCAATCAGGGCGACAAATCCAGCGCGGGTATTCATGTGTCATTCTCCAACTGCGCCAGCAACATCGTCGCGGCGGTCTGTTCTGCGTTGCGTTTCGAACTGGCAGTGGCAACGGCCTGTTGGCCGTTTTCCAACTGCGCCGTGATGGTAAATACCGGCGCGTGATCTGGGCCACTGCGATCTGTTTGAACATATTTTGGCGGGTTCAATCCGCGCGCCTGCGCCCATTCCTGAAGCGCGGTTTTTGCATCACGGGCATCTTGCTTAACGCTTTCAACTCGTGTGCCCCAAAGCCGCAGCACCATATCACGCGCCGCATCAAATCCGGCATCAAGGTAAACTGCCGCAATCACCGCCTCGATCGCATCGCCCAGCAACGCTTGCTTACGCCGCCCGCCTGAAATCATCTCGGACCGACCGAGTTTGAGTACCTGCCCCAGATCAATCTCACGCGCGACATCTGCACAGGTTTCCTTACGCACAAGCGCATTAAAGCGCGGGGCCAACTGTCCTTCGGTCGCACTTGGGTCAAGCGCCAGCAATGCTTCAGCCATCACCAGCCCCAGCACGCGGTCACCCAGAAATTCCAGCCGCTGATTGTCATCGCGATTGGCCGACGACATCGACGCATGGGTCACAGCGCGGTTCAGGAAATCAGGCGTGGCAAAGTGGTGCCCAATCCGCCCTTCAAAGGCTTTCAGATCACCGCTTAGTTTCATTTGACCGCTTTAAAGAACCGGTCGCTGCGCCATGTCCAGAAATATAGCATCGAACTGCCGGCCGAGCTAAACATGATCCGGTCCGCGCGCCCGATCAGGTTTTCATAGGGCACAAAGCCAACACCACCCGCCTGTTGCGCCAAACGGCTGTCTGCGGAATTGTCGCGGTTGTCGCCCATAAAGAAATAATGCCCCTCAGGTACGGAATAGACACCCGTGCGATCTGATTGCTGATCCGCGAAATTCAATACGACATGTTCAACACCATTCGGCAAGGTTTCAATCTGGCGCGATTTCTGGCACGTGCCACCCTCCCCCACCGGACGGTTTTCACAACGTGGTCGCAGGGCCTGCGGGCCTTGCGCCTCCATCACTTCTTCAAACATACCCGCGTCTTGCAACTGAACTGGCTCGCCGTTGATCTGCAACACACCTGCCTTGACCTGAACCGTGTCACCCGGCAGGCCGATCAGGCGCTTAATATAGTCGCGTCCCGACACCGGATGACGAAACACCACCACATCGCCACGTTCAGGATCACCGCCAAACAGACGGCCATTGTCGCCATCAAACACACCACATATGTCTTTGGCATCCACTTCGATCCCGATCTGCGGCAACATCAGACTGGGGCAGGACGCGTAGGAATAGCCATAGGCCATCTTGTTCACGAACAGAAAATCGCCAATCAGCAGCGTTTCCTTCATCGACCCAGATGGAATCCAAAAAGGTTGAAAGAACAAGCTACGAAAAATACCAGCAATCAGCAGGGCATAGACGATAGTTTTGATCGTTTCGACAAAGGCGTTGCCGGTCTTTTCCTTGGCGGCCATGCGGCGCTCCATCTCATTCAGGTTTGGTTTATCCAATTTCGCCGTTACATGCGGGTGGGCGGCGGTACTGTCAAGCATAGCTGCAGGATCACGGCCCCGTCCCGCCGATCAAAAAACCGCTATTTGGGCCGCGCTTCAATCATCACAAATGCCTGCGCCCATGGGTGATCATCTGTCAGGGTCACATGAATAACGGCCTCATGCCCCGGCGGTGTCATCGCGGCAAGCCGTTCCGCAGCCCAGCCCGTGACCTCCATCACTGGCTGCCCCGTAGTCAGATTGCTCACCGCCATATCGCGCCACGAAATACCCATGCGCAACCCGGTTCCTAATGCCTTTGAACACGCCTCTTTTGCGGCCCAGCGTTTGGCATAGGTGCCCGCGACATCCTTACGACGTTCGGCTTTGCGTTGCTCAACTTCCGTAAACACGCGGTTGCGGAAACGGTCACCAAAACGCGTTAGCGTCCGCTCAATCCGTTCAATATTCGCAAGGTCTGTGCCGATGCCGAGGATCATTAAATCTTCACACGCTCCAAATCAAACACCAGAACATTCTCACCACTGCCACACAACATCACCAGCCGCTGACCTAAGGCAACATGCTCTGGATCTTGTGCATAGACGGACAATGCATCGTAGTTTTCAAAATCAAGAGTAAACCCAAAAGGAAAATCCGGCGACTTACCCTCAAGATCGATATTTTCACCAGACAAGAAGCCCTGACATCCCGGCAAACGTTCCGCGACATTTTTCAAGCCTTGCATCACCTCTGACAATTCAAGGCGATCATGGCCGCGCGGGAGTTTCAGCATGACGCAATGGCGGATCACTCCCGTGCCTCATCCATCAGGCGGCGCATTTCGATGATCGCTGGCTTCAAGCCCAGAAAAATCGCTTCGCCAATCAGAAAATGCCCGATGTTCAATTCCCGCACTTCGGGAAACGCCGCAATCGGCGACACGGTGTCATAGGTCAGCCCATGCCCGGCGTGGACCTCTAACCCCAACTCATCGGCAAACTTCGCCATCTCCTCCAGCTTTTTCAACTCAGCCTGCGCATCAGGCCAACGTCCTTCAGAAAAGGCGTCGCAATAAGCCCCTGTGTGCAGCTCGATCACCTCAGCCCCAATGCGATTGGCCGCTTCGATCTGGCGTTGGTCCGCTGCTATGAAAATCGACACCCGGCACCCAACCTCGCGCAGCGGTGCAATGAAATGCGCCAGTTGGTTTTCCTCACGTGCGACTTCAAGCCCACCTTCAGTAGTGCGTTCTTCGCGCTTTTCCGGCACGATACAGACGGCATGCGGTTTATGACGCAGCGCGATTTTTTGCATCTCCGGCGTCGCTGCCATCTCAAAGTTCAACGGCACTGACAGCACGTCCATCAAACCATCAATATCGGAATCAGAGATATGGCGGCGATCCTCACGCAAATGCGCCGTGATTCCATCCGCCCCAGCTTTTTCCGCAATTTTGGCGGCACGCAGGGGATCAGGATATACACCACCGCGCGCGTTCCGAACGGTTGCCACATGATCGATATTCACACCCAGTCTCAGTTTGCTCTGCGTCGCCATGATTGATCCTTCTTGCTTACTTCGGTGCTCTGCGTCCAAGCTACTTTGCTTTGCGCTTGGCGTCAGCCTTCGCAGCGGCTTTTTGTTTCAGCGCCTCAAATTTTGCTTTGATCATACCCTTGCGGCGTTTCTGATAGGCCCGCAGCAACGGCACTGACAGATAATAGGCCAGTGATGCACAGAGAATGCCTGGCAAAATCCCCCCGATCAAATAGGGATAGAAAATCTCGCGCACGAACACCACAATGCCCGACCAGTCCATTTCAGCTTCGGTGAAGATGGCCATGAAATTATACCAAAGATCACTGCCCGCATCGGCGAATTTACCGCCAAACGACCGATGCACACGTTCATCCAAATGCGTGCCCAATATCCAGTGCCCGGTTTTAAGTGACGCAATACCAATCGGCACATAGGTCAGCGGGTTACCAAAGAACGTCGCCATCAATGCCGCCAGAATGTTCGCCTGCATCCCACGAGCGATGATCGCGGCAACAACAAAGTGCAGGCCATAGAACGGCGTGAACGTGGTAAAAACACCCGCCCAAATCCCCCGCGCAATGCGTTCGGGACTGTCGGGCAAGCGCCGCATCCGGTGTTTGACATAGTGGAATGCACGCGTCCAACCACCACGCGGCCAAAGAAATTCTGCTATCGCGCGCAATGCTGGCTTTGGATCGCGGCGTTTAAAAATCAACTATCTTATCCAGTGTCGGTGTTCCATGCGCCGCAGCGTAGGTTGGTTTCGATCAGATGCCCTGGTCGGCAGGGGTATCCGCGTTCATGTCGCGATGCCGGCTGATTGCCGCAACATCATCCTCTGCCTCAAGGGTTAGCATAAGGGAATGCAGATGCGCCACATCACGCAGTTCCACATTGATAAATAGACGGTAGAAATCTGGCTTTCGTTCTAAAAACTCCAGATCAGAGATATTGGCTGATGCTTCGCCGATCAAGGTGCATATCCGCCCTAATACACCTGCGCCGTTACCGATTGTAAGATCAAGCACTGCGCCATACACCGCTGGGTGGCTGCCCTCGTGCCAACGCAGGTCTAGCCAGCGTTCTGGTTGATCCTCGTAGGCCGACAGCCGTTCGCAATCAATAGCGTGTACGGTCACGCCCTTGCCGCGAAAAGTGATCCCAACAATGCGTTCGCCCGGCAATGGATTACAGCACGGTGAGCGATCAAAGGACTGACCAGGCTCCAACCCCACCACAGCCCGGCGTGCGTCGATTTTATCCGCCTTTTGCGGGGCCAAGTCGGGATAGACCGATTGCACAACCTCACGGCCCGTCAGTTCCGAACTCCCCAGCCGCGCCAATACGTCCTCGTACCCGTCCAGCCGCATATTCTTGGCCGCCGTGCGCAGCACCTTGTTTGTCGCCTCTTTCCCCACGTGCAAAAACGCGGAACGGGCCAATTCCTGACCCAGCTTAACAAACCGAGCACGATCGACGTCACGCAAAGATCGCCGGATCGCAGATTTGGCTTTGCCGGTAGTCGCAATATCAAGCCATGTCACCTGCGGTGTCTGGCCCTCAGCGGTGATGATTTCTATCGACTGGCCGTTCTTTACCCGCGTCCACAAGGGTACGCGCATCCCATCGACCTTCGCCCCTACACAGGCGTTTCCGATACGGGTGTGAATGGCATAGGCAAAATCAATCGGCGTACCCCCCCGAGGCAGTTTCACCACGTCGCCTTTGGGTGTGAAGCAAAAAACCTGATCGGCGTACATTTCCAGTTTTACTGCTTCAAGAAAATCCTCGTGATCATCCTCAGCATCAAACTGTTCGGTCAGCTGTGCGATCCACTTTGCCGGATCAACCGCAAACGGGTTTTTCGAGCGCACGCCGTCACGGTAGGACCAATGTGCGGCAACACCCGTTTCGGCGACATCATGCATCAACTGCGTTCTGATCTGGACCTCAACACGTTTGCCATCGCGACCCGAAACGGTGGTGTGAATAGACCGATATCCGTTGGTCTTGGGCTGGCTGATGTAATCCTTGAACCGCCCTGGCACCGCGCGCCAACGGCGATGGATCGCCCCCAGTGTCTGGTAACAATCCTCTTCGCTCGCTGTGATAATCCGAAACCCGTAAATGTCGGACAAGCGGCTGAAGGACTGCTCCTTTTCCTCCATCTTACGCCAGATCGAATAGGGTTTCTTGGCGCGGCCAAACACTTCGGCCTCAATCCCGACCTTATCAAGCTCAAGCCGCATGTCCCCGGTGATCCGTTGAATCACATCGCCCGTTTCACGTTGCAGCGTGATAAAACGGCGAATGATCGACTGACGGCCCTCGGGGTTCAGCACCTTGAACGCGAGGTCTTCCAATTCTTCACGCATCCACTGCATACCCATGCGTCCGGCAAGTGGCGCATAGATATCCATGGTTTCACGCGCTTTTTGCTGCTGCTTATCAACCCTCATTGATTTGATCGTACGCATGTTGTGCAGCCGGTCGGCAAGTTTGACCAAAATAACCCGCAAATCACGGGCCATCGCCATAAACAATTTGCGAAAATTCTCGGCCTGCTTGGTCTCGTTTGAATTGAGCTGAAGGTTGGTCAGCTTGGTCACGCCATCAACAAGTTCGGCCACTTCGCGGCCAAAGCGTGTTTCCACCTCGGCATAAGACGCCTTTGTGTCTTCGATTGTGTCATGCAAAAGCGCTGTGATGATGGTCGCATCATCCAGTTGCTGTTCAGTCAGGATCGCCGCAACAGACACCGGATGCGTAAAATAGGGCTCACCCGAATGGCGAAACTGCCCTTCGTGCATGTCCGCACCGTATTGATACGCCGCACGGATCAGTTTTTCATTTGTTTTAGGATTATAAGAATGAACCAGCGCCAGCAGGTCGTCGGCAGTGATTTCGGCGTTGTTCATGCCATCTGCCTCTTGGCCCTCACGTTCTCAAACGCGAGGGCGTGGGTTTTACCCCTGCCCCTGTGCCGCCATCAACTGACGCAACAACATTTCTTCGGACATGCTGTCTTCTTCCGGCTTGTCCTGCTCTGCACCCATCAAAAGCGCCATGGCGTCTTCTTCGGGTTCATCAACTTCAATCTGGTTCTGGTTCGATTCAATCAGACGCTCGCGCAGGGCATCCGCAGATTGAGTCTCATCCGCAATCTCACGCAGCGAGACAACGGGGTTTTTGTCGTTATCACGGTCCACGGTCACAGCGGAGCCCGCCGAGATTTCGCGCGCACGGTGGGCGGCCAGCATGACAAGTTCGAACCGGTTGGGAACTTTGTCTACACAATCTTCTACAGTAACGCGGGCCATGGAATGCTCCAATATCTCATATGCGGTCAGAAGTGGCGTATTTAGGGGGCTTTTATCAGATTTACAAGCGGCTATTCTATCTTGCGCACCGCTGTTTTGTCGGCCTCCGGCAGTGCCTCTAACAACTCAGAAACACTTTTGCCAAGGATCGGATGCACCCAATCGGGTGCTACATCCGTCAAGGGCACCAACACAAACGCCCGGTCCTGCAAACGCGGATGCGGCAGCACCAACTCATCTGGTGTCTTGGCGATTTGTGCGTCCAGCGGCAATGCACGCCATGCCTGATGGGTTTTGAGGTCGGGCAAGACCAGATCATCATAGGCAATCATATCCAGATCAAGCGTACGTTGCCCCCACCGCTGAACCCGTGCCCGGCCCATGTCGGCCTCAATCGCATGCAATATTTCCAATGCTTGCGATGGCGACCACGTTGCGCTGATCTTTGCCGCTGCGTTCACATAATCGGGACCATTTCCGGCAGGAAACGCAGGAGTGTGGTAAAATGGGCTTATTGCCCGAATCACTGCGCCCATTTCTACCAATACGCGAAGCGCTTCACCTAACGTCAACTGAGGCGGTCCCAACGGTGACGCTAAGTTACCACCAAGCGCAATGAGCATATTATGGTGTACGCTGAGCGGATCATCGCTTTTTTCCCCATGATTGTGGGCTTGAAGCATGGTCAAAAATCCTTACTTATGCGCCGCATCACTGCGGGGTTGAACGACCTGATTATTACTTTGTCCGTTAGCCTTCTAAGACGATAGATCAAACCAGATTGTTTGGCGAAGATCCCGCCGAAAGGAAATAAGATGTTTTATAAAGATGAGCGGCTAGCGTTGTTTATCGACGGCTCAAACTTGTATGCCGCTGCGAAGTCCCTCGGGTTCGATATTGACTACAAGCTGCTGCGACAGGAATTCGTGCGGCGCGGCAGACTGCTGCGCGCAATGTACTATACCGCATTGTTGGAAAACGATGAATATTCGCCGATCCGCCCCTTGGTCGACTGGTTGAACTACAACGGTTTCACCATGGTGACCAAGCCCGCCAAGGAATACACCGACAGCATGGGGCGCCGCAAAGTCAAAGGGAACATGGATATCGAATTGGCCGTGGATGCGATGGAACTTGCACCGCGTGTCGATCATATCGTGATTTTTTCTGGCGACGGTGATTTCTCACCTCTGGTCGCATGCCTGCAACGCCGGGGTGTGCGAGTTTCAGTCGTATCGACCATCCGCAGCCAACCCCCGATGATTTCAGACGACCTGCGTCGCCAAGCGGATAATTTTATCGAATTGGACGATCTGCGCGACGTGATCGGGCGCCCCCCACGGGAACACAGTCCTGAAATCGAAGATTAATCACCTGACAGCGTGCTAATCACCTAAGCTAAATAATAAACACGCCGAAAGCTCTCAGGCTCCGGCGCGTTTCTGGTGCTAAAATTGTGGCAGGGAACAAATACCGCGCTTTGTTGTCGCGGTCCCCTTTGATATATTACCATTCTAGCTGTCAAATTTGGCCCCCCTAATCAGGGGGGGTAATGAGGTTAAATGCTCGTTAACCACGCTGCAACATTGGAAAAAATTCAGGATGTGGATGCGCTTTGGCATGCCGTGGTCGACACGCTTGCCAGCATAGGATTTGACCATGTGATTTATCTTACGGTTTCCAGTACGTTCGATTCACCCTTCCTGCGCTGTACGATGGTCGGGCTATACGACGACAGACCACCTCAAAATGATCCGTTCCTACGCTACTCTTGCGACAACTATGAAATCATCCCAATTGGTAGCGAATTTGTTGACAGCCACCCCTATCTGACCGCGAACGAACGCGCCTTTATAGACCGCGCGGGGGAAAATGGTTTCAAGGCCGGTCTTGCGGTCCCGATGCGTTTGCAAGGCTCTGAGCGGTTTGGTGGTTTTATCTTGGGTACTGGCCTTGATCGCGCAACATTTATGGTCCGCATGATGCCCCGGGCAGAAGAAATCCGATTGTTCTGCCTGTTGATCCACCGCCGCATTGAAGACCTCAGTTCACCGAAACAACCGCCGCCAGATCAGGATTTTCGCGCGCCGCTAATTGCGCCACCGCTGGCCCCGGAACTTGACCAACTCACCCCACGTGAACGCGAAGTGATTTATCTGTTGGCACGGGGTCGCAGCCGCAAAGAAGCGGCCGAAATCTGTAGCATCTCGATCCACACGGTTTCAGATTATGCAAAATCCGGTTATCAGAAACTTGGTGTACACAACCGCGCACAAGCCGCCGCCCTGATCAACAAACAACCTGTGCCACTGGACGAATAGCGACCAAAGGCTTACCTCTGCCACAATCGCCCGTCCGGAGTAGCCCATGACAAAACCTCCCCTCACTCTGTACCTTGCCGCCCCGCGTGGCTTTTGCGCAGGCGTGGACCGTGCCATTAAAATCGTCGAGATGGCGCTGCAAAAGTGGGGTGCGCCCGTCTATGTGCGCCATGAGATTGTACATAATAAATTCGTGGTTGACGGTTTGCGCGACAAAGGCGCGGTATTTGTGGAAGAATTGTCAGAATGTCCCGATGATCGGCCGGTCATTTTTTCCGCGCACGGTGTGCCAAAGTCAGTACCCAGCGCCGCGCAAGCCCGCAATATGGTCTATGTCGATGCGACCTGTCCTTTGGTAAGCAAAGTCCACATCGAAGCCCAGCGTCACGCCGATGCGGGACTTCAAATGGTCATGATCGGTCACAAAGGCCATCCAGAGACTGTGGGCACCATGGGGCAACTGCCGCCCGGCGAAGTGTTGTTGGTCGAGACCCCTGATGATGTGGCCACGGTCGATGTGCGTGACCCTGAGCAATTGGCCTATGTCACCCAAACCACGCTTAGTATTGATGACACCGCCGACATCGTAGCTGCCCTCAAGGCGCGGTTTCCGGCCATTGTCGGGCCGCACAAAGAAGACATTTGTTACGCCACAACCAACCGTCAAGAAGCGGTCAAAGCCATGGCCCCAAGATGCGATGCGATGCTTGTGGTCGGCGCGCCCAATTCCTCAAATTCCCGCCGTTTGGTCGAAGTCGGCGCACGCGCCGGGTGCGCGTATGCGCAACTGGTCCAACGCGCCACTGACATTGATTGGCGCAGCTTGGACGGCATCACCAGCATCGGCATCACGGCAGGCGCATCTGCCCCTGAAGTCCTGATCAACGAAGTCATCGACGCGTTCAAAGCGCGCTACGATGTCGCCACTGAAATTGTAGAAACGGCACAAGAAAATGTCGAATTCAAAGTGCCTCGCGTCTTGAGAGAACCCGCATGACCGATCCCGAAACCCTCAAAGTTTACGCAGAAAAGGCGCAATACTATTCTGATTTGATGAGCGAGTCCGCGGGTAAGGATCCTTTACAGGCGAAATTCATCGCGGCCATACCCAAAGGTGGACATGTGCTTGACCTCGGTTGTGGGCCGGGACATTTCGCGCACTTCATGGCAAAAGCAGGGTTGCAGGTCACGGCAAGTGATGCCGTCGCTGAGATGGTTGATTTGATCCCGGAACATCCTTTGGTGACACCGATTCATGCGACCTTTGACGACATCACGGGCGAAAACCTGTATGATGGCGTCTGGGCCAATTTTAGTTTGCTTCATGCACCACGCGCCGACATGCCGCGCCATTTGGCTGCAATAAAAACCGCGATAAAGCCCGGAGGCCTGCTTCACATCGCCTTGAAAACGGGTGACGACAGTGAACGCGATGGGCTGGGACGAAAATATACCTATTTTATGCAAAAAGAATTGGGCGATCTGCTTACTGACGCTGGCTTTGTGATTGACAGTTTCACAACGGGCCGCGATGTCGGGCTTGCAGGTACAGCAGACGAATGGATTGCGTTTCACGCTCATGGCTAAACTCTACGCATACACAGACGGCGCTTGCTCTGGCAATCCCGGCCCAGGCGGTTGGGGTGCCTTGATGCAGGCGCGCGATGGCGACAGCGTGGTCAAAGAGCGCGAGTTGAAGGGTGGCGAGGCAGATACAACCAACAACCGCATGGAACTGTTGGCCGCGATCAACGCCCTTGAAGCCTTGGACCGCGAGACCGAGATCACCATCGTCACGGACAGCAATTATGTCAAAAACGGCATCACCGCTTGGATTTTTGGTTGGAAGAAAAACGGTTGGAAAAACGCCGCCAAGAAACCCGTAAAAAACGTCGAGCTTTGGCAACGACTAGATGCTGCCAATGCCCGACACAAAGTCACGTGGGAATGGGTCAAGGGCCACGCAGGGCATCCCGAAAACGAACGCGCCGATGAACTGGCGCGCGCTGGCATGGCACCTTTCAAGAGATGACCCTGCTTAGCCTGCTCGACTACGCATCGGTCCTAGTCTTTGCCATTACTGGTGCCTTAGTCGCCAGCCGTGCACAGCTTGACCTGATAGGATTTGCCTTTATCGCCTGCCTGACGGCGTTGGGCGGTGGCACCATTCGCGATCTGCTGCTCGACCGCAATCCAATCTTCTGGATCGCAAACCCTACCTATCTGGGCGTCGCCGCAGGGGCCGCTGTGGTGGTGTTTTTCACGGCACATTTACTCGAAAGCCGCCTGCGCACGCTGATCTGGTTGGACAGCCTTGCCTTGGCCATCGCTGTCGCCGCGGGTGCCGGTGTTGCCCTTTCTCTGGATCAATCGCCCGTCATCGTCATCCTGATGGGGATGATCACGGGCTGCATGGGCGGCCTGATGCGCGATGTTGTGGTGGGTGACGTGCCACTGGTGTTAAAACAAGGTGAGCTTTATGCGACCGCCGCCTTTGCGGGCGCTGCAACCGCGGTGCTGGTCAAATTTTACGAATATGACATCTTGCTGGCCCTGCTGGCCTGCGCCGTCGTCACTTGGGTCTTACGTGCGGGGTCATTGTTCTTCGGCTGGCACCTGCCAGTTTACAAAAGCACACCACCCAAGACCTAAGCCGACGGCCGATCACCTACGCCAATGAAACGGTACAATAATCAGCGATCCGATTGACGACACAATGGCGTTCACACCGGGGCTGGCAAACCCAAATCCGAACATGATCCGCACGAAGTAAAACAAGAATGCACCACCGATGCAGATGATGATCGACTGCAAAATCCCATTATGCGTCCATCCGGTTTTCTCGGACACATAGCCAACGATCCCGGCAATCACGACAGTCCCAAACATGGTTAGAAACATCTGTTATTCTCCTGTCAGCCGTGTGCCCGGCGCAATCTGTGCACCGCGCTGAAAATCCTCGACACCCTGCGCAGCCTTGCCCGCCCGTTGCAAGCGCGTCAACTGCACAGCCCCCTCACCGCAAGCGACCCGCAGCCCGTTGTCCAACACTTCGCCGGGCGCGCCGGCCCCCTCGGCAATGGTGGATCCCAAAACCTTGACCCGCGTACCCTCATATTCAAACCACGCGCCAGGAAAGGGCGATAAGCCCCGGATCAAACGATCCACTTCGATGGCGGGCCTTGTCCAATCTATCCGAGCCTCGGACTTATCGATTTTACGCGCATAGGTCACGCCCTCCTCTGGTTGAGGCTGTGGCGTAAGGTCATCCAATGAGCCAAGCGCCTCAACAATCGCCTCAGCACCCATTGTACTCAACCGATCATGCAACAGGGCTGTGGTCTCTTCCGCACCAATTGCCGTTACCTTTTTCAGCAGCACTGGCCCAGTATCCAACCCGGCCTCCATCTGCATGATACAGACACCCGTTTCCGCATCCCCCGCCATAACTGCCCGATGGATCGGTGCCGCCCCGCGCCAACGCGGCAGTAGGCTAGCGTGGATGTTCAAACAGCCACGACGTGGCGCATCCAGCACGGATTGCGGCAAGATCAAACCATACGCCACGACAACCGCTACATCCGCATTAAGCGCAGCAAATGCCGCCTGTTCATCCACGGACTTCACCGACACCGGATGGCGGACCGACAATCCCAATGCCTCGGCGCGTGTCTGAACCGGGCTGGACCGATCCTTCTTACCCCGCCCGGCGGGCCGCGGCGGTTGGCAATAGACACACACAATATCATGGCCTGCGGTCACCAAGGCATCCAGCACCGGAACCGAGAATTCTGGCGTCCCCATAAAGATCACGCGCATCGCTTTTCCAATCTGCAAAAGCTCTTAACCCTTGGCCTTGCGAGCCTTACGCAACAACATATCGCGTTTCATCTTACTCAGGTTGTCGAAATACATTCGGCCCGCCAGATGGTCGATCTGATGCTGCACCGATGTTGCCTCCAACCCGACAAAGTTACGTTCCACTGTCGCGCCATGTTCGTCCATATACCGCACCGTAACCCCACGCGGACGACTGATCTTGGCGGAAAAACCCAACAAATTTGGGCTGGCTTCTTCGTGAACATTCATAATGGCAGAGGCATCTATCACGTGAGGGTTTGCCAACTTTATCCGCCGATTGCGCGCCTCTGACGCGTCGACAACGGCCAGTTGCAGCATCACACCGATCTGCGGTGCAGCAAGCCCGACACCGGGCATTGCATCCATGGTGTCGATCATATCGTTCCAGATCGCGCGCACTTCGTCGGAGATTTCCGTCACCACCTCGGCTTTGGTTCTCAGCCGCTTGTCTGGCCATGGGATGCAACGCCGTACACTCATTGCGCATGATACTCCGCAATCAACGCCAACCGTTCGTCGGCGCCAAGATGATCAAAGGTCACGACCCCATCCAAATGATCCAATTCATGCTGCACACAGGCGGCAGCGAACCCTTCAAAGCTCTGGACGTAACGCCCCCCATTCAACCCGGTCCACACCATCTGAACCTGCGCGGGACGGCTGATATCGGCACTGACGCCGGGAATGCTCAGGCATCCCTCACTATTAGTCACGCGATCTTCGCTGACTTCCTGCAACATCGGATTGAGACAGACAATCGGGTCAGACTTCCCCTCTTTCCATCCCGCGTCCATCACGAATATCCGCTGCATCGCACCAACCTGTGGCCCGGCCAAACCGCGACCCGGTGCAGCGTACATTGTTTCCAGCATATCTGCAGCAAGCCGTTCGATCTCAGGCGTGATGTCTTCGATCGGCGCACAGGTTTCCGCCAGACGCAGATCGGGCCAGATCACAATCGGCAAAACACTCATCCGCGCGCCAATTCGCGTTTCAGTTTCACCATTTTACGGGTGATCATCTGACGGCGCAGCGGTTTTAGATAATCGATGAACAATTTGCCATCCAAATGGTCGATCTCATGCTGCACACATGTCGCCCAGAGCTTGGTAAATGTATCTGACTGCTCCTTGCCATCTCGGTCGACCCACCGCACATCCACCTCAGCGGGCCGTGTCACATCGGCAAATTGATCCGGGATCGACAAGCAGCCTTCCTCATAGGTATTCACGTCTTCTGACGACGCAATCACTTCGGGGTTGAACATGATCAACGGGCGTGGCGCTTCGCCCTCTTCTTTCACACAATCCAGCACGATCAGGCGATCCAAAACGCCCACTTGCGGGGCGGCCAAACCAATACCGGGCGCCTCATACATGGTCGTCAGCATATCATCAGCAAGCGTGCGCAACTCATCCGTCAGGTCACTGACAGGCGCGCAGGCTTTCTTGAGCCGGGGATCAGGGTGCAAAAGGATATTTCGTTTCATGAAAGGTGATTTAGGCGATGCTTGGCGGCACTGCAACCGGGGGCTTGCAGGTCCTGCATTTGTCAGTAGCTTGGCGCGCAAGTTCACAGGAGACCGACATGAGTTTTGACGAGATCATCGACCGCCGCGGAACCGACGCAAGTAAATGGGATCTGATGGAAGCCTTTTCAGGCGTGCCTGCCCAGGATGGCATCGCAATGTGGGTCGCAGACATGGATTTCTCCGCACCTGATTTTCTTCAAGATGCAGTGCGCGGATTGTTGGACAAAGCGAATTACGGCTATTTCAGCGGGCTGGAAAAGTATCATGAGGCGATACAATGGTGGATGCAAAACCGCCATAATTGGACTGTCGAGGCGGACTGGATGTTCGTCACATACGGCCTCGGCAACGGCATCGCCATGGCCCTTCACGCGTTCAGCGCGCCGGGCGACGGCGTTGTCACCTTTACACCAGTCTATCATGAATTTGCCGCCAAGATTGCCAAGACAGGTCGCAAGAACACAGAGTTGCCATTGGCCATCCAGTCAGACGGCACCTATGCAATGGACTTCGACGCCTATGATGCGCTTCTGACAGGAGACGAAAAAATCGTCCTGATCAGTTCACCACATAATCCCGCCGGACGCATCTGGAGCCGCGAGGAAATGACCCAGCTTGCGGATTTCTGCATCCGTCACGACCTGTTGCTGATTTCCGATGAGATTCACCATGACCTGATATTGCCGGGACATACCTATGTTCCGACCCATGTCGCTGTACCGCACATCACTGACCGTCTGATTACCATGACCTCCGGCTCAAAGACCTTTAATATCGCTGGCGCACGCACCGGCTGTGTAATGGTCCCCGATCCCGACCTGCGCGCAACTTTCGGCGCGTTCTACCGCAGCCTCGACATCAGCCCCAATCTGTTGGGCATAAGCCTGACACGCGCCGCCTATTCGCCGGAAGGGTCGCAATGGGTCGATGATTTGGTCACATATCTTGGTGAAAATGCCAAGTTGTTCAATGAACGGATCAACGCGATCCCCGGATTGCGCGCTATGCCGATGCAATCAACTTATCTGGCATGGGTTGATTTTGCAGGCACCGGAATGACGCAAAACGAAGTTCTGGACCGTGTTCAGCGCGATGCGCGCATAGCGCCCACGCCCGGCCGCGGCCTTGGCAAAGGTGGAGAGAGCTTCCTGCGGTTCAACATTGGCACACCGCGCGCACGTATAGAAGAAGCATGTGACCGCTTGACGGATGCTTTCAAAGATCTGCAATAACCCAATACAAAAGGGCGGGTTCAGACCCGCCTTTTTATTGGCTTATCTGCCATCAACAATCAAACCTGCGGGTGCAAAGGCGGACTTTTCGAAATCCAGCGCCGCTGCATGAGCAACCGGGGTGGCGCGTTTGAATTCATATTGCATTTCACCCGCCTCTTCTTCACCGGCGAAAATCAGACATTGGAACAGGTGGTTTGCCCCATCATAAAGATCGACCAACCCACGCAAATGCGGCGCATTATCTGCCGCGACGGCAAAACCAGTCTTCCACATCCGCAGCACGGGAAACAATTGTCCGTCCACATCGATCCGCAAACGCGACGCTTTTTTAAGACCCGTCAGGCGGGCGGCGTCCAACCCCGCCTGTATCTCTTTTGAAAAAACCGCTTCCATCTGTCCCCCCGATTAATATGTCTAAGCTGACCTAAACTGCCCTAAATTCAAGTTAATTTTTTGCGACAGATTTCAGGTGTGCATTTTTGCAGCCCACTTGCGCAGTATCAGCCTTGGACGAAACCCGATCGGCAAACTACATTTGGTCCAGTATCACAGGAGAAACACGAAATGGGCCTATTAGTAGACGGTGTTTGGCAGGACAAATGGTATGATACCAAGTCCTCAGATGGCAAATTTGAACGCGCTCAAGCACAGTTTCGCAATTGGATCACTGCCGATGGCAGCGCAGGCCCATCTGGAAAATCCGGGTTTAAGGCAGAATCAGGGCGCTACCATCTGTATGTAAGTCACGCCTGTCCTTGGGCCCATCGCACCTTGATATTCCGGCAAATCAAAGATTTGGCCCCTCATATCGACGTCTCTGTTGTACATCCCGATATGCTTGGTGAAGGCTGGACTTTTAAGACCGACGACAATGGGGCCACCGGGGATCAGCTGTTTGGCCTGCCCTATGCCCGTGACATCTATACCAAGGCAGATCCGAAATTTAGTGGCCGTGTGACCGTACCGATCCTTTGG
The DNA here is from genome assembly GCA_051252035.1 of Sulfitobacter sp. GTDB lineage: Bacteria > Pseudomonadota > Alphaproteobacteria > Rhodobacterales > Rhodobacteraceae > Sulfitobacter. The sequence continues at coordinate 46,760 of JBPOFE010000001.1, forward strand.
GACAAGGTGCAAAACACAATTGTATCGAATGAAAGTTCTGAAATCATCCGTATGTTCAATACCGCGTTTGATAGCATCACTGGCAACGCCGATGATTATTGGCCCGGCAGCCAACGTGCCAAAATAGCACCCGTGAATGATCGGATTTACGACACCCTGAACAATGGCGTCTACAAATCCGGCTTTGCGACAACACAGCAAGCCTATGACGCCGCTGTCCATCCTTTGTTTGAAACCCTTGATTGGCTAGAAGGTATCCTTGCGCAGAATAGATACCTTATCGGCGACAAGCTGACCGAGGCAGATTGGCGGCTGTTCACCACACTTGTGCGGTTTGACCCGGTCTATCACCAACATTTCAAATGCAACCGCGCACGGATCATCGACTATCCGAACCTCTGGGCCTACACCCGCGAGCTATACCAATGGCCGGGTGTAGCTGAGACAGTGAATTTTGACCACATCGTGCGGCATTATCACTACAGCCACGAGACAATTAACCCAAACCGGATCATCCCGATTAATCCCATCCTGGATTTCGATGCACCACACGGGCGCGGCTAAATCGACTGCTACCGCCGATCAGACCCGTAATGCGCGACCATCGCCGCGAGGTCATCCGGTGGTGTGGTTGAGGGCAAAAAAGCCCGCGCATTCGCAGAGTGAGCAAAGATCGACCCGTCAGAAAAGAAAGTTGTGTTGGTCACAAAAATCACCCGTGCCTCAGGCTGACGGTAATTCGCATAGTCAGCCACAGCCAGCGCTGATCCGTCGTCGATCACCAAATCCAGAATAATGATATCGGTGTCGTGCGCCGCCAAATAGGTCGTTGCAGTATCCTGTGTTTCAGCAGCAAAAACCTGCATGCCCTGACGTTCCAGATGCCGTCGCCAAAGCCGCGCCAGTTCTGGCACGCTCTCAACAATCAGCACTCTGAGCTGAGGTTCCAAGGACACCATTTTCCCAATCTTGCAAATAGACCACGGATTTAGTCGATAGCTCTAAATCTTAACAAATGATTAACTTTCAGGTAAGCAACTTAACAAACCGGATGGCTCTTGAACAAACGGCATTTTTCCGCTCTTTGAGAACCGTCAAACGGGCGCTAACTGGCCCACGTCCCCGGCAAAAGGTATTTCCACATTGGACAGTCTCAAACGCGACCATGGTGGCGGCGTGGATGCAGCGGCAGCGGCATTTGGCGGGGCGCGCGGTGATTGGCTGGATCTATCTACAGGCATTAACCCTGTTCCATATCCTCGCTCAGATATTCCAGCAGATGCTTGGACATCTCTGCCTGATCAAGCGGCCCGCGACGCGCTAGAAGCTGCCGCGCGTACATTTTGGAACATTCCAGATACAGCAGCAGTTTTGCCTGTCCCTGGCGCTTCCAGCGCAATTGCTCAAGTCCCCAGATTGGTCCCCGCCGGAAACGTCCATATCCCCGGTCCCACCTACAATGAACACGCGGCCAGTTTTGCAGCAGCCGGATGGACGGTTGTACAAGCACCCAGAAATGCGTCGGCTTGCGTGCATGTCCATCCCAACAACCCCGATGGTCGGCAATGGCGCACCACCGAAATGGATGCCCCCCTGCGGATTATCGACGAAAGCTTTTGTGATGTGGCGCCCGCCGCCACATTGATCACCAACGCAGCGCACCCCGGCACATTGATCCTCAAGAGTTTTGGTAAATTCTGGGGTTTGGCGGGCCTGCGTTTGGGCTTTGTTATTGGTGATCCTGTGTTGATCAGGCGGCTGGATTCCATGCTGGGCCCATGGGCTGTGTCTGGCCCGGCATTAACCATCGGCACAGCCGCCTTGTGCGACACCAACTGGGCTGACACCACCCGCCTACGGTTGCAGCAAGACGCAGATCACCTTGACCATTTGATCCTAAAACACGATGCGCATTTGGTTGGTGGCACTTCATTGTTCCGCCTTTATGAAGTCGCGGATGCCTCTGAATGGCAGATCAAACTCGCCAGACATCACATCTGGTCACGGGTCTTTCCATACAATGCCAAATGGCTGCGCTTGGGCCTGCCCGACCCCGGCGGATGGGTGCGTCTTGAAGCGGCGCTGGCATGAACACGGCGCTAATCCTAAGCCTTGCGATGCTATTGGATGCCGCGCTGGGAGAACCCGAGTGGCTTTGGAAACGCCTGCCGCATCCTGCGGTTCTGATGGGTCGGTTGATTGGATGGTTTGATCAACGTTTCAATGCAGGCAAAGCGCGCAAAATAAAGGGCGTGCTTGTCCTTGTAGCGCTGATATTCGGCGCTGGGTTACTGGGGTATGCCATCAGTTTCTTTGGTCCGGTCGTTGAAATTGTTCTTGTCGCAATCTTGCTGGCGCAGCGATCCCTCGTGGATCATGTCCGCGCCGTCGCAGACGGGTTGCGGATGTCGTTGCTTCAAGGCCGCCGCGCCGTAGCGATGATTGTCAGCCGTGACACGACCGACATGGCAGAACCCAATGTCGCTCGCTCTGCGATCGAAAGCGCTGCCGAAAACCTCAGCGATGGGGTCATCGCCCCTGCTTTTTGGTTCCTGATCGCCGGTCTACCCGGATTGTTCATCTACAAGGTTGTGAACACTGCCGACAGCATGATTGGCTATCGCACCCCACGCCACGCGGACTTTGGCTGGGCCTCTGCGCGCATGGATGATCTGTTGAACCTGATCCCGGCACGGCTCACTGCCGTATTAATCGCGTTGCCCGCTGGCACCCTGCATTTGTGGCAATCCATAAGCGCCGATGCGTCTAAACACAAATCCCCAAACGCAGGCTGGCCCGAAGCGGCGATGTCACGTGCCATTAATGTGGCATTGGCCGGGCCACGCAGCTATGATGGTCAAATGCAGCAATTTGCATGGGTCAATGGCATGGGGGCGCGTACCATTGGACCAGACGCAATCAACGCTGCCATCACCCGTCTATGGCAGGCATGGATGGTGATGTTGGGCATCAGCCTGACCCTTGGCCTGTTGTTGATTTGAAGGACTACCATGCGCTCCATTCTGTTTGCCGCGGCTCTTATGACCGCACCAGTCACCGCCCTTGCTGAGACCCCCTGCGGTGGCCCCTTTTCCGCATTTGTCGATGCTCTCAAAACCGAAGCGATTGCCTCCGGGATCACACCCACCACTGCCGATGCATTCTTTGCCAATATCACCTTAGATCCCGCAGTCATACGCGCTGATCAGAAGCAGGGTGTGTTTCAACTGCCCTTTGTCGATTTTTCGCAGCGTCTGATTTCTGCAGACCGTATCAACCGTGGCCGATCAAATGGTCAGAAGTACGACGCCATCTTTGATAGGATTGAGGCTGAATTTGGCGTGGACCGGGGTGTACTGCTGGCCTTCTGGGCTTTTGAGACGGATTACGGCACCTTTCAGGGCGATTTCAACACGGCCAACGCGCTGGTGACACTGGCCCATGATTGCCGCCGCCCTGAACTTTTCCGCCCGCAAGTCATTGCCGCGATGGAACTTTACGCACGGGGCGATTTCAATCCATCCACCACCACCGGGGCTTGGGCTGGCGAAATTGGCATGGTGCAGATGTTGCCATACGATATCTTGGAAAACGGCACGGATGGCGATGGCGATGGCAAAGTGTCTCTCAAAACCTCTGCCGCGGATGCGCTGATGTCAGGCGGAAAGATGCTGCAAAGCCTTGGGTGGCGTGCGGGCGAACCGTGGTTGGCCGAAGTCACTTTGCCCGATGATCTGGATTGGTCACAGACCGGATTGGAAACCACGAAACCCATCTCGGAATGGTCCGCCCTTGGTGTCACCCCGCGCAATGGTCCGCTGGCTGAGGGGCTCGAAGGGTCTGTTCTGATCCCTCAAGGGCGTAACGGCCCAGCCTTTATCGCCTATCCGAATTTTCGTGTCTATTTTGAATGGAATCAGAGTTTTACCTATGTCATGACAGCCGCCTACTTTGCCACCCGCCTGCAAGGCGCAAAGGTGTATGACGTGGGCAATCCAGACAAGGGGCTAAATGGCGATCAGATGCGGACCCTACAAACCCGGCTGCAAGACATGGGCTATGATGTGGGGGGTGTCGACGGTATCTTGGGTTCCGGCACCCGCGCGGCTGTGCGTGCCGAACAAACGCGGTTGGGCATGCCCGTCGACGGTTGGCCCACACCAGAATTGCTCTCCAGGCTCTGACACAGGAAACGCGCATGGCCTTGAAAGTATCAGCCGCCCAGATGGTTGCGGACGCCCGCGCCCGGATCGAGGAAATCGAAACAGCCGTCGGAATTGCAATGGTGGATGACCCATCTATTCAGATCGTCGACCTGCGCGACCCACGTGAACGCGCACGCAGTGGCTTTATTCCCGGCAGTTTCCATTGTCCGCGCGGTATGCTGGAATTCTGGGTTGACCCCGACAGTCCCTATTTCAAAGATGTGTTTGCGCAGGATAAGAGATTTGTCTTTCACTGCGCCTCCGGCTGGCGCTCCGCCATTTCGGTGGCCACATTGCAAGACATGGGCTTTGACGCGGCACATTTGAAAGACGGGTTTGGCGGCTGGGCAAAGGCCGGTGGGCCAATCGAAAAGGATGCGCCGAGGTAAGGTTTCGTTAACCATACCGTACGGTGAATAATTGCAATTTGGCGCGATTTGAGCTATATCTAAGGCATCGGAAGGGAAAATCTTTCAATAGATCATCTCTAAGAACGACGCCGCAGAGGTCTAGCTCTGCGGGGTCACTCTTTTTCAGGGAATTACACCCAGAGCCGGATGATCGTCACAACCAGCGTTGCCGCCGCGATGATGACCATCCAATTTCGGAAGGTTGAATCATCCAATTCAATCACCTCCTCACACCGCGAAGCGTCGCGGGTGAAGTCAAATTAGATTTGAAATGTTCGGATATCGTTAATCATCAGGGACGCACCGGATATCGACCACCATCCTCGGTCAACAACACCAAACGCCCATGGCTATGCACAAATATGTCACATCGCTGACGTCCGTTGGTAAATGTGACACAGACCTCGCCGTCGGGTTTGATATCAAAGTGCCCAAATGCCGTCGCCCCACTTTCATAGGAATAGCTATAAGCGCCGCCGACCGAGTATCTTGACTGACCACCCTCATAAAACCTCAGCACACGACCCGCCGTCAGCGCGACAACCTGCTCTCGTGCCAACACAGTATCCCCCTCAAGCCGTGCGAAACCATCCGCAAAAACGCAGGTCGGCAGCAGGATTAAAGCCAATAAAAGTCGCATCTGAAAACGCTAACGCAGGTGCCGATCAATAGCCACTGACGATCACGCGACCAGTGTTTCGGCGGCTTTCAGATCAACGGAAACCAATTGACTCACACCCTGCTCGGCCATGGTCACCCCAAACAACCGATCCATCCGCGCCATCGTCACCGCATGGTGCGTGATGATCAAAAACCGCGTATCAGTCTGGCGACACATCTCGTCGAGCAGATCACAAAACCGCGTCACGTTGGCATCATCCAAAGGCGCATCCACCTCATCCAACACACAGATTGGCGCCGGGTTGGCGAGGAACACTGCAAAGATCAACGCCATCGCTGTCAACGTCTGCTCCCCCCCACTCAGCAAGCTGAGCGTGCTCAATTTCTTGCCGGGTGGTTGGCACATGATTTCCAAACCTGCCTCAAGCGGATCATCGGATTCGACCATCACCAGATTGGCCTCACCACCACCAAACAGATGTGTAAAGAGCAATGAGAAATTGGAATTCACTTGCTCAAATGCCGTCAACAAGCGCTCCCGCCCCTCTCGGTTTAGGCTTGCAATACCGCTGCGTAGTGCCTTGATTGCCTCTTCCAGATCAGCCTTTTCGGTGGTCAGATTATCATGTTCTTCCTGTACGTCCTTCGCGTCTTCTTCGGCGCGCAGGTTCACCGCCCCAAGCGCGTCACGCTGACGCTTCAGACGGTTCACATCGGCCTCTAGTGCATCCGCCCCGGGCATCTGATCGGGATTCACATCCAATGCTGTCAGCAATTGATTTGGCGTGACCTGCTGGTCTTCGGCAATCCGCTCTGCCGCCGCTGCAACAGTCTCTTTTGCGGCCTCTGCACGGGCCTCTGATCGCGCGCGGGCTTCGCGAGCCTCTGATGCCTGCCGCTCTGCATCACGCTCGGTCAACGTCGCCTCACGCAACGTACTCTCGCCAACCGACAGATTGTCTGCCGCCTCTGCACGCCGGGCTTCGGCTGCCCCAATGGCATCGCTCAACTCATCGCGCTTGGCGGCGATCTCGGCTGGTGCAGCGCTTGCTTCTTTCAGCTCTGCCTCTGATGTGGCTTTGCGCTCGACCAGCTCCGCAGTACGCTTTTCCGCTGTTTCCAAGCGGTGCCGCCAGCCACTGATTTCCTTTGTGACTTCTTGCGACCGTTTGGTTCGCGCCTCACCTTCACGACGTAATTCATCGTGAGCAGACCGCCGCGACATCATGGTAATCCGCGCGGCCTCAACGGTCATACGGATATCGTCGACGCTGGCCCGCGCCTCCGTCAGATCGCCAAGATCGGCCAGCGCTCGTTCTGCTTCAAGCACGCGGCCGCGCGCCGCCATCGCCTCGTCTTCATGGCGTTTTACCGCCAAACCAAGACTCTCCAATCGACCCTCTGCCAAATTGCGATCCGCCTCTGCACGGCTCAAGGCACGGCCGGCATCCGCAACCATACGGTCCGCATCTCGGCGGGCCTCGCGCGCGCGTTTGTCAGCCTCTGATTGTTCCGCCAATGTCCGCGTCAGGGTTTCATGCGCTGACCTTGCCCCCTCCGCCCGCTGGCTGGCCTGCTCAAGCGATTGTTTGAGAACTTCCAGACGGTTCAACTGCTGCAAACGCAAAGCCGCCGCCGATGGCGCATCTTCGGCCCATGCCCGAAAGCCATCCCACCGCCACAAATCACCTTCAGGCGATACCAAGCGTTGCCCCGGCAGAAGCTGATGTTGCAGGCGCGGACCATCATCCGGGTCAACCAGCCCGATCTGCCCCATGCGTCGTATCAAGACATCTGGCACCGACACATGTTGCGTCAGTGGTGTGACGCCTGCCGGCAACGGTTGTGGCATCTCATAGCCCGTCAAAACCGCCCAGCCAGATGGCCCATCTGCCTCAACCTGTGGCGCGCGCAGATCATCTGCCAGCGCGGCCCCCAGCGCCTTTTCAAAGCCATGCTCAACCTGCAAACGGTCCAATATCTGGCCACCCTCAGCGGTATCGCGTTCCACCAATTTGGCCAGCGCACCCGCCTCGGCCCGCAACGCATTCATCTCGCCTTCGGCCTCTGACCGTTCGGCGCGCGCGTCCGCTTCTCGTGCTTGCGTTTCGGCGCGCGAAGTCTCTGCGTTCAACAGTGCAGTATCGGCTGCCTCTGCCGCCGCAACCGCTGTTGCTTCTGCGGTCTGGGCATCGGCAAAATCCACGCCCGCTTTCTCAAGTGCTGCCCGACTCTGCGCCACAGCTTCTTGTGCCTTTAACGCCTCAGCCTCGGACTTGTCTTGCGTTTTACGACTGTCCTCCAACAACCGCTCCGCCGATCCATGCCGGGCGATCAACCGCGCCACGTCCTCGGTCTGTTGTGATAGATCACCTTCGCGGGCCTGCAACACCGCCGCCGCTTCTCGCGCGGCTTCGGACGCAGCTTCTAACGCGGTTCCATGGCCTTCACCTGCCTTGGCAAGCTCACGGGCTTCCCACTCAAGCCGTTCGATGGTTTCACCAGCGTCTTTGTTCAACCCACCTTCACGCTCAATGTCCCGTGCCAGTTGCGCGATCCGCCCGGTCAATGTTTCAATCGTCGCCAACGCACGCGCTTCCTGATCACTCAGGGTGTCACGCTGAACCGCCAACCGCTGCAATACCGCTGCTGCAATCGCTTCTTCCTCACGCAGCGCAGGCAACGCATCTTCGGCCACCTGCCGCGCCTTCGCCGTCACCTGAACCACACCTTGCGCCTGTGCCGCAGCAGTCACACGGGCACGCAGTTCTTCATCCGCCTTGGAACGGGCATCATCAGCCTCTCGCCAACGCCGATAAAGCAACATACCTTCGGTTTTGCGCAGGCCATCACCGATTTCGCGATACCGCGCCGCCTGACGCGCCTGGCGCGCCAATTGTGCCAATTGCGCGGCCAGTTGTTCGATCACATCGTCAACACGCGCCAAATTCACCTCTGCCGCGTTCAGCTTTAACTCTGCCTCATGGCGGCGTTGATAGAGCCCCGAAATCCCTGCGGCTTCTTCCAGAATACGACGGCGGTTCTTGGGCTTGGCATTGATTAACTCGGCGATCTGGCCCTGTCGCACCAATGCGGGGCTGTGCGCACCGGTGGACGCATCGGCGAACAGCATCTGCACATCGCGCGCGCGCACGTCTTTACCTGCGGCCTTATAAGCGCTGCCGGCATCGCGGGTGATCCGGCGCACAATCTCAAGCGTATCTGTGTCGTTGAAACCCGCCGGGGCCAACCGCTCTGTATTATCAATATGCAATGCTACTTCGGCAAAGTTGCGCGCGGGCCGGGTTGCAGCCCCGGCAAAAATCACATCTTCCATCCCACCACCGCGCATCGCCGTGGGGCGGTTTTCACCCATGACCCAGCGTAGCGCCTCAAGCAGATTGGATTTGCCACAGCCATTCGGCCCCACAACGCCAGTCAGACCATCAGCGATGATCAGGTCAGTTGGGTCCACAAAGCTTTTAAAGCCTGTCAGTCTGAGTTTGGAAAAGCGCAAATACTGCGATGCTCCGATGATTCCATTGCTCAGGCGAAAATGACGGGCCAGACCCCCTTAAGTCAACCAAATCACACCAAGGAAAGCGGTATATCGGCGGTTATCCACAATATATTGCGGTTTTAGGCAGGATAGCAGTCCAGATCGACACTCACCTGTCCCACACCACGCAATTTAGTGCCACGCACAGGGATGCAATCAAGCGGTTGTGGTGTGATCTGCTCTCGAGGCGCGCCTTTACCACAATCAAGCAATCCAGTGGCCAATGCTTGATCCCCACGTACTTCCTTCACCTTACATCCGCTGACCTGTGCCATAGCGATGCCCGCGCGCGCTCTGATCGGCCCAAACCGCGGGGCGTATTGCACATTGACGCGCATGGCTTCGGCCAGATTGTCACGCACGCGAACGTCGAACACGGACCCCTCTACCGTCACACGGGTCGCAGGCAAACCGCGAAAGTGCGGGCCAGCGGTGTTACAGGCGGCAAGACAAAGACAGCAGAGAAGCAAGATTTTCAGCATTCCCCAGTGTCGCGCGCCTATGGTTAACATCTCCTTACCAGACCACTTTTACATAAAACCAATTGCCGCTCGGCACCGCTGGTCATATAATTTGACCAATTCAAGGAGACACCATGCCGTTTCGCCCTGTCACCCAAGAAAAGCTATCCCACGCTGTGATCGCCCAGATCGAACAGCTGATCCTGCGCGGTATCCTGCGGCCAGGCGAACGGTTACCTGCAGAGCGCGAACTGGCAGAGCGGCTTGGTGTGTCGCGGCCATCTCTGCGTGATGCGGTGTCGCAACTGCAGACCGCAGGATTGCTCAGCACGAAACCGGGCGCTGGCATCTATGTCGCCGATGTTCTGGGCAGTGCTTTTTCGCCCGCGTTGATTGATCTGTTTGCCCGTCACGATGAGGCGGTATTCGATTACCTATCGTTCCGCCGTGACATGGAAGGTCTGGCGGCAGAGCGCGCAGCGCGTCTGGGCTCTGACACTGATCTGGCCGTGGTGCAGACCGTTTTCAATAAAATGGAAGCCGCGCACACGAAGCGCGACGCGGCGGAAGAGGCACAACTCGACGCGCAATTTCACATGGCAATTGTTGAGGCCAGCCATAATGTCGTGATGCTGCACATGATGCGGTCGATGTATGAACTGCTGCGCGGCGGGGTGTTTTACAATCGACAGATGATGTTCAAACAACGCACCAGCCGATCGGCATTATTGGATCAACACCGCGCAATAAACGCCGCGTTGCAGGCCCGTGACCCGGCCGCTGCACGGGCGTCGATTGAAGCGCATTTAAACTATGTGGCCGCGGCGCTGACAGATCAACAAAAGGCCGACCGCAACGAAGAGATTGCACGCCAACGGTTGCAGCATGAGAACGGTGGTTAAAGCCTACGCCATTTTCAAAGAAAAACCCCGGCCAATTACCGGGGTTTTCCAATTCATAAGATGAAATCAAACCTTAATGCAGCTTGGCATCCACCTCAGCAATTGCATCATCAATCAGCTTGTTACCGTCAGCGGCTGACATCTGCTTGGCGATCACGTCACGTGCCGCGGCAACGGCGATCACCACCGCCTGATCACGCACTTCTTTGACCGCAGCGGCCTGAGCGGAGCCAATTTGTTCCTCTGCAGCAGCCATGCGGCGCTCCAGTGATTTTGCCAGATCGGCACGCGCCTGTTCGGCGGCAACATTGGCTTCTTCTTTGGCAGCGGAAACAATACGATCCGCCTGGTCCTGCACTTCTTTTTGCTTGCGTTCGTATGAGGCGAGCAAAGTCTGCGCTTCTTCACGCAATGTGCGGGCTTCTTCCAGCTCGGACTTGATGCCATCGGCACGTTTGTCCAGCATACCGCCCAACAGGCCCGGTACTTTGAAATAGAAAAGCACCGCGATGAACAAGATGAACGCCAAGAGCACAACAAAGTCGGTGTTCTTGAGTGAAAAGAAAACATCGCCTGCGGCAAATGCCGGTGACGCAACCAAAGCGGTCAACAAAATCGAAAGGGTTAAACGCATGGTGTTATCCTTTCATCCGTGCTGTCACAGCGGCGGTGACGGTTTTGGCATCTGCCTTACCACCCATCGCTGTAATGATTTCTTTCGCGGTATCCTTGGCCACAACTTTGACGTTCTCAAGCGCGCTTGCACGAATGTCAGAGATTGCTTTTTCCGATTCAGCAGCTTTCGCGGCAATCTCGGCGTCTGCCTTGGATATGGCCACGTCCAGATCGGCTTGGATATCTGCTTTGGCCTGCGCAACGATGTTCTGCGCTTCAGCGCGGGCATCAAGCAGAGCCTTGTCGTAGGCCGCCTCAGCTTCAATAGCTTTGGCTTTCAAGTCTTCAGCCGCGGCGATGTCATTGGTGATCGTGCCCTGACGCTCCGCCAGAACCGCACCAATACGCGGCAAAGCCACGCGTGACAGAATAAAATAGGTCGCGATCAGCGCAAGGATCAGCCAGAAAACCTGATTTCCCCAAGTGGAAAAATCGAGCTGTGGCATGCCCGGTGTGCTGGCATGTTCAGCCATATCAACGCCAATGGCGTCGGCCAAACCATCGCTTTGTGTTTCAGTTGCCATTTTGGCTTCTCCTTGGAAACTTGAACGTCCGGGCGGGCAGTGACGCTAGCGCGACTGCCCGCCAGAAAGAATGTCAGTTCCGAGGATTAAACAGCGAACATCAACAGCAGAGCAACGAGGAACGCGAAGATCCCCAAGGCTTCTGCAAAGGCGATGCCGATGAAAAGTGTGGCTGTCTGACCGGCGGCTGCCGATGGGTTGCGCAATGCGCCGGACAAGAAGTTGCCAGCAACATTACCAACACCGATGGCTGCTGCCCCGGAACCGATTGCTGCCAGACCTGCGCCGATGTGTGCGAGTTCGCCTTCCATGTGAATTCTCCTATTAGGTTGGAAGTTGAGTATTAGGACGGGTTATGTCGCCCGAATGGATAATGTCGTTAGTGACCCGGATGCAGCGCGTCTTTGAGATACACGCATGTCAGGATTGTGAAAACATAGGCCTGAATAAAGGCCACAAGAACCTCAAGCCCGTACATCGCCGTGATGGCAATGACTGATGCCGGAGAGATGATTGTGATTGCGGCAAAGCCTGCGAAAACCTTGATCACCGCGTGGCCCGCCATCACGTTGCCTGCCAAACGAATGGAGTGGCTGACAGGGCGTACGAAGTAGCTGATCAATTCGATGATCGCCAGAACCGGACGCAAGGCCAAAGGTGCCGAGGATACCCAGAACAGGCCAAGGAAAGCGGTGCCATTCTTGACAAAGCCCAGAATGGTGACAGTCAGGAAAACCGCCATCGCCAGCACAACTGTCACAGCAAAGTGTGATGTCGGTGTGAATGCCGTTGGGATCAAACCAAGAAAGTTGGCACAGACGATGAACATGAACAGTGTCATGATATAAGGAAAGAACTTCAGCCCCTCTTTACCGCAGATATCTTCGACCATTTTATAGACAAAACCATAAGCCAGTTCAGCAACCGACTGCATCCGCGTTGGGATGACAGAGCGCTTTGAGGTTCCAAGAACCAACAAGGCAAAAGTCGCGAGAACAGCCAGCGCCATCCACAAAGTAGAGTTGGTGATCGTGTACCAAGATACCGCGCCATCGCCCAAGATGTTCTCGACCTTGAACTGGTCCATCGGGTGAAAGACGAGACCGCCTTCTTCTGCGCCGTGTGCCTCTGTTGCCATTTCAGGCTCCTTCGTTCTTGTCGCCCCCGAGAGGCGCATCATTCGCGGCCTGTTCGGCCAACTGCTTTTCCTGGATTTCCTTGGCAGAGCGGAGCATCGTCTTTACCCCAGCCGCAAGGCCCAGCATCACAAACAGCACCATAAAGATCGGCAATGTGCCAAACAACACATCAAGCCCGTATCCGATGCCAAAACCGATCCCAAGACCGGCTACTAATTCGATCACCATCCGCCAGGCCAGATTGGCCTGAGAATAATGTTCATCCACTCGGGGTTTCGGCGCACCGCGCTTTTTCGCTGCGTGAATTTTGGCCTCAAGCTGCTGCAATTGCTGCTGTCGGTCCGGGTCGGTCACGCCGCATTCCCCCTTGGAATTCTTGTGATGTAGCTACTGGCGTGGGCGCGCAGAGTCAATAACGACACTGCGCGCCTTAAGGTTTTGATTAGTAATGTACTTTTAGGAAAATGACGCAAGCGGAGTGAGTGTAATTCGCGAGATCGGGCATTTGGGATCATTCAACCTTTTGGTTTACTATGGCTTACCCTGTGCTGCGCCATTGCGCTGCCTGCGCGATCAGCCAATCTCGAAACACCCGCACCGCTTTGCGTCTGAGCGCACCTTCCGAGCGGACCAAATGATAGCCGCCTTCGCGAAAGCCAACGTCAGATACCTGAACCAGCCGCCCCGCCGCCACTTCACCCGCGACAACTTCGGCTGAGACCAATAAAACCCCTTGCCCCGAAATCGCGGCCTCAACCGCGAGGACCGAAGACATTCGCCAAATAAGCTGCGGCACTTCTTCGGGCGCAACCCCGCCCGCCTTGTCGAACCACACGTCCCAAGTGCCATTTGTCCGGTCACGCAGCAGTGGATAATCAAGCAACTCGCGCGGACGCGTTACAGGCCGATCCAGCAGATTAGGGGACGCATAGGGGAACAGCGGCGCGTCACTGATCAATTCGGACCCTGGATAAACGCCGCCGGGATGAACAAACCGAATGGCCAAATCAGCCTCATAACGCGCGACATCCGCCAGATGGCGCGATGCCTCCAACCGCACATCAACCTCGGGATGTGTTGCTGAAAATGCGGCGAGACGTGGCACCAGCCATTTGGTCGCGAACAACGGTTCTGAATTGACGGTAATGGTGCCTTGCGGCGTTTCTGCCAACCCTTCGGTGGCATAGGCGATGGCATCCAATGCCGGCGATATCTGCGCCAGATAGGCAGCACCATCCGCCGACAACGCCAATCCACGCGGCAGATCGCGGAACAATTGCACGCCAAGGCGGTCTTCTAACCCACGTACATGGCGGCTGATCGAGGAATGACTGACACCAAGTTCGACCGCAGCGCCAGAAAAGCTCTGATGACGGCCTGCGGCTTCAAAAGCCCGCAGCGCGTTGAGAGGGGGAAGTGACCGAACCATATGATACATGTGCAATTTTTGCACATATAATGTCAAGAAATTGTCTTTGTGCATAAGTGAAGTGTTTGGCACAAAAGATTAAATCAACGACGAAAGCTAGATAAGATGGCATCCATCGCAAAAATTACGCCGCGGCGTTTCCAAAAGTCATGTGTTAAAAAGACATATATTTCCCGTATTCGAAATGCCGTTTTGTACAACTGGCGCAGGCTCAAACATCCGCACATCAAGGATATCACCCCACATCTGGCACGGGATATCGGCCTGTCAGACGCCAAGGTTGCGCAGCACCAGCACCGCTGGCCATCTGAAACCACGTATCACCCACGCGGGTGATACGCTTTCCCTTGGCAAACCGTCGCGGTAAGACAGGGTATGACACGTGAGCTAGATCAGGTATTTGCCGCCCTTTCCGATCCAACACGCCGCGCCATACTGGCGATGCTGCTTGAGGACGATATGGCCGTAACGGATGTGGCTGAACCTTTTGATATGTCTCTGGCCGCGATCTCGAAACACCTGGGCGTTTTGACAAGTGCCGGATTGATCAGTCAGGAAAAGCGTGGGCGGGTGAAATGGTGCAAACTTGAGCCTGATGCAATGCGCAAAGCCTCAATCTGGATGCAAGGTTTTGGGTTGTTCGACCCGGTCAATCTGGACGATTTTGAACGGTTTTTAGCTCAGGAAGTACCAACACTGGAAGCTGACGAAGCGTGATCGCTCACGCTTCGTCCAAGGCTCTTACAGTACGAATTGAACAATCGCCAAAACGATAACGATAAGTCCAACAAGGTAGATAATATTTCGCATAGCTTAGCCTTTCTGCTTTTGTTGTCCCACGTAGAGGCTAGGATAAATACAAAATAGATCAAGGGTAAAACCCTATTCCGATGTCGGCGCATCATCGCGCAACAGTAACCAAAGCGCCAAAATTGTCAGCCCCACACCGATAACCACCAATGGTCCCGGTGCGCCGTTGCCCAGCATGATTTCCCAGACAATGACCCAACTTGGCGTCAGATAGGTATAGGCCATCACCTTGGCTGACGGCAGGCGCAGGGTGGCAAACTGTAATAGAATAATCGTCACTGCCGTGGCGAAGATCGCCACATACAGCAGTGCCACCCAGACCCGCATCGGCAGATCCGCCCATGCCACCGCCACAAGGTCGGACCAACCATAGATCAGCAAAAGTAGGGACCCAGCGAGCAATGTGCCGAAGGTGAACATCACGACATTCTCCCCACGGTTCAGGCGACGCACCATCGGTGTGTAAATCGCATGGCTAACGCACCCGATAAAGTAGATTGCTTCGCCCCGACCCACATCAAAAGCCAGAAATGCCAAAAAATCAGCGCGGAAAATAACCCAAAGCGCACCACAAGCCCCAATGCCCAGCGCAAGCGCCATACGCGGGGTCAATACTTGGCGCAATAACACCCACGCAACCCCCGCCGCCATCAGTGGCACAAGTGTAAATACAGCTGCCGCACTAACCGGCCGGGCGGTTTTCAGCCCCTCGAACATCAAGACAAAATAGACCGCGAACAACCCACCGAGGATCACGTAACGCCAAGGTGCCACAAACCCCTGACTGCTCATGGCGCCCCGCGACCATGCCAGCACACCAACCATCAAGGCCCCAATGCAGAATCGCAGGGTGTTAAACGCTGTGGGACTGATGTCATTGGCAACCAACGCACCAAGGGAAAATGATCCTGCGACCAGCGCCGAAAACATCAACATGGCCAAATGGCCCATGGTGCTTTGGCTCATTGCGGCGCCTCAGGTCGGCACCCTTGTATGGGATCGTTCATATGATCCTTGAGAAACTGCAACAATGCCTGAACCTTAGTGGTACGGTGCAGATCAACATGTGTCACCAACCAGATCGGCGCAGACCATTCATCGCGTGGCGAATGTATCTCAACCAAATCAGCATCCTGTGACGCCTGTTCTGCAACCAAAAAGCCTATCCCGGCCCCTGCATGCACGGCAGCTTCGGCAGCGCGCATGTCCGACGTGCGAAAGGTGATTGAACTTTCCGGAACATTGACGCGCATCCACTTATAATAGGGCGCGCGGTTATCAAGATCGTCGGCGCCCACAAAACGGTGCTTGTGATAGTCGTCGGGGCCTTTGGGCACACCATATTCCGTAACATAGTCTTTGCTGGCATAGGCCCCCATCGCCAAATCCAAGATGGGTTGAACAACATTATCGGGTTGGTCCGGGGCGATCCCGGCGCGAATGGCAACATGGGCTTCACCATATTCCAGCCGAAACAAACGTGTTCCTGTCAGATAACGCACCACCACATCTTTGTTCTTTTGCTGAAATGCAGCCAAAATCGGGGCAATCCGCGGTGAAAGGGACGCCAGTGATGTTACCACCAGATCGCCGGATACGTCGGTACCGTGGCCTTTGATCCGACCCACCATCTGATTGAATTGATCATCTGTCGCCTTGGCCACACGCAACAAGTCTTCACCGGCCTCTGTGGCGGTATAGCCCCGCGAATGGCGCTGAAACAGCTTGACGCCTAACCGTCCCTCTAACGCATCAATATGCCGGATGACGGTCGCGTGATGCACCCCAAGCACCTCTGCTGCGCCGCTGACAGTGCCCATGCGCGCGACTTGATACGCCGTCTTAATCTCATCCCAATCGGTCATTGCCACCCTCTTTGTGCGCAAGCGAACATACGTCGCCTATTTCCACTGTTAGGTTCGATAATGCAATGATCAATCATTCCGCACCCAATCGGTTTTGACAAAAACCGGCACACCGCCCTAGTCTGCAAAGGATGAAAGTCACCCGAGATACCCCTGATCAATTGATCATTGAGAACAATCCGGTTTGGCTGGCGGTCGCTGTATCTGCGTTTGCTTTTTTGTTTATCGTTGTTGGCCTATTCACGCTTCAGGCCGAAATTTTTGTCGGGATTGCATTTATCGTCGGCGGATCCGTGATCGGGATCGTCTTTAACCTTGCCTTCATCCGCCGCACCCAGTTGATCCTCAACCGCACCGACAATCTGGTGGAATTGCGCCGAAAATCCCTGCTGGGCTACAAGCGCCGCACATGGGAGTTGGAATTTCTCAACAGCGCCATCGTACAATCCTCTTATTCCGGTGACACAAACACCCACCGCGCGGCCCTTATTTTTGATGACGGCATGGATGCAGGCACCCACCCGATCACCTTGGTCTATTCCAGTGGTAGCGGGGCAGAGCGCGCCATGACAGCCATCAACACTTGGCTCGCCACCTCGCTTGACTCGTCACCCACAACATCTTAAAGCCACCACAACTCCCGGAAGCATTGCCTTCCGGTCCCTGCCTTGCGTGGGGATCGCCCCCCACCAGCGTGTTACGCCCGTGGGGGCAATTGTGCATTTGACGCAGGGTTCCTAGGTATAGGGCACCCCGCAACCGACCAAGAAAGGGCATCGCCCCATGTTTGAGAACCTATCTGAACGCCTGTCTGGCGTATTTGATCGCCTCACCAAACAAGGTGCGCTGTCTGAGGAAGACGTCAAAACCGCGCTGCGTGAGGTGCGCGTTGCCTTGCTTGAGGCGGATGTGTCGCTGCCCGTGGCACGGGATTTCGTCAAAGCGGTTCAAGACAAGGCTACGGGCCAAGCCGTCACCAAATCCATCACTCCCGGCCAGCAGGTGGTCAAGATTGTCCATGACGCCCTGATCGACACGCTGAAAGGCGAGGGCGAACCGGGTGCCTTGAAAATCGACAACCCGCCCGCACCAATTTTGATGGTCGGTCTGCAAGGCGGTGGTAAAACCACCACCACCGCGAAACTGGCAAAACGTTTGAAAGAACGTGACGGTAAGCGGGTGCTGATGGCGTCGCTTGACGTCAACCGCCCCGCCGCGATGGAACAGCTTGCGATCCTAGGTGTGCAGATCGGCGTCGACACCCTGCCGATTGTCAAAGGTGAAGACCCGGTCGGCATTGCCAAACGCGCCAAGACCCAAGCGGCGATGGGCGGCTATGACGTCTATATGCTCGACACTGCGGGCCGCCTGTCCATCGACGAGGAGTTGATGCAACAGGTCGAAGCGGTGCGCAACGTCGCCAACCCGCGCGAAACATTGCTGGTGGTTGACGGCCTGACGGGCCAAGACGCCGTGCACACCGCGCAAAACTTTGACGAACGCATCGGCATTTCCGGCGTGGTCCTGACCCGGATGGACGGTGACGGGCGTGGTGGTGCGGCGCTGTCTATGCGTGCGGTCACGGGCAAGCCAATCAAATTTGTCGGCCTTGGCGAAAAAATGGACGCGCTCGAGACATTCGAGCCTGAGCGCATCGCGGGCCGTATCCTTGGCATGGGCGACATTGTCGCGCTGGTCGAAAAAGCGCAGGAAACCATTGAGGCCGAACAAGCCGAAAAGATGATGCGCCGCATGTCCAAAGGTCAGTTCAATATGAATGACCTCAAGATGCAGCTTGAACAGATGATGAAGATGGGCGGCATGCAAGGTATGATGGGCATGATGCCCGGCATGGGGAAAATGGCCAAGCAGGTCGAGGATGCGGGCTTGGACGACAAAGTCCTTACCCGCCAGATTGCCCTGATCCAATCCATGACCAAGAAAGAACGCGCCAACCCCGCACTGCTGCAAGCCAGCCGTAAAAAACGGATTGCCAAAGGCGCGGGTATGGAAGTCAGCGATCTGAATAAACTGATGAAAATGCACCGCCAAATGTCCGACATGATGAAAAAGATGGGCAAGATGGGTAAGGGCGGCATGCTTAAGCAAGCCATGAAGGGCATGATGGGCAAAGGCGGCATGGATCCAACCGCGATGGCGCAGGGCATGGACCCCAAGGCGCTTGAAGCGGCGGCCAAACAGATGGGCGGTAAACTACCCGGTCTTGGCGGCGGCATGGGGCTGCCTCCGGGCCTTAGCGGGTTTGGTAAAAAGAAATGATCACCTGCACCGTCAGATATGAAATCGACCCTGACAAATTGTCAGAGTTCGAAACCTACGCAAAAGCGTGGCTGCACCTCGTTCCAAAACTTGGCGGCACCCATCACGGCTATCACATGCCCCACGAGGGCCCAAACGACATCGCTTATTGTCACTTTTCCTTTGCGTCACTGGCCGACTACGAGGCCTACCGCGAAAAGATGTGGCAAGACCCCGAATGCCTGCGTGCCTATGAACACACCAAGCGCACGAAATGCATCCGCCGCTATGACCGTTCATTCACCAAACCGCTGTTTGACGGCGCCACTGTGGATGCGTTGGGATTATAATGACACCAGCCCCGATCATAGAAACAGATCGTCTGATCCTGCGCGGCCCCGAGGCTGCAGATTTTGAACAGATCGCGACATTCTACGCTGATCCGGTGCGGTCGGTCGGGTTTGGCGGTGTATTGCCGCGTGATCAGGCGTGGCGTTGGTTTGCCAGCATGATTGGCCATTGGCATTTGCGCGGCTATGGATTTTGGACCATCACAGACAAAGCCGATCACAGCGCCTTGGGCATCTGCGGCATCTGGAACCCCGAAGGTTGGCCCGAAGCAGAACTGGGTTGGATCGCATTCCCGCAAGCCGAGGGCAAAGGCATCGCCTTTGAAGCCGCAAGTGCCGTGCGCGACCATGCCTATAACGTCATGGGCTTCACCACCATGACCAGCAATATCGTGCCCGGCAACAAACGCTCCATCGCGCTGGCGGAACGTTTGGGGGCTGTGCATGAAACGACCTATGACAACATCAACATGGGCACCGAAATGCTCTTCCGCCACCCTGCACCGGGGGTCGCGGCATGAACGCGATGACCGATCAAATGCATGTGCTTGAAACTGAGCGCCTGACGCTGCGCAGGCCCACACCATCGGACCTGCCCGCTTACGCCGCATTCTACGCCGTATCGGATGTCACCGTCGGTGGGTATCGCGGAAATCGCAGTGATGATGAAGTTGCGGCAATCTTGACCCGCGACATCACACACTGGCAATCAAAGGGTTTTGGTATGTTCCTGCTTGAGCACAAAACCACACACGCCATCCTTGGCGGCGCAGGTCTGGCCCATCCTGACGATTGGCCCAGCCATGAATTAACATGGTGGCTGATGCCGGATGCACGCGGCAAAGGCCTTGCCACAGAAGCCAGTCGTGCGGTGATCGCATGGGGCTATGACGTATTGGGCTGGCCAAAGGTCGAAACCCACATGCGCGACGAGAACTTGCCCGCGCGACACCTCGCACAGCGTCTTGGTGGCGTCGTAGATCGCCGCGAAACCTTCCCTGATGGCGTTACCCGCGATGTGTTTGCTTTGCCCAAGCAGGTCGCGGCATGAGTCAAATGACCTTCCATATCCCCACGCTGGAAACCGAACGCTTGATCCTGCGCGCGCCAACGATGCAAGACGCGCAATATTATGTCGGATTCAAAATGTCGGAACGGGCCAAATTCACAGGCGGCCCGACTAACCGCGACAAGGCGGAAGCAAATTTCTTCAGCATCGCTGGGCAATGGCTGCTGCGCGGCTATGGCTTATTCATGGCGACAACTCGGAATGATCCCAAAACCGTGATTGGTGGCTTTGGCATTTTTCATCCCCTCAATCAAAAAGAACCTGAATTTGGCTGGACGCTATATAGTGGCGCATCAGAGAGCAAAGGGTTCGTGACCGAAGCCATGCGTGCGATTATCCCATGGGCATGGCCTGTGATGGGTGTGGACACCGCGCAATCGCATATCGATGAGGGCAACGCGGCATCTGTCGCCGTGGCGCGTGCATTGGGCGCGACATTTGATGCCGAAACCACCCAGATCGAAAATGCTGAGGGTGGTGAATTTGCAGGTGACGACGCGCAGGTAAATATCTGGCGTCACCACAAGGGAGCCTTGAAATGACCGACACTGTTAAACTTGCAGCACAGGTCCTCAAGGACCACCGCGCCTCCATCGACCGGCTTGACGCGATCCTTGTCTATACGTTGGGCGAGCGGTTCAAACACACACAGGCTGTGGGGAAACTCAAAGCCGAACACGACCTTCCCCCGTCCGATCCCAACCGCGAAGCGGATCAGATCGCGCGGCTCGAAGATTTGGCGAAAGAGGCCGACCTCGATCCCGAATTCGCCAAGAAGTTCCTGAACTTCATCATCGCTGAAGTCATTCAGCATCACAAAAACCAACAATCCTAATCCGGGCAACTGCCCAACATCAAAACAAAGGACTATCTACCATGGCTATGAAAATTCGTCTCGCCCGCGGCGGCTCAAAAAAGCGCCCATTCTACCGTATCGTTGCTGCTGATTCACGCATGCCACGCGATGGCCGTTTCATTGAAAAGCTCGGCACATATAACCCACTGCTGCCCAAAGACAGCGAAGAGCGCGTAAAAATGGACGTCGAAAAAATCCAGGAATGGATCGCAAAAGGCGCACAGCCCACAGACCGTGTCGCACGCATGTTGGAAGCCGCAGGCGCCCGTGACAAGACCGAGCGTAACAACCCCAACAAAGGCACACCGGGCAAGAAAGCCCAGGCCCGCGTTGAAGAAAAAGCAGCCAAGGCAACCGCCGCAGCAGAAGCAGCCGCAGCACCTGCGGAAGAAGCACCTGCTGACGAAGCCGCCGCAGAATAATCGAAAGCAGCCCGGCATGGAGACCTTTTCAAAAGACTTCCGTGCCGGGCTACACGATCTCATGCGCTGGCGGCGCGATGTCCGCCATTTTCTGACCGATCCGGTGGACGCGGGCCTGATGCAACGGTGTCTCGACACCTTTCATCTGGCCCCGTCTGTGGGTCTGTCGGAACCTTGGCGCATCATCCGCGTCACATCTGACACTGCGCGGCATGCAGCATTAGAGAATTTCAAGGCGGCCAATGCCGATGCCCTTGCCGGGTATTCCGGCGAACAGGCCGCTTTATATGCGTCCCTCAAACTATCCGGCATGCAAGATGCACCAGAACAGCTCGCGATTTTTTGTGATGAAACCACTGAAAAAGGTCATGGGTTGGGCGCTGGCACAATGCCTGAAATGCGTCGCTATTCGGTGGTGGGTGCGATCAGTCTAATGTGGCTCACCGCACGCGCGCACGGGTTGGGTTTGGGCTGGGTATCCGTACTTGACCCCGACCGCCTGAACCATGATCTTGAGATACCACAAGGATGGTCACTGGTGGCCTATCTTTGCATGGGGTGGCCCAGTGAGAACACGCTGACACCCGAACTCGAAACCCAAGGATGGGAGGCCCGCGCGCCCCATCTGCATATCGAAAGCCGCTGATGTTTGGTTTGATAAAACTTGTTGTTATTCTGGCCGTCGGTTTTGCCGCTGGCATGTGGTACGAACGCTATCTCATGCGCTCCGAATGTAGCGCAGGAGCTGGCGACTGGACAGGCACGATCTGTGTGGATTCGGAGCTGCTGCAATGAGCGACATGATCTGTGTCGGTGCCATCGCCGGATCCTACGGGGTGCGCGGTGAACTACGTGTCAAAAGCTATTGCGCCATCCCCGAGGACATCGAAACCTACACCCCGCTCTGGTCCGAGGATCGCAGCAAGCAATTTGCCCTCGCCATCCTGCGCCCGATCAAGAACGGTTTTGCCGCGCGTATCGCCGAGGTCGCCACCAAAGAAGAAGCCGACGCCCTGCGCGGCACATCACTTTATGCCGAACGCGACCAACTGCCATCGCTGCCGGATGATGAATTTTACCACGCCGATCTGATTGACCTATCAGTCTATGACACAGGCGGCGTGTTGCTCGGCACTGTCAAAACCGTTCAAAATCACGGCGCTGATGATCTGCTGGAACTGCAACTCGCTGGCACCTCCGCGACAACATTCCTGCCCTTCACCAAGGCTGCCGTGCCCACGGTTGACCTGTCTGCGGGTCGCATCATCGCCGACCCACCGGCTGGCGTTCTGCCAGAAGCGGAACCCAAGTAATGCCGCGTCGGATCATCCTGCATGCGGGGTTCCATAAAACCGGAACTTCCAGCATTCAGGCGACCTTGCGCGAAAATCGCGTGGCGTTGAAAAAACATGCCGCCCTGCGTTTGCGTTGGCACATGCAGGATTTGATCAGCGCCACACGCGGCTATTCCACATGGCGTGATCCGCTGACCTTGATCAAGGTGCAGGACCGCTTTGAGACCGTGATGAATGATCTGCCCGGAATGCCCCGCCGTACCCTCATCATGTCAGCCGAAGAACTCTCCGGTCACTTGCCCGGGCGCGGTGACTTGGATGATTATTCCGCCGCACCGGTGCTGCTTTATGCATTTTGGGAGATCATGACCAAACGCTATCCCGCGGCCGAAATTCTACTCTACCTCTCAACTCGTGCCCCTGACGCATGGCTCAAATCTGCGCATTGGGAACATGTCAAAGCCTCCAACATGACCATGGATGTTGACGCTTTTTGCGATCGCTACCGTGGGGCGGCAGACCTCGATGGGATGGTGACAGAAATCGCCAGCCGCGTGCCATGTCCGGTGCATCACACAGCTTTGGAAGATTGCCGCGATCTGCCACTTGGCCCCGCTGATCCGCTGCTAGATCTGTGCAACCTGCCGCTTACCTTGCGTACCGAACTCGTGTCCCCACCACCCGCCAACACACGGCTGGGCGACGGCGTGCTTGCCGCGATGATTGAAGTCAATAAGACGCACCCGTCACCAGAGGCCCGCAACGCGGCCAAGGCTGCCATTCTGGCCGAAGCGCGCGCATCATGAAAACGCTCCGCTCCCACGGCCGCCAATCGATCCGCGCCACCCTGCAACCGCGTGAGCTAATGCAGGACACCCCGGATTACGCCGACATCTGGCAGGCGCGCATCGTGACGCTGTTCCCTGACCTGTTCCCCGGCGTGCTGGGGGCCAGCCTGACCGGCAAGGCCCTGCACGACGGCAAATGGCAACTCCATACCCACGACTTGCGCCCCTATGGCATCGGCAAGCACCGCAATGTCGATGACACGCCTGCTGGCGGTGGCGCGGGTATGGTTCTGCGCGCCGATGTTGTTGGTCCCGCTTTGGCGGACGCGCAAAGCCACGCACATGGCCGCTGGCCGATCCTCTATATGTCCCCCCGTGGCCGACGTTTTGATCAGGCGATGGCCCGCGATCTGGCGACCTGCGCAGGTGTGACCATGCTGTGCGGCCGCTTTGAAGGTGTCGATGAACGGGTGATCGAACACTTTGGCATCACCGAAGTCAGCCTTGGTGATTTTGTCATGACCGGCGGCGAATTGGCCGCTCAAGCCATGATCGATGCCACCGTGCGCCTTTTGCCCGGCGTTCTCGGCAATGCCGAAAGCACTGTTGAGGAAAGCCATTCAAACGGCTTGCTCGAACATCCGCAGTACACCCGCCCACCCACATGGGAAGGGCGCGAAATCCCGCCTGTCCTCATGTCGGGCAACCACGGCGAGATCGCCAAATGGCGACAAACACAGTCAGAAAAGCTAACGCAGGAACGCCGTCCCGACATGTGGCACCGGAAACCCTAATCTCTTTTTGATCCTAAATATTCCTCGAGGGTCCGGGGGCAGACAGCCCCCGGCGCGGCGTTGAATATCACAAATGACAGACAAAATCGGGCCAATACCCGCCCCGTCACCCCGGTTCCTAGGTGCTGCACCGATCTTGTGGTATCTTCCAGACTGAACATCAGGGGGCAGTCCTTCATGCCGCAGAAATTATCGTTGCTCGTAGGCACCACCAAAGGGGCCTTTATCATTGACGGCGGCACTGACCGCAGTGGCTGGTCCGTGACGGGACCACATTGCGAGGGGTGGCCCATCAACCATATCATCGGGGACCCGGAGACCGGGATGATCTGGGCGGGCGGTGGCAGCGATTGGGAAGGGGCTGGTATCTGGCGCTCCGCCGATGCGGGCAAGACATGGGAAGTGATGCGCCTTACCAAAGGCACCCGCGACGATTGGGCTGCCAACGATCCCGATTTTGCAAAATTGATCAACTGGACGGATGCGGCACATCCCTTCACCGATGAATTCACACAGATTTGGTCGCTTGGGGTTGCACATGGCACGCTTTACGCAGGCACCAAACCCGCAGGTTTGCTGGCCAGCGATGATCAAGGTCAGACATGGCACCGTGTGAAAGGGCTGACCGACCATCCCTCGTCAGACAGTTGGCAACCGGGCGCGGCAGGACTGGTCCTGCACACCATCGTTTCAGATCCCGATAACGCCAAGAAACTCTGGGTTGGCATATCTGCTGCCGGGGTTTTTGCCACCGAAGACGGCGGTGACACCTGGGAAAGACGTAACCGTCTTTCAAATGCAGAAAGCTGTGGCCACCACGATCACCCCGCCGCCCCCCGCGACGGCGAAACTGGCCACTGCGTACACAATATGCTGCGCGCACCGGGTGATGCTGATCTGCTGTATCAGCAAAATCATCATGGGGTCTGGCGCTCTCCTGATGGCGGCCGCAGTTGGGATGACATTACCGATGGCCTGCCCTCGACCTTCGGATTCCCGATCCGCATCCACCCGCGCGATCCAGATACAATTTGGACTCTGCCGCTGAACGGCGACAGTATCGGGCGCTATCCACCTGACGCCGCTGCCGCTGTCTGGCGGTCACGCGATGGCGGGCAAAGCTGGCAGGCACAGCGGGATGGGCTTCCGCAACAGAGCTGCTTTTTCACTGTTCTTAGACAAGCAATGGCCGGCGACAGCCGCGATGCGGCAGGGGTCTACTTCGGCACCAACAGTGGGTCAATTTTTGCCAGTACAGACGAAGGGAACAGATGGGAGGAAATTACCCGCCATCTGCCCACGATACTGGCTGTCGAAGTACTGGACAGCTAACATACCATCCTAGCTGTCAGCATTGGTTTTTAGGTAGGCGTAAATCTCATCCTTTAGCGTCAACCGCTGTTTGCGCATGTCGTTCATATGTTCATCACTGGTCGGTTCTACATCGGTTTCAGCCCGGTGAATCTCACGGTTTAGCCTATGATAGGAATCCGTCATTTTTTCAAAATGCGCATCGCTCTGATTAAGCTTGGCCATGGCAGCAGCCATTTCAGGGAACTCTTCGGCAAGCTCATGAGGGGTATGGGACATGTGTTATTCCTTTCTAAATTGGGATCAGGCCTTGTGCCGTTCAGGATGCAATGACGCTGCCAAGACGTGATCGGATTCATGCACCAATGCTTCGGCTTGGTGAAAAATCTTAGGATCCGGTGGCGTGGCCACGGTCAGGTCTTTGTCGGGGTAATCCAACTGTGATAAAAAATGCCGCATACAGGTCAGGCGAGCACGCTTTTTGTCGTTGGACCGGATCACTGTCCACGGCGCATCGGCGGTGTCGGTATAGAAAAACATCGCTTCCTTGGCCTCGGTATAATCATCCCATTTGTCGAGGCTGGCCCGGTCAATCGGTGACAGTTTCCAACGCTTCAACGGGTCGGTTTCGCGCGAGGCAAAGCGGCTTTTCTGTTCGCCTTGCGTGACCGAAAACCAATACTTGAACAGCTTGATGCCACTGCGCACCAGCATCCGTTCAAATTCCGGGGTCTGACGCATGAATTCCAGATATTCCGTCGGTGCGCAAAAATTCATCACCCGTTCAACACCTGCCCGGTTATACCAGGACCGATCATACAGAACCATCTCGCCCGAGGTTGGCAAGTGTTTGACATAGCGTTGGAAAAACCATTGC
Source organism: Sulfitobacter sp. (assembly GCA_051252035.1). GTDB lineage: Bacteria > Pseudomonadota > Alphaproteobacteria > Rhodobacterales > Rhodobacteraceae > Sulfitobacter. The sequence continues at coordinate 73,381 of JBPOFE010000001.1, forward strand.
CCGCGTTCTTTGTCAGTGGGTTTATTCAGCGCAACCACCCGTGCGGCGCGGGGATTTAAATGCTCCGTAAACCGCTTGATCGTACCACCCTTGCCCGCCGCATCACGGCCTTCAAACAACAAAACAAATTTCTGATTGGTGTCTTGCACCCAATGCTGCACTTTCAACAACTCAACCTGCAAAGCAGATTTTTCATCCTCATAGGTCTTGCGCGCCATCTTGGTTTTGTACGGATATTCACCACTTTCAAACCCTAGAATCGCGTTGCTTTTTACCCCCTTTGGCGGTGTGCTTTTGCTGGTATTTGATGTTGGCATGCTGCCTCCCTTTTGCGTCTTACGTTTCGTTCTTCTCGGAGCAACAGTACCGGGGCTGGGCCGCTTTTTCCTTGACGTGGATCAACGCAGCAGACGAAGATCACTCAAAGCTGCCCAAACCTCATCATGATGGTACAAATTCACCAGTTGGTGCGTTAACGTCCCATCAAAAAGGAGAAAGCTAATGCTCAAACTCATCCTCATTTTACTCATCGTCGCAGCAGTCGCATCGCTCTTGGGTTTTGGTGCCCTGTCTGGCGTTGCCCTGACCGGCGCAAAAATCCTTATCGGTATCGTACTGATCCTGTTCCTGCTTGTGGTGCTTGGCATCATGGCAATCACCTGACGGGATCTATTCCTAGGGCTTGATCCCCCAACTCATCCCGCCTATACGACGCCATCTGGAATCGCTTTTGCGGCTCCGGGTGGTTTTGCTATTGGCAAAACGAACAAGGAATGACGATGCTACCTCCGGCGGGCCACCATGGTGCAGTCCCGATAGACCCCGAAGCTCTTGGATCGCACAACAATCTTCGTGGAACACCACGAGCATCATAGGAGACGCGTCAGATGAACCTGATCGCAGAGATTGAGGCGGAACAAATCGCCGAACTGGGCAAAACCATCCCAGACTTCCGTGCCGGAGACACCATCCGTGTCGGTTTTAAAGTAACCGAAGGCACCCGCACCCGTGTGCAGAACTACGAAGGCGTTTGCATCGCGCGCAACAATGGCCATGGCATTGCCGGGTCGTTCACCGTACGCAAAATCAGCTTTGGTGAAGGCGTGGAACGTGTGTTCCCGCTGCATTCCACAAACATCGACGAAATCACCGTGGTCCGCCGTGGCCGTGTGCGTCGTGCGAAACTTTATTACCTGCGCGCCCGCCGTGGTAAATCCGCACGTATCACCGAGAACGCGCACTACAAAAAACCCAAAGCCGACGCGAAAGGATAAGTGCGATGAAAGCCGATACACATCCCGAATATCACACAATCAACGTCAAAATGACCGACGGCACGATTGTAGAAATGAAATCGACTTGGGGCAAAGAAGGCGACCAACTGTCGCTCGACATCGACCCTTCCGTACACCCCGCGTGGACAGGCGGCTCCAGCCGCTTGATGGACACTGGTGGTCGCGTGTCGAAGTTCAAGAACAAGTATGCAGGTCTGGGCTTCTAAAGCCTTTAGCTTCTGCACAATGTAAAAAAGGCGCGATCCTTAACGGGGTCGCGCCTTTTCTATTGAGAAGGTGATTGAGAGTACCATCAATCACTTTGTCATCCGCGAAGATAGCTAAGCCTATTGTGACACCGCGCACTTCCCAAATTGGCAAACCCCACATATAGTGTCCTCTAACAACATCCTGTATAAACGCAGGTAGGCAGAGGGACTTGGGGCATGGCGCATATTATCGTCGTCGGAAACGAAAAAGGCGGCGCGGGCAAATCGACTGTGTCGATGCATCTGGCTACCGCATTGACGCGGATGGGTCACAAAGTCAGCGCCCTTGATCTGGACTTGCGCCAACGCACTTTCGGACGCTATGTCGAAAACCGTCTGGCGTTTTTGAAGCAAGCCAAACTGGACCTGCCCACACCGGATTTATGTGAATTGCCCGAGGTCGAAGCAGGCAGCCTGCGCCCCGGCGAAAACATGTATGATCATCGGTTGAGCGTCGCGGTCACATCGCTTGAGCCTGACAATGATTTCATTCTGATCGACTGCCCCGGTTCGCATACCCGGCTCAGCCAAGTTGCGCATTCGCTGGCCGATACGCTGGTAACACCACTGAACGA
>JBPOFE010000010.1:0-37825 GCA_051252035.1 Sulfitobacter sp.
TATATCCGCGTTGGCTATCGCGGTGCCAATGGGCACCCTTACCGATCCATCGGTGTCGAACTGGTCAGGCGCGGTGTTTATAATGCGCATCAGGTCAGCGCAGATGTGATCAAGAACTGGGTGCGTCGTAATCCAATCGAAGGTGACGAATTGCTGCGCCACAACCCATCGTATGTGTTTTTTCGTGAGGTCAGCAAAGTGCCCGCTGATCAGGGGCCATTGGGCGCGATGAACAGGTCGGTCACTGCGATGCGTACTGTTGCTGTGGACCCAAGTTATGTGAAGCTCGGCGCGCCTGTCTGGATCGAAAAAGACGGCAAAAAACCGCTTCGGCGATTGATGATTGCCCAAGATACCGGATCGGCGATCAAGGGCGCGCAACGGGCGGACGTGTTTTTTGGCACAGGTGACAAAGCGGGCCGTGCTGCTGGCAAATTGCGCGATCCCGGACGCATGATGGTCCTAATGCCAATCCAGCGGGCCTATGCTTTGTTGCCCGAAAGCGCGATATGAAAAAGGGCCGTATGCAAGGACGGCTAAATGACGACGATTTGGAGCTTTGGCGTAAAGTGACGGACCGGACGGAGCGGCTGGACCTCAAGTCACTCTTTACGCCAGAGATTGATGCGCCAACCCCCGCCCTGCCCGCTCTACGTAAAGCGAAGGCCGCAGTTTCGGGCAAACCCCACGGTAAGCTGCGGCAGCGCGCGCATAATCTGGTACCGTCCCTTCCCGATCAACTTAAGAGCGCTCCAGTGCAGATGGATCAAAAGGCATTTGGAAAACTCAAACGCGGCAAGATGAAGCCCGAAGGGCGCATTGATCTGCACGGTATGACGCTTGACCGCGCGCATCCGATGCTGACGGAATTTATCTTGTCCGCCCATGCACGTGGCAAACGGTTGGTTCTGGTGATCACCGGCAAAGGCAAAATGCGTGACGATGGCGGGCCAATCCCCGTCAGGCATGGCGTGCTGCGTCATCAGGTGCCGCAATGGCTGGCCATGCCGCCGCTGTCCTCTGCTGTTTTACAGATCACGCAGGCCCACGTAAGCCACGGTGGCGGCGGCGCTTATTATGTCTACCTCAGGCGCCATCGCTAGCGGCTTGATAAATCCGCGCAGGATAAATCAGCAACAGACCTGCAATGGCAAAGACCAGCGCATATCCCAGCATCTGACGCTCATAACCAACACCAATATCAATCAACCAACCGCTCAACCCCGGCCCAATCGCGGAGCCAAGCACCATCAATGCAGCCGCAGCCGCCTTGATGGATCCCAAAAACCGGGTTCCAAAAAGCTCTGCCCAGCAGGCATTCAGCAATGTCGCCTGCCCACCTCCGGAACAGCCCATCAAGACAACCGCAAGCGCCGTCCAGCCAAGCGAAGGCGCATACCAATGCAAAACAAAAGCAGCGACATAGGGGATCAGATACAGGGGCAACAACCGTACTGATCCGAACCTGTCGATCGCCCATCCAAACATGATTGTCGAAAGCGCTAAGGTTGCCGTTCCCAAGGGAAAGACCGCGACCAAAGATAGATGTGACCAGCCTTTGATTTCCGCAAAATGAACCTGATGAAACCAAAATGCGGTGCCAAATCCGGAAAACGACATGATGGCAGGAACCATCGCCCAAAACATCGGCTGGCGTAACACCTCGGTCCGGGTCCAATGCTTGCCATAAAGGCCTGTCGACTGTTCAGTTTCAGCGACAGACTGTGGTGTGCGTTCCAACCTTAGAAGACGGAATAGAATTGGGATCATCGCAATGCAAAAGAGTGCAAAACAAACCCATAACACTCGCCAATCCACCAGTGATTTTAACCAAACCATGATCAGCGGCAAAGTTGCTTCGGCCAACATGAAACCCATTGATGCAACAGCCAACGCCCTGCCCCGGGTCGCGACAAACCAACGCGCCATTGCAACAACAGACAAGTGCGAGGTCATCCCCTGCCCGGTAAATCGCAAAGCGAATATCACAAGGACCAGCAAGCCAGCGGTGGTGTTGAACGCCATAGCAAGACAAGCCAATGCCAGCAGGAACACAACGCCTATACCAAGGCTGCGCACCCTGAACCTGTCTGCCAGCCCGCCGGAAAACACCATCACAATGGCCGACGCGCCTGTCCCGATCATATAGATCAGACCCCAGTCGCCATTGCTCAGCCCGAATTCGGTCCTGATGTCGCCGCCAAAGATCGCGATGAAAAAAGTTTGACCAAAGCTGGACAAAAAAGACAACAACGCGCCGGTTGCGAGAAACGGCGCGTTTGCACGTATGAAATCAAGGTATCCGGTGGACTGGGCCATGCCCCTTGATGATCCGGATTACGGGCAGCGGAAAGCCCAAAACCTCACCGCTGCAAAGTTTATCAGAGCACGTAGCGGCTTAGGTCCGTTGAGCGCGTCAATTCACCAAGGTTGGTCTCGACGAAATCAGCGTTCACTTCAACGTCATCCCCTGCCCGGTCTGGCGCGGTGAATGACAACTCCTCAAACACCCGCTCCATCACTGTGTAAAGTCGCCGCGCGCCAATATTCTCAACGGATTGGTTCACATCCGCGGCAATCTTGGCGAGCGCCGCAATGCCATCCTCGGTAAAGCTGACGGTGACCTCCTCTGTTCCCATCAATGCGGTGTATTGCAAGGTCAGCGCGTTATCAGTTTCGGTCAGGATGCGCACAAAATCTCCTTCTGTCAGCGCGCGCAGCTCAACCCGGATCGGCAAACGCCCTTGGAGTTCCGGCAACAGATCGGACGGCTTGGCGATATGAAAAGCACCCGACGCGATGAACAACACATGATCGGTTTTGACCGGGCCATATTTGGTGCTGACGGTTGTGCCCTCGATCAAGGGCAGCAAGTCGCGCTGCACACCTTCACGACTGACGTCACCACCACGGGCATCGGACCGGGCGCAGACCTTGTCGATCTCATCCAGAAACACGATCCCGTTCTGCTCAACCGCCTCAATTGCGGCGCGGTTCACAGTTTCGTCGTCCAACAGTTTGTCGGCTTCTTCGCCAATCAGAATGTCATAACTCTCTGATACTTTCAGACGCTTTTTCGTGGTGCGTCCACCCATGGCTTTGCCAAAGATATCGCCAAGGTTCATCATACCAGCACCGCCACCGGGTTGGCCGGGGATGTCCATCATCTGAAACGGGTTTGATGTCTCGGCGACCTCCAGATCAATCATGGTGTCGTCCAACTCGCCTGCGCGTAATTTCTTACGAAACATCTCGCGGGTTCCATCACGGGCATCGGCCCCGGCAATGGCGTCGATCACACGTTCCTCAGCGGCATGTTCTGCGTTCGCTTTGACGTCCTCGCGCATATGTTCGCGGGTCATGATAATCGCGCTGTCCACCAGATCACGAATGATCTGTTCTACGTCACGCCCAACATATCCAACTTCGGTAAACTTGGTCGCTTCAACTTTGAGGAATGGCGCACGGGCAAGTTTTGCCAAACGGCGGCTGATCTCCGTCTTGCCGACACCCGTTGGCCCAATCATCAGGATGTTCTTGGGATACACCTCATCACGCAGATCATCAGCCAGTTGCTTGCGCCGCCAACGGTTGCGCAGGGCGACCGCGACGGCGCGTTTGGCATCATTTTGACCGATGATAAAGCGGTCCAGTTCCGACACTATTTCGCGGGGGGTCAAATCAGTCATTTGCCAATCTTTTCTACTGTCAGGTTGCCGTTGGTATAGACACAAATGTCCGCTGCAATCGCCATCGCAGCGCGTGCGATACCTTCGGCGTCTTTGTCGGTTTCCATCATGCCGCGCGCGGCGGCCAAGGCGTAATTTCCGCCCGACCCAATCGCCGCTACGTTGTGTTCGGGTTCAAGCACATCCCCCGCACCAGTGATCACCAGCAATTCGGTGCCATCGGTCACGATCAACATCGCCTCGAGCTTTTGCAGATATTTATCGGTTCGCCAGTCTTTGGCCAACTCGACACTCGCGCGGGCCAATTGACCGGGGGTTGCTTCCAGTTTGGTTTCCAACCGTTCAAGCAAGGTAAACGCATCCGCTGTGGACCCCGCAAAGCCCGCAACCACATCAAAACCACCAGAGGAAAGTCGCCGCACTTTGCGCGCGGTGCCCTTAATCACAGTTTGGCCTAGGCTGACCTGACCATCACCAGCGATGACAACTTCATCACCCTTTTTCACACCAATGATCGTGGTCCCGTGCCATCCGGGAAAGTCCTGTTTTGCCACCTGAAAGCTCCTTTTGTCTGAAGTTCTATATGGCCCCCGCGTCAGCGCGGCACAAGGGTGCGCCCCTTGTGAGGCGGACGACCAAGGGATAGCGTCGGATCATGAATGGTGATCCAACGGTGTGCATGTATCTTGAACCCCCTTTGCGCAAAAGCGCTGAGGCTGGAGAGCATAATTTCATTAACCTGATCCTTGATGTACTTAAAAATGCCCAATTTAGGGTCGAATTTTGCGATACATCCGATATTGGCGTTCATACTGACGGATATTCCCTGTCGCATATGAAAGAGCCACCAAACACACGCGGCCTCGTCCTTCGGAGGGCCTATTATTATCCGTTCTGGCAGATTGAACAGACGAACGAGCGCTGGCATTGGGATGTGGCCAAGGCGACGTTTGACCCAAGCCTGATAACAACGGATGCTGCGCGGTTTTATCGGTTTTGGCAAAAGCGCTTGTTTGGGGATGCCACAAGCCAGACAGGTACGGACGGGTTTATCTATGTTCCGTTACAGGGGCGGCTGACCAAGCACCGCAGCTTTCAATCCTGTTCCCCGCTTGAGATGATCGAATATTGTCTCGCACATGATCCAAGTCGCCAAGTTATCGCAACATTGCATCCTAAAGAGCAGTATTCAGACGGCGAACTTGCAAAGCTGGAAGCCCTTGAGAAGCAACATATACGCCTGACGGTTTCCATAGGGGATATGGTGCAGTATTTGCTGCGCTGCGATTACGTCGTGACTCAAAATTCGAGCGCGGCATTTGCTGGATATTTCTTTGGTAAGCCCGCGCTGCTTTTTGGCAAAGTTGACTTTCATCATATTGCTGAACGCGCAGACATGGGTAACCTAAGCCAAGGCTTTGAAAGCGCGCCAAAATTATGCCCAGCCTACGACAAATACATCTGGTGGTTTTGGCAGCAAAACAGCATTAACGCTGGTCGCGAAGATGCCCGCACCAAGATTGCGGAGCGTTTCAAACGTTTTGGTTGGCCAATAGAATAGGGGCGCTCAAACGAACGCCCCTTACTTAAACTCAGGTAAAAACCTTAGATCGAGTCGTTGATCCAGCTTTCCAACGCGGCCTTGGGCTTGGCGCCAGCCATGTTAGACACAACCTGACCATCCTTGAAAATAAACAATGCCGGAATGCCACGCACGCCCATTTGGGCGGGTGAGTTCGGATTCTCATCGACGTTTACTTTGACGATTTTTACCTTGCCGGCCATTTCATCGGACAATGATTCCAATGACGGGCCAATCTGTTTGCAAGGGCCACACCATTCGGCCCAGAAATCCACCACAACGGGGATATCGGAATTTTTAACTTCAGCGTCGAATGTATCGTCGGTGACTGCGACGGTGGCCATGATGTTCTCCTGACAGGATGAAATGCGTTGAGGCCTGAACCTAAGAAGCTGCACCCGCCGCGTCAAGATATGGCGAGCGTGCAAGCGCAGATGTCACAATATTGTGGGGCAACACCATCAGTTCTTGGGTAACAGTCCAGAGGATCGCTGTTTGAATCTCTCGGTCTGGATAAATTTGTGACAGAATATGTGCATAAGCCCCCATTTGCCGGAGCAACCCTTCGGGACAAGTATCAGGGCCGCTAGGCACAACACGATTGCTTTTGAAATCGATGGCAAGGATCGCGTCCTTCGTGATCAGCAAGCGGTCGATGGTGCCGTGAATACGTCGTCCTTTGATAAACCCCGTAACTGGTGCCTCAGCCAAGGTATCAGGTCCAAAAACATGTGAGAGATTTGGCGCGCCTAAAACAGCTTCGGATTCGCGCGTCGCCTTTTCAAGAACCAAGGGGTCAACATCTATGCGTGCTGCGACAATGTCCGTACCTGCAGAATTGCCAGCATATTCCAATAAAAGGTGCACCAATGATCCGTACGACATTGCAGCGTCCTGATCGACCCCATCATCGCCAGGTAAAGCCTTTGCGCCGCCCAAATCAGATGGTGATAGGGTTTTGGGTATGGCTAAGGTTTCCTCAATCGGCTTACGAAAAACAGGCTCTAATATGGGTAAACCCGCATCTTTCGTGGACAAATCTCCCAGAGGCAATTTATCCCAATCACCCTCCGCGAACCTGATCACACCCTCTGTTCCAATCGGTGTGCCATTTACATGTCCCATCGCGGTCTCAACGATCTGATACCATGCACTCCCATCTTTCGACAGATCGCCGGCGGCGGCTACAATCAGCCATTTCTCCGCGCGGGTCATCGCAACATAGAGCAGCCGCAGCCGTTCCTCGAATTGCGATACTTTCATATCTTCGATGGTGTTTTTCATCGCGCTGGGCATGTCGTCGGCATTGGATCTCCACAAAGGAACGCCGTCCATCTTGATGATTTCATCCTTGATGGTGATGTCGCGCTTCCCGGTATCGGGTAGAATCACAATGGGCGCTTCCAGCCCTTTCGCGCCATGCACGGTCATCACCCTGATCTGGTTCGACGACGCATCTATCTGGCGTTTGATCTCAAGATCGTCGGTCTGCATCCATTCCAGAAACCCGGTCAAGCTGGGCACATTGTTGCGCTCATAGGCAAGTGCTTGGGTCAGCATCGCGTTGATGCCGTCCTCGGCCTCTGGGCCCAACCGCGCCAGCAGTTTTGCCCGGCCTTCATGCCGCGTGAGAATCCGTTCGATCAAATCATAAGGACGCAAAAAATCCACCTGCGCTCGTAGATCACGCAATAGTGCGGTGGTTTCCGGGAAATCATCAGTACGGGTGCGCAAGGATTGCCAAACGCGGTCCTCCGTCCGGCGGTGAGTGAGCTCAAAGAGCGTTTGTTCTGTCCAACCAAACAGCGGTGATTTGAGTGCAGTGGCCAAGGCAAGATCATCGTCTGGGGTTGCAAGAAACGATAGTAGCGCAGCGAGGTCTTTCACCGCGAGCTCGGCCCCGACTTTGAGCCGATCAGCGCCGGCAATTGGCAGATCAGCAGCCTTGCAGGCGCGGATAATCTCGGAAAATAGTGCAGAGCGGCGCTGCACCAAAATCAAGAAGTCACCCGGCTGAATGCGGCGCTTTACAAATGTATCCGCGTTCTCACCATCAGCCGGAATATAATGGTCGCCTGTGGTTAGTTCTTTGATCTGTGCAGCAATTTGTTCTGCCAAGATAACCGTATGATGTCGCGCGCTGCGCCGATCAATTGGATTGGTCCATTCGCGATCTTCATCTGGCGCTGATTTTTCGATCACGGGCCACAGATCAACCCGGCCCGGCAAATCCTGTTTGAAAGGCTTGTGCAGTGTTTCTTTGTCAAAACCGGGCTGCACACGTGTGTCCAGCGCGGTATCAACGGTACGTAAAATTGCGCTTGAGGATCGAAACGAGTAATCAAGGCTGCGGTGCTGAAACACTTGCCCTGCATTGGTAATTGTACGTTTGAAAACACTGGCTTTGCGGTCAAATTCGCGCGGGTCCGCGCCTTGGAATGAATAGATAGACTGCTTTTTATCTCCCACAACAAACAGCGTGCGCTGAATGTCAGGACGGGCACCTGAACCACTGTAAAATTCATCCGTTAGCTTTTCGATCACATCCCACTGCCGCGGTGAGGTGTCCTGCGCTTCATCCACCAGAATATGATCTATGCCGCCGTCAATGCGGTAAAGCACCCAAGCGGCAACTGCCTTGTCGGTCAGCAATGCGCGGGCCTTAAGGATCAGATCGTCAAAATCCAGCCAACCACGCAATTGTTTCTGCATCTCATATTTTGCCAAAAACGTTTGGGCAAAGCGATGCAGCGCCGCGGTTTTTTCCGCAGCCATGAGTGCTAATCTTGCCTCTCGGGCATCCTCAACGCGTTGCATCAACGCCTCAAGACCCGGCATCAAATGCGCGATTTTTCCTTGGGTGGGCTTGGTCGGAAAACTGCCGATTTTTGCGCCGTAAGGGGTCTTTGCCGTACCGCCAAACAAGAACACCTTTTCAAGCGTCGGCAACGTTGAAACATTGAACTGCGATAGGCCGCTCAGCGTTTGTCCGGCTTTTTCGTCATTACCACCTTTGGCCAACAGATGTGGGATCATCTGGTTAACTAAGTCATGTTCGGTGCCGTCAAAAACAGCGCCTTCAATGCTATCGCGGCTTAAGTCTGATGGTTGGTCAAAAAGCACCAAAATATCAGGCAAAGTCAGGGGCCTAAGAAACGCGTCCCTTTGGCCAACGATGTTTCGGGTCAGCTTGGAAAAATCTTCGCCTGTATAATGCCGCGCGATATCGACAATTAGATGGGCATCGGCACCCTCGGCCATGTCATCCACGATCTCGGCGCGCAGCAGGTCTGCGGCGCGATCCTCAATTTCAGAAAACTGTGGGTTAACGCCAGCCTCTAATGGAAAGCGCCGCAAAAGGGATGCGCAAAAAGAATGGATGGTTTGGATTTTGAGACCGCTGGGCGTTTCAATCGCGCGGGCAAATAGGGTGCGTGCATCGCGTAGACGGTCTGGGGCCAAGTCATCCGGGATGCCAAGATCGGCAAGTGATGTGCGCAGGGCGGTATCGCCCAGCATCGCCCACTCACCCAGCCGCTTGAACAACCTGTTTTGCATTTCTGATGCAGCGGCCTTTGTATAGGTCAGGCACAAAATTTGTTGGGGATCGACCTTGTCCAACAACAGCCTCGCTACCCGGTCGGTCAACACGCGCGTTTTCCCTGATCCGGCATTCGCCGTTAACCAAGTAGAAGCATCTGGCCGGGCCGCATCAATTTGCGCGCGCGTTGCGTCATCAAATACCTGCGTCATGTCAGATCCTCTGGTACAGGCTCGGTTGTGCCATCCCATTCACCAAACCGCGCAAGCTGATCATAATCGCCTGCGGCTTCTTCGGTTTTGACAATCCGGCGCGATGTGAACCCCTGGGTTTCATCCAGATATTTTGCGATCAATTCATGCAAGCCACGCAACACGTCGACTGGTGGTTCTTCATCAAGCGGTGCCGCGACCTCAACAGGTTTTGCACCCAACCCAATGAATGCCGCATGGGCAACCGACGCGACACCAACCTCTTTGAAACCACCTTCCTCAACCATTGCCGCCTCAATCAACAATTGCTTGTCGAACACTTGTTGTTCTTTTTTCGATGGTGGCGTCCCGGTCTTGTAATCATAGATCAATGCATCGCCATCGTCTGTGATATCAATTCGGTCGGCATACCCGGTCAGCGTAAAGCCAAGATCGGTAAACACATGAGTCCCACGTGCGCCTTTCTCAAAAGCAACGGGGCTGGAATAGCTTTGCCGCGTTTTTTCGTTTTCTATGAACCAATCGGCAATCCGTTCAATCCGGGCCATCCACATGACGCGTGCGGCAGGCCAGGGGGCTTCGACCTCCAATACTTCGGCGGCGATGTGCAACAGATGTTCTTTGGTCAAAAGGGTAGGGTTCGCAGAGATTGATTTTATATAACGTTCCATCACGTCATGCAGGATGATTCCGCGCACAGGGGCGTCGGGCGATTGCACCAATGGATTGACCGGACGCAGCCGCAAGGTGTGTTTGGCATAGATCGCATAAGGATCGCGGATCAGGCGTTTGATTTCCGTCACCGAAAGCGCAAGCGGGCGGGCCATGCGCGGCGGCCGTGGGGATGGCCGAATGGCTGGCGGAATGCGTGTGATTTCTTCCAGCGCGCGTGCTTGATCCAGCCACTTTGTACCACGGGCCCGCATCGCTTTCCATGCTTCAGGCCCCTTATTCGTGGGCAATCCATTCAGCAGGTTCCCAAGACGGTTTAGCCACCGCGACGGCACGGTTTCAGCCTCGTCTGATCGAATGGCGCGGGTAAGCCAAACCTCTGGCGCCGCAATGGCTTGTTGATAGTCATGTGCGGACAGGCCGATGCGCCGTTCAGGCAACAACAAACCGGCCTTCAACCGCATCTGCCTATTCAGCCATGGATCGGGCGGCGGTGCTTCTGGCCAAGTGCCGTCGTTCAACCCGCCCATGATGACCAAATCGGCACCCTGCACGCGCGCTTCTAGCGTCCCCCAAATCATGATATCCGGATGGGGCGCATCGCGATCGCGCACTTCGCCTGTCGATAATAACGCACCAACAAGGTCCGCATAGTCCGAGGCCGACATGTCGCCACCATGCGCTGCTTGAGCCGTAAGCTCGCCCATCACCTCACGGGCCTTTTCACCAGCTTTGCGTTTCCAAAGTTCGTGATCATCTGTTTGTGATCCGCCGGCTGCGATGATGTTGGCCCGCTTTAGATGATCCGCTACCCAATCGACGAGCGGCTTTTCACCCTTTCCATCCAATGCGATAAAGGTGGTTGATACCCATTGTGCCCATATCAAGAAAGCCTCTGGTTCAGCTTGCTGTGCGGCGGCCCTTTCCGAGATACGCATAAGCCCTTCGACGTCGACATATGGCAGGCCATCACGCCGGATCTGCATCTCAAGCCGCTGCGTGTTAAGCTGGTGGGTATTGCGATTTTCATCGCTGTGGGTCAGCGGGTGTTTCAGCAGCGTTAGCAGCGCTTCTGCATCAAGCCTTCGGACAAACAGTGCCGCAACGTGGCGCAAAAAGCGACCCGGTGGGGACAATTGCAACGGCGTGCCCGCGCTGTCGTCAGGCAGGATATTCCACCGATCCAACGCAGAGGTAACTTGCCGTGTTAGCATCCGGTCCGGCGTAATCAGAGCGGCGGTTTTGCCATCCTCAACCGCTTGGCGCAACCGCATCGCAATGGTAAGCGCTTCAATCCTTGGTGTGGGCGCTTCCACTAAAGTCAGATTGGCAGTTGCATCATCCAACCTGTCAATTTCTGGCCCTTCGGTGAGCCACGCATGGGTGACAGGGGCAGGGCGTAGCGATAGTGAAACCAAGGCATTTCGTTTGGGGGATGGTGGCGGCGTTTCGGTCCAGCTTTTGATTTCTGCGCGGGGCAAATCAAGGGTCCGCATCAGGTGACGAAAGCGGTATTGCGGATGATCTTCTGAAAGTAATTCCTGATCCAGCGTGGACCAAACCGATGTGGGCATATCAAAGTCAAAACCGGGCAAGATAACGGCACCTTGCGGAAGCCTTGCCACCGCTTGCATCAACATAGATGTTGTTCCCCGTGACCCGGTTGATCCCGCTAGAATGATGGGATTGTTCGGCGGGGTTTCTTTCCATTGCGCAATTATCCGATCAACAAGCTGGCGCTGCCTCGCTTCTTTGTCTGGTTGGCTGACGGTCTTGCTGAGGTACCCTTGTGCGATTGTTAAAAATCGCTGCGCACGTTCCCAATGCCCGGACTGATCGCTGACGTCCAATTCAGCAATTGTTGATGCGGCGACGCCCTCGCCCTGCATTTCGTCGATGAGATCGGCGAGACTATCTGCCAGCGCATAAAGCGATGATCGTGGTGCGAGTTTAGGGTCCGTATCAATCAGTTTTGATACCAGTTGAACCAGCTCTAGGCGTCGTCGAAGCGCAGGGGTCGCAGGCGGCACCGCGGTATCAGGCGCCAACGTATTAAGGTCTGTTACCAAGCGAATACGCGGTAAAAAACCGGGAGGACCAGCATCAAATATATCGCGCAATCGTCGTGCCATACGGCTGGTGTTTACAATCAGATCGACCCGCGCCATCGCATCGGGCGCGCACCCCTCGAGCCGCGTCCTTAGGCCATCCACTAGTGCTTGCGGAAAATCGACACCGGGGGCCAGCCCAAACACGCGAGGATGATCGCTCTGATTAAACATTGGCGGATTTCAGCATGGTTTCTGCAAGCGCAATGCCCTCGGGATGGCCAACGTCGCACCATTTCCCACTATAGGATAAGCCGAACAGCCGCTGATCTTTCAGCATGTCATTCCAAAGCAGATTCAGCGAAAATGAGGTCTCTTTGATTTGCGCAAGGCGATCTGTCTTGATGATCTGAATGCCACTGTAAATCACACCCGGCCCCCGTTTCAGTATGCCATTTGGTGCCATTGTAAAATCACCATCGCCTTCATGACCAATGGCGCTTTCTATCGGGATACACATAAGCAACGCATCCATTTCATCAGGTTTCCAAGCGGCTGAAAGCAGGGTCAGTGGATTTGGACCCAGCCAAACCGCATCTGTATTCGTGGTATAAACCGGGCCATCCCCCAACAACGACAAGGCATTCCGAAGGCCGCCTCCTGTTTCCAGAATGTCAGGCTGTTCAAGAATCGTCACAACATCTTGGGCTTTCAGATGCCGCGCCAACACTTCTGGTTTGTAATGAAGATTGGCTATAATCGGATCGCAGCTGGCCGCGCGCGCGATTTCCAACGCATGGTCGATCAAGGGCTTTCCAGCCACCGGGATCATCGGCTTTGGTTGATCTTTTGTCAGGTGTTTCATCCGCGCGCCAAAGCCCGCAGCGAACATCATGATGGCTGTTGGGTGGTCGCGCATTGGCTTTTCAAATGCTCCATATATTCAGCGTTGGGATAGGGCAGGGTAGCTTTGATCAGGTCAGCCAGCGACGCAAGTGACGGGTGTGCTAGATTACGGATGATGTATTCCCAAACGCGTGGGATAAAGTCGATATAATGGGCCTTACCGTCACGCAGGCAAAGCCTTGCAAAGATACCGAGAATGCGCAAATTACGCTGCGCGCCAAGTAAGGCATAGGCGGCACGAAATTCAGTTTCTTGAGCGCCTGATTTGTTGAGGTAATAGGTGATCATAGATGCCTCAAGTTCTGGCGAAACATCACGCCGAGCATCCTGTAAGATTGAAACCAGATCATAGGCGGGATGGCCCAGCAAAGCATCTTGAAAGTCTAATATGCCGACCTTGGCAGTACCGTTTCGATCGGGCAACCAGAGCAGGTTTTCGGCGTGAAAATCACGTAGAATGGTGACTTTTTCCACCGCATCCAGGCGCTCTGCAAGGGAATAAAACACCTCGCGAAACTGAGATTTGATATCGCTGGTCTGTGTTTGAACGTACCATTCAAACACAGGTTCAGTCATCTCCGTTAACCAAACGGCGTTGCACAATGGCAGATCCAAAGGCCGCGCGGCATGCAGATCAATCAAAAGCTCAGTTGCAGCACGATAGAGCATTTCTTCGCTGGTTGGATCTGTGGCCATCATACGCGCAAAGAGGGCATCACCTAGGTCTTCGATCAACAAAAAACCCGCATCCGCATCTTGGTGAAATATCTCTGGGGCGCTTAATCCGACTGACTTTAGATAGTTTGCGATGCGCACGAACGGACGCACATCCTCGCCTCGATCAGGGGGTGCATCCATAAAAATCGCGGTCTCACCCGTTGGTTTGGTCAATCTATCATACCGGCGGTTTGACGCATCACCGGCGAGCAAAACACTGCGGCTGTCATCCCAACCGGATTGTGCAATAAAATGTGAAGCCTGTGCTGATCGCTCTGTCATGATTTCCAGCCTTTCAGCTTTTCGTCCCACTTTTCATCCTGCCAACTGGCCGTCAAATTCCGTGCGTTTTCATCCACACTTGATGTCAGTTCAATGGTAAGCGCGGCGTCAGGTATCAAGGATCCCATTCGGTCTGGCCATTCGATCAGACAGATTGCGCTATCAAAGGCATCTACTAGTCCCAATTCCTCTACGTCGTCAGGTGAGGTGATGCGGTAAAGATCAGCATGCCAGATCTCGCCTTTCGTTGTGTCGTAGGTCTGCACGAGCGTAAAGGTCGGTGATGGGATATCCTGAGGTGCGCTGAGCAGGGTCAGGATAAGCGACCTCGCAAAGTGTGTTTTGCCAGCGCCAACATCCCCGGAAAGCAAGACTATATCCCCAACATTCAAGGCCCGCGCCAGTTCTGCGGCCCGTTCGGAGGTCTCATCAGGATGCGTCAGGGTTAGGGTGCATGTGCGCATAATGTATGCTTAGCGGCGCAATCAGGCGCTGCAAGGTCAAACAGGATGCCACAGGTTCATTCAGCAGTGTTTCGTATGAGATTAAGCGCGGGGTTATTGGCTTGTACTTGGGTGTTAAACCGCATCAGCGTGGCCCCGGAAGATATCGGAGTAAGCTCACAAGTGAGTAGGGTACCGTCATCCAAAATGATCGGCATCTGCCATTCTTCGCGATCACCAAAGGCAACAATGAAGTCTTTGACTTTTTGCCATAATGGATTTGTCTCTGATTGATTTTGCCAAACGGTTACACAGTCAACAATTGTCATTTCGGCAAACGCCACCTCTGGCTGTTGCTGCCACAACTCGCGATATGCAGCGTTGCTAAAGGTCAGTATCCCACTTGCTGAGAACACAGCCAAGCCATCATCAAGCGTATCAAGAAGCGATTGTCCCAACTCCAGTTCAGCCCGAAAATTTCGCGTCAAAGTCACTTCGGAACTGATGTCTTCGATTAGAAAAGCGGTGGCACCGTCGGGATGTGGACGACCCTTCACACTGTAGGTCTGGCCGGATTCAAGTGACCAGGTTTCTTGATATCTGCCATCCGTTGCAGCGGCGATCACATCCGCAATCTCCTGTCGCCAATTTAGGTAGTTCTTCGGTTCTGGCATGCGGCGGGATTCACGGAGCTGATCAAAAAACGATAACATCGTTGGTCGCGCGCTCAGGAAATGTGCGGGCAAACTGGTCAGATCAACAAGCGCCGGATTAAAAAGTGCCAACTGGCCGTTGCGGTCAAAGATGGCGAGGCCAATGGGTAGATGCGCAAAGGTTTTCGCCAGCGTTTGCACAAAATTGCGCTGTGCCTTTTCCGCTGCGATCACGGCATTGATACAGTTCGCATGAAAAACTGTTACGCCATCCACGGATATCACAGATAGCTCATACCAATCAGGGCCCTCATTTTCCTGCGTGCGTAGTGAAACCCTTTTTGGTGCATCCTGATCACCTTCGGAAAACAATCGTTTGTCTGGTTCCACCGATCCGCCATAGGCCAGTTGAAACAGCGCGGCATAGGCTTCATTGAACCAAAAAACCTGACCAGATGAGTCTTCTTGCCAAACGGGGCTTGGCAAAGATGCGCTGGCGCGACGAAGGTTGATCAACTCGATACTGTCTGGTTGGGGAGCCGGCTTTTCTTGTCGCAGAGTGTCTGATGCAAGCGTTACCCAACACAGCGACCCCCGCCATGTTATATCAAGCTGACCAGTATCGTCCTGATTTGCTGCGTGAAGTGTCAGGCTGCCGTGTTTTCCGGCATCTGCACTATAAGGAATATCGGGAAAGCGTGACACCAGTGTGTCACGTAGATCACCCCATAGATGTGCCCCCGGTTGCAGTGCAAATCGCGAAAGGGCGGTATGCGTGCCATGATGCAAAACACCATCATCAAAGAGGAGCGACATTGGTTCAGATTGCCCGGCCAAAGGATACACCCCAGTGGGTTTGGGTTGGTTTAAAAACCATAAGGCACATCCGGCGGAGATCGCTGAGACCCCCAAAACCAGCGCAATATCGACCAACTCAAGCACAAGTATTCCCTTTTTAGGACCAGATGCTTTGACTTTTATCTTTCGAGGTTAACGGGTCGTTAATGTTCGAAAACTAATGCACCACAGGCGGCCATCGTCGCCAGATTGTGATGTAAATGAACATCATACAGCGATGGGTTGATTTTGCCCTAGTGGCACCGGATCGCTACCGTCGCGGGCGTCGATTTTGTCGCGTGGCCATGTCACTTCGACCACAGCACCAGAGGCGCGTTGTTGGTGTCCGGCAGACCCATTGGCAAAGCGCAATGTTGCACCGGAGCGTTCAAGCAAAGTCTTTGCGATGAAAAGGCCCAAGCCCATCCCCTCGTACTCAGGGCGCTCTCCACCAGCACGCAGCGCCACGCCGCGCCGCATGAAGGGATCACCGATGCGTCCCAGTACATGCGCCGGATAGCCACGACCGTCATCTATAATCCGAACCGAGATTTCTTTGTCGCTGGAGTTTGTTTCGATCCAGACGTTCTGCTTTGCAAAATCAACGCCGTTTTGGATCAAGTTTCGCAGACCATGAATAATCTCCGGCTTACGTAGAATTGTTGCCGGGTTTGGGCTGTTGCCATCGTTGGAAAGATGATTGAAATGAACTTGTTTATTGCGGTTAACATGTGGTTCGGCTGCTTCAAATACGACCGCTTCAAGCGGCGCATGTCGCAAGTGCAGATCGTCCTTACCGCTGCGGCCCATATCACGCAGAATGTCGCGGCACCGATCAGCTTGATCTCGGATAAGGGCGGCATCTTCTGACAATTCGGGGTGATCGCTAAGATCATTTAATAACTCAGTACTGGTTAGTTTGATGGTTGCCAAAGGCGTCCCCAATTCATGTGCCGCCGCTGCAACCACACCGCCTAGGTCCGTTAGTTTTTGTTCTCGGGCAAGCGCCATTTGCGTTGCTGCCAAGGCATCACCCATCGAGTGAATTTCGGTTGTAACACGGCGCGAATATGCGCTGGTGAAAACGATCGCGATAAGTAAGGCAATCCAATGGCCAAAAACAAATACCGGTGGAATTTTCAAAACCTCACCAGTGTCCGTTATCAATGGCAAATGTGCCACCGCCAAAACCGATACAACAACAATGGCAATCCCACACATCACGAGCGTGGAACGAAGGCTAAGTGCGGTCGCTGAGATTGTAACCGGGCCTAGCATCAGCAAGGCAAATGGATTGTTCAGACCGCCGGTGAGAAACAGCAAGAAAGCAAGTTGCAACAGATCAAACAAGACCATCGCCAAGTTTTCTTCTTCCGTCAGGCGCTTATTTTCAGGGAAAGCGAGGGTCGCAACAATGTTGCCAATCACCGAGGCGCCAATCGCAAAATAGCAAAGCCCAAGTTCCAGTTGCAGGCCATAAACAAGCGGCGCGACCGTGACAGCAATCAACTGTCCGACAATCGCCACCCAGCGCAGCAGGATCATTGTGCGCAACCTGATCCAATTGGCCCGCGTACGTCCGCCGAGGGGTCTGATTTCTGCCTGCGTCATGAACGCACCTTTGATCTATTCGCTATTGCATCAGCCGTTCTGTAGCGTAGGTCTGGCCAAATCCCTAATCAAGAGCGCCATTTGGACACAGGAGTATATCATGAACAGGCTAATCGCTATTTCCGCTGTTGCTGTTGCAGCTATATTTTTGGCTGGAATCGTGTGGTTCTCGCAGCGTCAGGATGCGGATCAATTTGCGCAGTGTCGCTCTTCATCCGTCGCGGGCGGCGATCTTGGTGGGCCGTTTGAGTTGCTGAATGCTGAGGGGCAAACCGTGACGGACACAGATGTGATCACCGAACCAACACTGATATATTTCGGCTATACCTATTGCCCGGATGTTTGCCCGCTTGACGTTGACCGCAATGCCAGCGCGATAGATATTTTACAGGAGCGCGGCCAAAGCGTGACACCGATTTTCATTTCAATTGACCCGGCCCGCGACACGCCAGAAGTGGTGGGTGATTTTGCATCCAACATGCACCCAAAGATGATCGGCTTAACCGGATCGCCCGAACAGGTCAAAGCGGCAAGCACCGCCTATCGTACCTATTACAAAGCGCATGAGGCTGTAGATGATGAATACCTGGTGGATCATTCCACATTCAGCTATCTGGTGTTGCCTGATGTGGGGTTTGTCGACTATTTCCGCAGGGAAGTGACGCCAACAGATATGGCTGACAAGATTGGTTGTTTCATCGAAAATATGTGAATGTTTGACCTGCGCAGAGGTGCGGCCCATATTACAGGCAAGCAACAGATATGCATGGGGGCCTTTAAGGTGACACAAGACAGCCTGAACTTGGGGCCCGACAAATCGCTTTTACTTGTCGATGATGATGAACCGTTTCTGCGCCGACTGGCCAAAGCCATGGAAAAACGCGGGTTTGAAGTGGAAACTGCGGGTTCTGTGGCTGGTGGACGGGCGATCGCGACGGCGCGCCCCCCTGCATATGCGGTTGTCGATCTGCGCCTAGAGGATGGTAATGGCTTGGACGTGGTTGAGGTGTTACGTGACAAACGCGCCGATGCCCGTGTGGTTGTTTTGACCGGATACGGTGCGATTGCTACGGCTGTGGCGGCGGTCAAAATTGGTGCAACGGATTACTTGTCGAAACCTGCTGACGCAAACGACATCACCAATGCATTGCTTGCGACCGAAGGCGACATGCCCCCGCCCCCGGAAAACCCGATGAGCGCCGATCGTGTGCGCTGGGAACATATTCAGCGGGTCTATGAATTGTGCGACAGAAACGTGTCTGAGACAGCACGGCGGTTGAACATGCATCGCCGGACGTTGCAGCGGATTTTGGCGAAAAGATCGCCGCAGTAACGTGTCTGTATAACGTCGGTATTGCGTCGGTGCGCCAAACGGATGCGCCATAGCATCATTCGATGTGATAGCGTTTCCATACTTTGTCGACAACTTGTCCATTGGCCAGCCTTTGTCTGGGCAACAGTTTGATCGTTTCAAACCCCCGGCTTTGATAATATGCCAATCCCCCCTCGTTATCGGCGCGAATGACAGCGTCAATGGTGGTGTATCCCATCGACTTGGCCGCCACGCGCGTCGCCTCGAACAGTGCGGATCCTACGCCAAGACCCGTCTTCCCGACACGCGCAAAGGTGGCGATATCGGTGGAGTGGGCTGGGATGTCAGCGTGTGGCGCGATGTACTGGAATCCCATGACCTTGCCGTTCATGTCTTCGGCCAGATGCCAGACAGCATTTTCATCGCCCATCCATTTGGACAATTGGTCTGGGGTCACGGTGTCGACGATGGCTGTGGTGCCGCCGATCGTGATGACCTCATTCAAAAGCTCTGCCAACGCGCGGCAATCCATCACTGCGGCGCGGCGAATGTGCAGTTTTGTCATATGTCCATCAACAAGGTGTTATGCCGCGCGGTAAAAGCGTTTCGCGTAGTGACGGGGGGGCGCAGCACGATCTGCAAGCCGTCCATCAATGCAGCGTCGGGTTTACCAAAAAACTTGGTCGATTCAGCTTCGGAAAATCCGGCGATCTGGGTCGCCTCCATCCAAGCGCTGATCTTGTCCGCCTTTTTGATCTGCTTTTTAACGGCCAAAGGGATCGTTGCGGGCAGACCAAAACGAATGTGAATTGCCGCAGCCAACCGATCATCCAACGCGCCATAGCCCGGACCAACGGCGGATTTAACGGGTGAAATCATATCGCCAATCACATATTCCGGTGCATCATGCAGCAAGGCGGCCAGCCGCCATTTTGCCGGGGCGCGGGGGTCAATGCGGGCATAGATTGTCTCGACCAACAACGAATGTTCTGCAACGGAATAGGCAAAATCGCCATGTGTCTGGCCATTCCAACGCGCGACAAACGCCAGACCATGTGCGATATCTTCGATCTCAATATCCACTGGGGTTGGATCAAGCAGATCAAGCCTGCGCCCTGATAACATGCGTTGCCACGCGCGGGGTTGTTGCGCCATTGGGCGATCTCCAGAGTCGAATTTGTTTTAGCCCACCATTCTTTCCACGAAGCAGGCGATCATGAAACCCACTTTTACGAATCGAACAGGCGTTGAGAAGAGGCCACAAAGGTGATACGCGGCGCTCAAAGCTAGTTAATGAGGTGCCACATGGCCGAGGACTATATTGTTAAAGACATCAACCTTGCCGCATACGGTCGCAAGGAATTAGACATTGCCGAAACGGAAATGCCGGGTCTGATGGCCTGTCGCGCGGAATATGGTGAAAGTAAACCACTGAAGGGCGCGCGCATCGTTGGGTCACTGCACATGACGATCCAGACAGCAGTTTTGATCGAAACGCTGGTGGAACTTGGTGCCGATGTGCGTTGGGCTTCGTGCAATATTTTCTCAACTCAAGATCACGCTGCCGCAGCGATTGCCGAAGGCGGCACGCCAGTGTTTGCGATCAAAGGCCAGTCCTTGGTTGAACACTGGGATTACCTAGACCGTTCATTCATGTTCCCCGAAGGTGCGAACATGATCTTGGACGATGGCGGCGATGCAACGCTTTACGTCCTGCTTGGTGCGCGGGTTGAGGCGGGTGAAACCGACCTGATTGCTGTCCCGAAATCCGAAGAAGAAGAAGCGATTTTTGCGCAGATCAAAAAGCGCATGGCAGAGACACCCGGCTGGTTCACCAAGACAAAGGCCGCCATTCAAGGCGTGTCCGAGGAAACCACAACCGGCGTTCACCGCCTCTATGATCTGCACAAAAAGGGCGAACTGCCTTTCCCGGCGATCAACGTGAACGACTCTGTGACCAAGTCAAAGTTTGACAATAAATATGGATGTAAGGAATCGCTGGTTGACGGTATCCGTCGCGCCACTGACACGATGATGGCAGGTAAGGTTGCTGTTGTTCTGGGGTACGGCGATGTTGGCAAAGGCTGTGCCGCGTCATTGCAAGGTGCTGGTGCCCGTGTGAAAGTTACCGAAGTTGACCCGATCTGTGCTTTGCAGGCGGCAATGGATGGCTTTGAGGTTGTCTTGATCGAAGATGTTCTGGCCAGCGCTGACATCTTCATCACCACCACCGGCAACAAGGACGTGATCCGCATCGAGCATATGCGCGAGATGAAAGACATGGCGATCGTTGGCAACATCGGCCACTTCGACAATGAAATTCAGGTGGCCAACCTGAAGAACCACAAATGGACCAACATCAAAGAACAGGTGGACATGATCGAGATGCCAAATGGCAATCGCTTGATCCTTCTGTCCGAGGGGCGTCTGTTGAACCTTGGCAACGCGACGGGCCACCCGTCGTTTGTGATGTCGGCATCCTTTACCAATCAGGTGTTGGCGCAGATCGAATTGTGGACCAAGGGCGACGAATACCAGCCCGGGGTTTATATCTTGCCCAAGCATCTGGATGAAAAAGTGGCGCGCCTGCATCTGGATCGCATCGGTGTGAAGCTAAGCAAACTCGACCCGGAACAGGCCGCTTATATCGGCGTGTCGCCAGATGGCCCGTTCAAGCCAGAGCATTATCGTTACTAAACAATATACCCGCCCTACGCAGCATACGTCTGCGTAGGGCACCGCTTCTCGCCTAGATAGCAATATCGGCAAAAACCTCCATAAAATTTGACAATGATGCATGTGCTATGTGTGACTTGACGCCAATTGGTTTTTCAAATTGGAATTTGCATGCGAATTATTCAAACCTGTGTGTCTGGCATTGCTGCGCTGATGATAATGTCAGGCGTGGCGAATGCGCAGTCGTCGGATGGTTGTGGCGCGATCTACCGCGAGGCGCGGGATACGAAGTCTTGCATCGCCTACGAGGCCTTCGTGCTGACTTGCGCCTCACATGACCTGCTGCCTGTCGCAAAGCTGTTTCTGCAACGGCAGTGCGGGGGAGAGGTAGTTGCACCCGCCAAACCATTAGAAACTGGCGTCAAACCCGCAAGAAAACCAGCACCTGAGCATGATTGCGATAGGATGGCTGGACATCCCGATGACCCGGACAAAGTCGGGGATGGCATCGCGTTCAAAGATATCCGCGTTAAAGAAGCGACATTCGCCTGTCATCATGCGATTGGACGCTATTCCCGAGAACCACGGTTTCGGTTTCAGCTTGGGCGCATCTACGACAAAGCGAAGGATTTCGACAACGCCGCACATGGATATTCTGACGCCGCTGAAAGGGGTCACGCACGGGCGATGGCATCATTGGCCATCTTGCACCGCAATGGCGAAGGCTTTGAAAAAAGCGAAGTGAACGCATTCTTGTGGGAAGTAAAAGCTGCCGAAGCTGGGTATGTTCCCCTGATGCATGTTGTCGCCAAGGCTTTTGCCAAAGGCGAAGTCACAAACCGCGATTCCGGCGCAGCGTTCAAATGGAACCTCAAGAGTGCAGAAGCTGGGATGGTGGAGGGGATGGTCGCCGTCGCCTACTACTACAAAGAGGGCATCGGGGTTGAGAAAGACGGCCGTAAAGCGCGTGAATGGTACATCGCCTCAGCCCGTAAAGGTAGCGGATGGGGGCGGCAGATGCTTGCCAATATGTATGACAACGGCACCGGCGGGCCACGTGACCCAGAGGAAGCCGCGCGTCATTTGGTTGATGCCTTGCGTGACTGCAGTTCTGTGGTCGTGGATAACCTGACGGGCGATTATGATTGGTTTGAGATGGATACGATTTCGGCATTACAACGAAATCTGGCAGGAATGGGTGTCTATGTTGGCAAAGTCGATGGTCGCTTGGGGCCAAAGACAACTGCGGCAATCGACACGCTTTGCGGGTGATGGCGCCTTAAGCAAATTGAGGAAGGGCAGATCATTCCCTACAGCTCGCCTTTACGGGGAAAAATGGCGAGAAAAATTCCTTTTGCAAAGCTCAAAACGCATCTAGTCTGCGTTACAGGGTCAAAATTGGCCGATCAACAGCAACGAGGGAGAATTCTACGATGGGCAAGCGGGACGAGTGGATCGCGAAATACGCGGAAGATCTGAGAAACAAATGCGGCATGACGCCAGATATGGATCTGCTGACAAAGGTGACGATCGGTTGTGGTCCATCGATCTATAACGCCGATGCACAAACTGTTGCGGCAGGTCAGGCAAGCGAGCTTGAGCTGGTCAAAAATAATTTCCTCATCAAGAAGCTGGGCCTGCCCGATGGCCCGAACTTGATGGAAGGTATCAACAAAGCGATTGAGACATACGGCCAGTCAGAGCGCAACAAGTACCGCGCGGTGGTCTATTACATGTTGACCAAGCACTTTGGCAAAGAATCCGTTTACGGGTAATTTTCTAAAAACTATGACACCTTAACGCCCGCTTGGTTAAGCGGGCGTTTCGTTTTTAGAGAGGCTTTGAACTACACTTTTGTTGTGAAGTTTCACGGTTTTTGCTATCCATCTGAAACAGGCCAGTACGGCCAGAACAGATTTCAGATTAGTGTGTGGTGGTTTTGGGAGCACACGGGGTGAGAAAGGGTTCTGGCGGGGTGTCAGAACCCTTTTTTCGTTTGAGAATGCCTTACAGCGTACCGCCAACCCTTCAAAACAATGTCAGAACCAGCCCGATGATCGCGCAGCCAAATGTGGCATAGCCGCCGTCGATCAAGGTCAGCTTGAACGGACGCCCGCCATAGCCGTTGTTGATCATGATCCATGGGCTGATAAAGAACAGCCCAATGCCAAGGCCAGATATCAAGCCCTTACCCAAGGTATCAATGCCGGACAGCGCAAAAGTGTGTCGCATCATTCCGGCGACAACCAACGTGGCAATCGCGGCCATGATATAGGGCAGGGGTGAATCCCCTTCTGGTCGGCCATTCGCATCAACCTTGATGCCCGCCGCTTCGACCCACGGTTTGGACAGCGCCATGTACCATGCTGCGCCAAAAGCAAAGCCAGCCGCCGCCGCGACAATTACTGCTAGAAAACCCATATCGTCCTCCGGTATTTATCTAAACTGGCCAGAGTATGGCTCAAACGCAGCAAATTATCTACGGTTTCGTATTTCCCAACGCACAAATAACCTGCCATTCGTCGGACGTAACCGGCTGCACCGACAGGCGGGAGTTTCGCACCAGAATCATATCGGCCAACCGTTCGTCTGCCTTGATCTGGTCCAGCGTTACGGCATCCTTAAATGGACGCACGGCCTTTATATCCACGCATTCCCAACGGTCATCGTCGGTTGTGCTGTCGGGATGTGCGGCTGCGATTACTTCAACGATGCCGACAACGGCCTTTTCCTTTTGCGAATGATAAAAGAATCCGAGATCACCCACCGTCATGTCGCGCATGAAATTGCGTGCCTGATAGTTGCGCACGCCATCCCATTCTTCACCCACATCCCCTTTGGCGACCTGATCATCCCAGCCCCATGTGCTTGGCTCTGATTTGAACAACCAATATGCCATCAGCCGATCACCCGGTTCCAATGGATCAATTCAACTGATCCAAACAGACCCGCCTTTGCATAAGGGTCATTGTCGGCCCAGTCTTGGGCAGTGGCCATGTCGGTCACGTCAAGAATGATCAAAGACCCGATCATACCGCCCTCCGCGTCCAACAACGGCCCGGCCTGCGCGACCATGTCGGTTGATTTGAGATAGTCGAGATGCAGCGGGCGATTTTCAGCGCGGATTGATTGAGCACCAGCTTTGTCTTTGGCAATCAGGGCAACGAACATGTCATTCTTCCTTTAAGGGGCGGGTGAGTAGGGATTTCATAGCTTCGGGAACAGTTAACCTGTTGTCCAGCAATCCCGCAACTGCCGCGGTGATTGGTAGATCCAGACCTGACCTTTGGGCCAAATCATACACGGCGAGGGCGGTTGCGGCCCCTTCAACGGTGGTTGAGGGGTCGAAGGGGATGTTCTTGCCCAGCGACAGGCCAAGCCGATAGTTGCGCGATTGTTCCGACGTACAGGTCAGGGTCAGATCACCAAACCCCGAAAGGCCGGAAAGCGTGGTTGGGTCCGCGTTGAGGTGCTTGGCCAACCGCTGCATCTCGGCAAATCCGCGTGTCATCAGTGCGGCACGCGCACTTTCGCCCAGCCCGGCGCCAATAGCGCTGCCACAGGCGATCGCGACCACGTTCTTTAAGGCACCACCGAGCTCGGCTCCAATTGTGTCCTTGGTACGGTAAAGCCTGATGTTTGCCGTTGTCAGGGCCTGCTGAAGTTGTGTGGCAACCTCGTCATCCGCACAGGCAAGCGTTAGCGCGGTGGGCAGGCCGCGCGCAATATCGACGGCAAAGCTGGGTCCGGTTAGAATCGCAGCCGTGGCAGAAGGAACGGTGTTTTTAATAACGTTCGCTGGTCCCAGGCCCGTTGATAATTCGATACCTTTGCAGCAGGCGACAAGCTGTCTCCCGGCAACGGATGCGCTGTTGTCAGTCAAAAACCCACGCAGTTTTTGCATTGGCACGGCGATCAATAATACCTCGGCTTTGCAGGCAATATTTATATCACCCGTCACATGCAGCGCATCGGGAAATGTGCATTTCGGCAGGCGCGGCACATTTTCGCGGGCGCTGGCCATGTCGCCGATGTCGCGCGCCCAAAGTGTTACGGGGCCTTTATGCGCCAGCGAGATCGCAAGCGCGGTGCCAAATGCACCTGCACCCAAAACCGAAACACTCATGCCTTTGCTCCTTTTTTGCCACTGCCAAGCATCGCGGGTTGTGACGTATCCAACGGCCATCGGGGCCGTGCGGAAAGTGTCAGATCATCCGCATTACCCGCGCTGCGCTGCTCTGCCGCTGCAAAGGCGATCATTGCGGCGTTGTCAGTACACAAAGCCAAAGGCGGGGCGATAAATGCGGCTTGTTGTTCTGAGGACAGCGTTTCCAAACCATGCCGTATCGCCTGATTTGCCGCAACACCCCCGGCAACGCAAAGCGTGCGTTTTGTGCCCGTTGGATAGCGTTGAAAAGCACGGCGGGTTTTTTCGACAAAGACATCGACCACGGCAGCTTGAAATCCGGCAGCCAAATCGGCTTGGTCTTGTGCGGTCAATCCGCCGCGTTCCGCGATAATACCGTCACGCGCACGGAGAACGGCGGTCTTTAGGCCGGAAAACGACATGTCACACCCTTCGCGATCTAACAGCGGGCGCGGGAATTTGAAGCGTTTGGGATCGCCCTGCCTCGCGGCCTGTTCGATTGCGGGACCACCGGGTTGCGCAAGTCCAACCAGACGCGCAATTTTGTCAAACGCCTCACCGGGTGCATCATCAATGGTGCCACCCAAGCGTTCGAATTTTTGCGGATCATGCACCATCAGGAACTGGCAATGACCACCCGACACCAGCAACATCATATACGGGTAAGGTATGTTATCGGTCAGACGCGGGGTCAGGGCATGGCCCGCAAGATGATTGATGCCATAAAGCGGTTTTCCGGTGGCAAGCGACAAGCCTTTGGCGCACATCACCCCGGAAATAACCCCGCCAATCAATCCCGGACCCGCAGTGACGGCAATGGCGTCAATGTCAGAAAGGGACATTTTCCCCTGCGATAGAGCCTGTTCAACACATAGATCGAGCTTTTCCGCATGTGCACGCGCGGCGATTTCCGGCACCACACCACCAAACGCCGCATGGAGGTCGGTTTGATCCGCAACAACGGATGATAAGACTGCGGCACGCCCGTTTTCGTCCACGTGGACCAAAGCCGCAGCGGTATCGTCGCAACTGCTTTCTATTCCCAATATGGTCACAGGCTGTGACATCTGCGGTCTCCGGTAAAAGGTGTCTGGTTGAGGTAACACCACAACCCATGGCAAACAATGCCAACGCAGGATATGAACATGAAACCATGACCTTGCCCGCGCTCTTGATTACACGCCCCCATGAGGCTGCTGTCCGCTTTGAAGTGGGCCTGTCGCAAGACATTCGGTCGCGTGCGAAAATCGTCATTTCACCGTTGCTTGAGATTCTGCCCACAGGTGCGGAGCCTGATTTGTCATCCTATGGCGGCGTTATCTTCACCTCATCAAACGCTGTTGCCTTAGCGCCGCGCGGAAACCAGATGCCCGCATTTTGCGTGGGTCATGTTACAGCGCAACGGGCAAAGGCAGCGGGTTGGGAGATATCTGCCGAGGCCGAAACGGCAGAGCACCTTACTTCGCAGCTAGAAAAGATATCGCCCAAAGGTCCGTTGTTGCACCTTGCTGGGAAGTATCGACGTGGCGAGATCGCAGAGCGGCTCACGGCGCTGGGCATCGCGACAGATGTTCTTGTGCTCTATGATCAGCGACCCGTTGCGTTGTCTGACGAGGCGCAAGCGTTGCTCAAAGGGGAAGGCGCAGTTGTTGTTCCCCTTTTTTCCCCAAGGTCCGCGGCGCAATTGTTGGAACAGGCACCCCATTTGCATAACATCATTATTGTCGCCATGAGTGATGCGGTGGCGCAGTGTTGTCGGGAAATGGGCGCGCGGCGTATTTTGGTTGCCGCTGCACCAACCGGTCAGGAAATGCGCCGAAGTCTTGAAAAGGTGATGCGCAACACCAGCTTGGCTTGAGAGGCGCAGAGATGCCGGGTAAGGTTGTCCGGTCAAGCTGGCCGTACTGGTCAGAATCGGAAAGGTGGCAGAGTGGCTAAAGCGAAAAAACCAGCTTCTAGAGGCGGTAACGCAAAGGGCAAATCCGGTGACGGGGCGGCTAAGAGCGCAGGGTCGATGCCCAAGACAACCAGAGCCAAGCCTTCTGCCAGAGCGTCAACCGAACCAAAGAAGCCATCACCGACCGATGCGCCAAAGCCCGCTGTTCGGACAGCATCACAGACCACAGTAAAAACAGCGTCGCCTGAGCCTGCTAAAAAGCCAGATATTGCAGTCGATAAACAAGATGCAAAGCCCGCTGATGCGAAGTCGGCGGATAAGCCTGCGGTGGATGCGGGTAAAACCACGACCGCACCCAAGGAGGTGGAAAAGCCAAGCCCGGCCATGCCACCCAAGGCTGAAGCCGAAAAATCCGGTGGTGTGTTTTTGCCGTTGCTGATCGGCGGTGCCTTGGCCGCAATTCTGGGGTTTTTGGCCTCGGAAATGAATTTACTGGGCACCCGTGGCGATACCAGTGACCTGCGCGCTACGTTGACCAAGCAACAGGCTCAGATTGTCGAGCTTCAAAATGCAGAGCCGCAGGTGCCGGAAATCGACCTGCCGGATGTTGATGGGATAAAAAGTGAAATATCTGCTTTGTCAGAGACCGTTGCTGGCATGGAAGCGCGGCTGACTGAGGTTGAAAAGCGGCCTATTACCGGAGGGTCATCAACCGCTGCCGTTGCTGCCTATGAACGTGAACTTGCTGCCCTTCAGGCGTCGGTTGAGGAACAGCGTTCGGAAATTGAAGGCCTGCTTAATAACGCCCTCAGCGTTGAAGAAGCCACGGCGGATGCCGCACGCAATGCGACATTGCAAGGCGCGCTGACGCGGATTACGGCGGCGATCAATGGCGGGAAACCTTTCGCATCTGCGCTGGCCGATCTTCAGGCAAACGGGTTAAATGACATACCCGCCGCGCTGTCAGAGACTTCTGAAAATGGTGTGGTCACTCTGATCAATCTGCAAACCCGGTTTCCTGATGCCGCGCGCGCAGCTCTTTCCGCCGCACGGGCAAATGGGTCGGATGAGACCGCCAGTGGTGTTGGTGGATTCTTGAAGCGTCAGTTGGGCGCACGATCTGTGGCCCCGCGTGAGGGGACAGACCCCGACGCGGTGCTGTCCCGTGCCGAAGCCGCCGTACGGGACGGACGGTTGACTGACGCCTTGGCAGAGATTGATACCCTGCCCGAAATTTCGCAAAGCGCGATGGAAGACTGGCTTGCCGATGCGCGCGCAAGGCAATCGGCGGAAGCTGCCGCCGAAGATTTGTCACAACGCCTGACGGCAAACTAAGGAACTTTTATTTATGCTATGGTCATTGATTAAAATCGTTCTGTTTGTCGCTGTTGTTGCGCTGATGGCGTGGGGCGCTGGGTTCCTGCTTGAAAGCCAAGGGGGCGTTCAAGTCACTGTTCTGGGCACCGAATATAGTTTCGGTCCATTGGAATCTGTTATTGCGGTGATCTTGCTGTTGATCGGCGTTTGGCTCTTACTCAAGATTATCTCTTTGCTGCTCGCGACATGGAAATTCCTAAACGGCGATGAAACCGCGATATCGCGGTATTTTGACCGCAACCGTGAGAAAAAGGGTTTCGAGGCACTGTCAGAGGGGTTGATGGCGCTTGCCAGTGGTGAGGGACGGGTCGCCATGGCCAAGGCGGCAAAGGCGGACAAGTATCTGAATAAACCTGCCTTGACCAATTTGCTGACTGCGCAGGCCGCAGAGTTAGCGGGCGACAGCCGGAAAGCCGAAGAAACCTATCGCAAGCTGGTCGAGGACGAACAAACACGGTTTGTCGGCGTGCGCGGGATCATGAAACAAAAACTTGCCGCGGGTGATACGGAAACCGCGCTTAAATTGGCCGAACGAGCATTTGCGCTGAAGCCAAAGCACGAAGAAACGGGCGATGTTCTGTTGCAGCTTCAAGCCGCAAAAGAAGACTGGAGCGGCGCACGTCAGACGTTGAGTGCAAAGTTGAAGAACGGCCATTTGCCGCGTGATGTTCACAAACGGCGCGATGCGGTGCTGGCGTTGTCCGAAGCCAAGGATGTGATTGCAGAGGGCAACAGCATTGAATCCCGCGAGGCTGCGATTGAGGCGAACAGGTTATCACCTGATTTGATCCCAGCGGCGGTAATGGCGGCGCATAGCTATGTAGAGCAATCTAAGCCAAAATATGCCGCACGCGTATTACAAAAGGCGTGGAGCGTTCACCCGCACCCCGATCTCGCCGCTGCCTATGCTGCAATCGCGCCGGATGAAACACCACCACAACGCATCAAACGGTTTAGAGCGTTAATCAAGGCACAGCCGGATCATGCGGAAACACGAATGTTGCTGTCTGAACTTCACATCGCGAACGAGGATTTCCCCGAAGCGCGTCGTGCATTGGGTGATTTGGTCGAAACTGACCCAACGGCTCGGTCTGTCACCTTGATGGCTGCGATCGAACGGGGTGAGGGCGCATCAGATACAATCGTCAAAGGATGGTTGGCGCGTGCGCTGACTGTGTCGCGTGGCCCGCAGTGGATTTGCGATAACTGCCATCACATCCATGCGGATTGGAAACCGATTTGCGAAAACTGCAAGAGTTTTGACACATTGGCGTGGACATCGCCGCCGATGTCCGAGGTCGCGATGCCCGGTGGTGTGCAGATGCTGCCACTCATCGTGGGCGCAATTGAGGACAAATCAGGTGCGGATGGCGCCGCCAAAGTAGCGACACGCAGTGATATCGAAGATGTGGAACTGATCACCGATCCGCCTGAAGATGAGGCAAAAGAAGCGGCGAAATAGGTTCTAACGCAGGTGTTTATGGGCTGCGTTGATGCTGAGTTTTTCCAGCGCGCGGGTTAACTGTATCGCTTCGTCCGGCGATATGTCGGTAAACAATCGCGCGCGCGCGTGATGCACATCCGGGTTGGTCTGATTTAAAAGATCACGACCATTTTCAGTCAGCGATACCTGTGCGAAACGCCGATCCGTCTTGAGCGTAACTTTTTCAACCAACCCACGTTCGGCCAGCTTATCGACCAAACGGCTGGCGACGGTGCGGTCCAACACAGCCCGTTCCGCCAGATCGAAAATGGTCAGGTTCTGCTGTACCGCGAGGCAATCAAGCATACGCCATTCTACCAGCTTCAGGCCGTGTCTGCGCAGTACTGCGTTCATCATTTCCTGAATATGTCGACCCGCCAACGCGATCTGAAACTCTGGGGGATCAATACTGTCCAGCCAGTGATCAGCTGTATCATCCTGGGTCTTCGGTGCGGCAGGCATTTTCAATCCTCTAAAAGCTCATATCGTCATCCTAAGTCCGTCTGCTAGAAAAAGCTAGTCGTATGCTTAATATGTGCTATAACACATATTAAGCAACTTGTTACTCACGACAGGAGTTCACGAAATGAAGATTACCACAATTGGCGGCGGCCCCGGTGGGCTATACACGGCACTGCTGACCAAGAAGGCCAAACCGCACTGGCAGATCGAAGTCTATGAGCAAAACCAAGCCGATGATACCTTTGGCTTTGGTGTGGTTTTCTCGGATGAAACACTGGATGAATTTCTGAGCCGTGACAAACGTTTGTTTGAATTGATGCGCGGTGAATTTGCCCATTGGGATGATGTCGCGGTGCATTTCAAAGGCGAAGAAATGCGTGCCGGAGGTAACGGGTTTTGTGGTTTGTCGCGTCATACTCTTTTGCGGTTGTTGCAGCAGCGATGTCGTGAGGAAGGTGTCGAGATGCACTTTGGCGCTGGCGTTGATGG
Source organism: Sulfitobacter sp. (assembly GCA_051252035.1). Taxonomy (GTDB): domain Bacteria; phylum Pseudomonadota; class Alphaproteobacteria; order Rhodobacterales; family Rhodobacteraceae; genus Sulfitobacter. Next base: position 31,037 of record JBPOFE010000010.1, read on the forward strand.
GTCTGACATCAAAACACGCTTTGCCGACAGCGATGTGATTGTGGCCTGTGATGGAGTGAATTCCGCCGTGCGTCGTGAATATGCTGATGCGTTCCAACCTTCGACCACGCTGCGTAAAAACCGCTTTTGCTGGATGGGGTCCACGCGCCCAATGGGTGAGTTCAACTATTTTTTCCGTGAAACTGAACATGGCCCCATGGTTGCACATTGCTATCAATATGAACCCGGTCATTCGACATGGGTGTTCGAGATGGATGACGACACATGGAAAGCACATGGGTTTAAGGAAACTGACGAGGAGGATAGCAAAGCCAAACTGGCCGAGATTTTCGCGGAAGAATTGCAGGGCCATCCGCTGTTGTTGAACAGGTCGCATTGGCGGCAGTTTCCGCGCGTGTTCTGCGAAAACTGGTATACCGATAACATCGTCATTCTGGGGGACGCTAAGGCCAGCGCACATTTTTCAATCGGGTCAGGGACCAAGTTGGCGATGGAATGTGCGATTGCTTTGTCTGATGCGTTGATCGCGCATGCCGAGGATGATGTGCAAAAGGCATTTCAAACCTATGACGATGCGCGCCGCACGCCGTGTCAGATTACCCAGCACAACGCCGACGTGTCGCTTGCATGGTTTGAACATATGTCGCGGTCATGGGACATGGACCCCTATCAGTTTGCAATGGTGGTGATGTGCCGGGCGAAGTCGATCACCTATGACAACCTGATCGTGCGCGACCCGGAGTTTGTCGAAAAGGTCGACGATGAATGGTATGTGCGGCACCTGCGCGACACGGGCGAAGACCTGCGAAACACACGTCCCACGCCAATGTTCGCCAAATTCAAACTGCGCGATATGGAACTGGACAACCGCGTCGTGATGTCCCCGATGGCGCAATATTCAGCGGACATAGATGGCAACCCGAACGATTGGCACAAGGTACATTACGCCAGCCATGCGATGGGGGGTATGGGCTTGATCTTTATCGAAATGACCTGCCCCTCCGCCGATGCGCGGATCACCGAGGGTTGTCCGGGGATGTGGACGGATGAACACGAGGCCGGATGGAAAGATATCGTTGATTTCATCCATGACAATTCAGGTGCCAAGGTCGCGATGCAGCTTGGTCATGCGGGACGAAAAGGCTCGACGCAGTTGGGCTGGGAAAAGATGGACCACCCGATTGTAGACAAGGCGCGCAACTGGCCGCTGGTGTCGGCCTCTGCGCAGCCATGGTTTGAAGGCGAAAGCAGCACGCCAAAGCCAATGGATCGTGCCGACATGGATCGGATCAAGGCGGACTTTGTACAGGCAACGAAACGAGTGGCACGGGCTGGTTTCGATATGTTGGAATTGCATTGTGCGCACGGGTATTTGCTGGCGTCGTTCCTGTCACCGCTGACCAATACGCGGGAGGATGAATATGGCGGGTCGATTGAAAATCGCCTGCGCTATCCGTTGGAAGTGTTTGAAGCGATGCGTGCCGTCTGGCCGAAAGAACGGCCAATGTCGGTGCGTGTGTCTGGTACAGATTGGAAGGATGGCGGGTTGAGCGAAGAGGATCTCATCGCCATCGCAAACGCGTTTGAGGCGGCGGGATGTGATCTGATTGATGTTTCCGCAGGGCAAACCGTACCGGACCAGCAGCCGACATATGGCCGCATGTTTCAGGCGCATCTGGCCGAGGCGGTGCGGAACCTGACGGGTATGGCGACCATGGCGGTCGGGGCCGTGACCGAAGCGGCGCAGGTCAATACGATCCTGCACACCCGGCGCGCCGATCTGGTTGCGCTGGGCCGGACACATATGTCGAATCCCTATTTCACCCATCAAGCGGCCGCTTGGTATGGTGCGCGGAATGATAAAATGTGGGCCAAGCAATATGTCAGTGGCGCGGGTCAAGCATTTCGTGAAGCGGAAAAAGCCCGCGAAAAAATGCTGGAGCTGCAACGCAAAGCCGCACCGGGACGACATTCAAAGATGGGATAGGGTGGGTTACTTGCCCTTCCAGACAGGATCACGTTTTTCAGCAAAAGCACGTGCGCCTTCAAGCTGATCATCAGAGGCATAAAGAACATCGACCGTTGGCAACTGTCGTTTGGTGATCCGGTTCATGCTGTCTTGGAATTTGGAATCCTCGGCATCGCGCACGATTTCTTTGATCGCGGCATAGACCAGCGGTGGGCCAGAGGCGAGCAGGCGGGCGAGTTCCCATGCGCGGTCCATGAGTTTATCTGAAGGCAGGATTTCATTGATCAAGCCCCAACCCTTGGCCTCGTTGACGTCAAACCAACGGCCCGTCAGCAGCAATTCCATAGCGATATGATAGGGAATGCGCTTGGGCAGTTTGACCGAGGCTGCATCGGCAACGGTGCCAGACCGAATTTCAGGCAGCGCAAAAGTCGCGTGATCGGCGGCGATGATCATGTCGGCGCTTAAGGCAAGCTCCAAACCGCCCCCGCAGGCTATGCCATTCACGGCGGCAATCACGGGTTTGTTGAGATCACGCAGTTCCTGCAAGCCACCGAAGCCACCAACACCATAATCGCCGTCTACGGCGTCACCATCCGCTGCGGCCTTCAGGTCCCAGCCGGGGCAGAAAAACTTGTCGCCGCCACCGGTGATGATCGCTACCCGCAAATCAGGATCATCGCGAAAGCTCGCGAACACGTCACCCATTTCACGAGAGGTATGCAGATCAATTGCGTTGGCTTTGGGTCGGTCCAGCGTGACCTCCAAAATGGCACCTTCGCGGCGGGTTTTGATCGGGCTGTCAGACATGTCTTGGTCCTTTTAGTTTGTGCAACGCAGCAGCGCATCGGCGGCAATCGCATCGGTTGATGTGCAGATCAGCGGATTGATTTCGATTTCTTCCAATCCGGTTGCGTTGGCTTGTGTATAGTCTTGGATCGCCTGAATGGCACGTAAGATTGCATCGGTGTTGGCGGGTGCCGCGCCGCGATAACCTTTCAGCAATACGTTCACTTTCAGCCCCATCAAAGCATGTTCAATGGCTTCGCGTGAGGCCGGGATCAGCAGCGAAACGGAATCTTGCAGAAGTTCGGTCAACGTCCCACCCGCCGCGATGGTCAACACAAACCCATGTGCCGGGTCGCGTACCACGCCAATCAAAAGCTCAGCTATTGTTCCGGTAATCATCTCTTCCACCAGAAAGCTGGCTGCGTTCATATTCGCCACTGCGTCCTGCGCTTCTTGTGCTGTCGTGATGTTCAAACGCACAGCACCCGCTTCGGTCTTATGCGCGATGCCCTCGCCTTTGAGGGCTACTGGAAAGCCAATGCGCGTTGCGGCATCTGCCACCTCAAGCTCAGAGGCACAGCGTTGCGAAAGTGGCGTGCGCAGACCATATGCCGCAAGTCTCTGTTTCGCATCGGCCTCTGGAATCAATATTGGCGTACCATAGGGGCTGGGCAGTAGAACCGGATCGTCATTTGCCTGCGATCCGATCACCGAGGCCGCACAAGCTGTGAGTGCCTCGGTCAATCCGCAGAACGGGACAATCCCCGCTGCGATCAATTTCTCTGCCACATGCTCGGGCATCAATTCAGGTAGGGTTGCCGCCATGCCGTAATGCGTATCCGTTTGCTCTTTGGCACCGATGGCGGCCTCGATCACACAATCCCAATCTTCAGGTGAACATCGGTCTGGGCGCGGGAAATCAACGATTAGAATGGTCATTGCAAGGCTCGGGTCTGCCATCGCGGCAAAGGCGCGGGTCATGGCGGGAACGTCACGCCAGATATAGGTGTGATAATCCAACGGATTGGCCAGTGCGACGCGTGGGCCAAGGGCTGCACGCAGATTGGTTTTCTGGCGTTCGTTCAGGGGTGGAAATTGGATGCCAATTTCATGACCCGTATCCGCAGCAAGGCTCGCCTCGCCGCCGGAACAACTGATCGTCGCCACGGTGTTTTGGGGAAGCGGCCCGGCGATATGCAGCAATTTGAGTGTCTCGATAAACGAAGGAATGTCTGCAACGCGGGCGATACCGAGCCGGGTCAGCAAAGCCTCTGCACCAGCGTCTTCTCCGGCCAAGGAGGCAGTGTGTGATATGGTCGCCGCGCGGGCCTGAAGCGAACGCCCAACTTTGATCGCTACGATGGGTTTGCCTAAAGTACGTGCATGCGTTGCCAGTGCTTCAAAAGCGCGCAAATCACCAAAACCCTCAATGTGCAGACCGAGCGCCGTGACACGGGGGTCATCCAGCAACGCATGGCCAATCTCGGAGATACCCGATTGGGCCTGATTGCCCGCGGTCACGACATAGGCCAGCGGCAATCCGCGCTGTTGCATCGTCAGATTGATTGCGATGTTTGAACTTTGGGTGACCAAAGCGACGCCATGATCCACCCGTTTGCCACCATGTTGATCGGGCCATAGTAGCGCGCCATCAAGATAATTAATAAACCCATAGCAGTTGGGGCCAAGAATTGGCATATCGCCCGCGGCGGTTAAAAGCTGCACCTGAAGATCGGCACCTGTGCTGTCCTCTGCCACCGCCTCAAGAAATCCAGAGGCAAAACAAACGGCACCGCCCGCGCGCATCTGGGATAGCGCGCGCACAATGTCGATGGCCGCATCCCGGTTTACCCCGATAAAACAGGCATCGGGCGCGCTGGGCAGATCAGTCACGTTGCGATATGCGGGCGCGCCAGCAATCTCTGCCGCTGAAGGATGAACGGGCCAGACTGCACCCTGAAACCCCATCTTGCGACATTGCTCGACCACTTGCCGACACCAGGCACCGCCACCGATCACGGCGATGGTTTGCGGGCGTAAAAGCCGATTTAAATCACGTTTCATGCGCCTAGCGGGCGCAACAAGTCGCGCGAAATGATATGGCGTTGAATTTCCGATGTGCCGTCCCAGATGCGTTCAACCCGTGCGTCGCGCCAGAACCGTTCAATCGGGAAATCGTCCATCAAGCCCATGCCACCATAAATCTGTAATGTCGCATCCGTGACCCGCGCGAGCATTTCAGAGGCATAAAGTTTGGCCGAGGCAATTTCACGGTTGGCAGGCAGTCCTTGATCCAAACGCCACGCGGCGGCCAGCGTCAGCCAATCGGCGGCGTCGATTTCGGTGATCATATCCGCGAGTTGAAAGCTGACGCCTTGGAACTTGCCGATGGGCTGGCCGAATTGTTCACGTTCCGCCGAGTACGAAAGCGCCATATCAAAACAGCGCCGTGCGCGGCCAACAGCCATGGTGGCGACGGTGATCCGCGTGGCATAAAGCCATTCGTTCATCACGGCAAAACCGCCATCGACTTCGCCCAAGACCTGTGCATCGGGCAGGCGGCAATCGTCAAATTCGAGGATCATGTTTTTGTAGCCACGGTGGCTGACCGATTTATATCCATCACGAATTGTGAACCCCGGTGTGCCCCGATCGACTAGGAATGTGGTGATGCGCTTTTTCGGGCCACGCGGTGTGTCGTCCTCGCCTGTTGCCACGAAGACGATGATAAAATCGGCATGATCCGCGCCAGAAATAAAGTGCTTGGTTCCGTTCAGCACCCAATCACCTCCGTCACGCCGCGCGCTGCACTTCATGCCGCGCACATCCGACCCGGCCCCCGGTTCTGTCATCGCCAGCGCATCCGTTCGTTCGCCGCGCACGGCAGGCAGCAAATAACGATCGCGTTGTTCATCATTGCACGCCATTAGGATATTTTGCGGGCGTCCAAAGAAGTGATTGAGCGCCATGGATCCGCGCCCCAACTCACGCTCCACCAGCGCGAATTCAAGGTGGTTTAGGCCCGCACCACCGACTTCCTCGGGAAAGTTGCAGGCATAAAAGCCCAGATCAATGGTCTTTTGCTTGATCGCCTGCGCTACCTCTGGCGGCACTTCGCCGGTGCGCTCTACCTCTGCCTCATGCGGGTAAATCTCGTTTTCGACAAAGCTACGCACGGTCGAAACGATCATTTCTTGTTCTTCAGATAATCCAAAATGCATGGGCAATCCCCCTTGTGGCGTTCATTTCAGCATTATGCAGCTTGCCGCGGAACACTGTGCAGGATTAGATAAAACTATGCCAAGTTGGAAAAAATCATCCACCAAACCCGTTCAAGTCGGTGTTGTCCTGTTTGACGGGTTTTCCAATCACTGTCTGGCGAATGCAGTTGAACCGCTTAGAGCGGCAAATATGTTGGGCCATAATCAACATTACGAGTGGCGCTATCTGACGATGAGTGGCGCCCATGCCGAAAGCTCAAGCGGGTTAAAGATTGTGCCACATGGGCGGTTGGAAGGCGCGACGGGTGATTTGCTTTTGGTCATGCCGTCCTATGGTTATCAGGATTTAGCGACGTCAACGATTGTGCGCGGTTTGCGGGCTGCGGCGCGGCGGTTTGCCGATGTGGCGGGTCTGGATACCGGAAGTTGGTTGTTGGCCAAAGCGGGGTTACTCACTGGATCCCGCGCCACCATTCACTGGGAGGTGCTGACGGCATTTGCAGAAGCATTTCCCGAGGTGGATGCCGTGCGCGAAAGGTTCGTGATTGATCGCAACAGGATCACTTGTTCGGGTGCGATGGCAGCCTTTGACCTGATCCTGCACCTGATTGCATCGGATCATGGCAAGGCGCTGGCGCTGGAGGTTGAGCAATTGTTCATGGCCCGCGAGGCACCAATGCGTGGGGCATCAGGGGTTGCCAGGGGGCGGTTGGTGAATAGCGCTGTAACTCAAATGCAGGCGCATTTGGAAAAGCCGCTTGCAGTTGGGAAAATCGCTAAACAGATCGGGTGCAGCCAGAAAAAGCTGGA
>JBPOFE010000100.1:0-13320 GCA_051252035.1 Sulfitobacter sp.
CATGACCCATCCCCTGATCACTCAAGACCTTATTGAGACCTACCAACGCGATGGCGTTGTGCTGGTCAAAGGGCTATTTGCCGACCATGTTGAGACATTGCGCGCAGGCGTCGATCGCAACATGGCCGAACCGGGTCCCTATGCGTCAAACAATGACAAGGCGGGGGAAACCGGGCGCTTCTTTGATGATTATTGCAACTGGCAGCGTATTCCCGAATTTGAACAGGTGATCAAAACGTCAGCTGCGGCCGAAGTTGCTGCCGATCTGATGCAAAGCGATAGCGTGCAATTGTTCCATGACCATGTGCTCGTCAAGGAACCCGGCACATCAATGGCAACGCCGTGGCATCAGGATGCGCCGTATTATTTTGTCGAAGGGGCACAAACCATCAGTTTCTGGTCGCCGCTTGATCCAGTGACCCAAGCGTCCTTGCGCTGTGTGGCCGGATCGCACCGTTGGGAAAAACCAGTGCTGCCAACGCGCTGGGCCAAGGGCGATGCGTTTTTTGATCCCGCACCCTATATGCCTGTGCCTGACCCGGATGCCGAAGCCATGGACATTCGCGAGTGGGAAATGGAACCGGGTGATGCGGTGGCGTTCAACTATGGCACCTTACATGGCGCGCGCGGCAATAAGGGCGGTACACGCCGCCGGGCCTTCTCGCTGCGGTTGGTGGGTGATGATGCACGTTATACACAACGGCCCGGCCCCACATCACCGCCGTTTCCGGGGCATGACATGCAGCAGGGCCAGCGCTTGCGTGAGGATTGGTTTCCGGTGATTTGGCAGCGCTGAGGGAAACCGCCTCAGGCCTCTGATACGATCATGGCAGCCTGGAAATGTGAGTGGCCCCGCGCATTGAGCGGAGCCACTTTATTGCTTCACGTCTAGATCAGCTGACCTGCCGCATTTCTGCGCGGTTGTTGCGGTGTCTCACCGCGGGTCTGAGGGACGGGGATACAGGGCACGCTGGCAGTTCCAGCCGTGGCATTCTCTTCACAGTCGTCCGGGACGCAGGGTGGCAATTGTGCCCCAGTGCTCGACGTGCCGGTTGTTCCCGGTTCGGCGCATTCAGCATTGCCATATTTATCATATGTCGGCTGGGCATAAATCACCCGCGGTTCGTCTGGTGCAGCGCATGCAGCAAGCGTCGCCAGAATGCCGATCGCCACGAGGGGCTTGGTAATAGACTTCATTGATTTGGTCTCCAGATTTCAGGTGGTAAATTTGCAAGAACTTGGTGTGTCGGTGGATGCGTATGAGGGGCTGGTTTTCTCGGGTAAACATGAACAGATTTTGAAAAGAAACGGCTTTATAAATTTAGGTTTGACCATCGCTATATGGCTCCATCCTCTGTACATGCTAACATGGATTGCGTGACCGGCAAACACACTATCTGTGATAGTACATCAGGACTTTATCTGGACGGAAGGCCCATAACTGCACTAGTATTATGCAAATTTGCATGATTGTGGAGGCGCAGGGGTGAACTGGGATAATCTGAAAGTACTGCTGGCAATCAGCCGCGATGGCTCTCTGACCCGCTCGGCGCGCACGCTGGACGTTGATCAATCGACGGCGGGGCGCAAGTTATCGGCGTTAGAGGCAGAACTGGGGACAATCCTGTTTGTGCGGTCCAAAGCCGGTTTTGCACCGACCGAAGCGGGGGAACTTGCAATACGCCGGGCCATTGAAATTGAGGGTGCCTGTAACGCTCTGATTGATACGGTGGCCAGCACGGGCAAAGAGGTGATGGGAACTGTGCGTTTTGTCGGCAACCCGTGGACCTTGAGGGCGCTGACCAATACGGCGATGGCCGACTTTCTGGCGCTGCATCCAAAGTTGGATTTTCGGATGGTGGCAAGCGCCCCCGGTACGCGCCCCCGCGGCGACGCAACAATCTCGCTGTGGTTCGAGGCAGAACCCCGCGCCGAGGAGATATCAATAAAACTGGGTGCGGTGCCTTATGCGGTTTACATGCGGCGCGGCGCTGAACACGCACATAACACATGGGTTCGGTTCTATGACGAGGCCATTGATCGCCCCGGCATCGCGGAGGCAACCAGCGAGCTGGAAGCACCGGGCGGACAATTGCGGCTGACGGCGACGGATGCGGATGTGTTGCTCGGCGCGGTGCGTGCTGGCATCGGCAAAGCGCTCTTGCCGATGTGCTTGGCCGAAAATGACGCTGATTTGGTGCGGGTGACACCGGGGCCACCCGAATTCTTTCGCACCCTGCGCATTCATGTCAGCCCCGATACAATCCAGACCCAAAGGTTGCTGGCCACAATCGACTGGCTGCGATTTGTGTTTGCGGATGTGTTCCTACCCCGCAGTGCGGTTTAAAGCCCAAACGATAAGCGCTGGATTAGTGCTCCCGTCAAACGCGTGACCTAAGTTCATCCTTCCGATGATTACAGATGAACTAACCGCCAGAGCGACGCAGAATTATTGGATATCGACGGCAACAAATACCTTCCTTAGCGGTCGTGCCAGCTTGAGTGGCAGATAGGAGGGTGGAAACGCCACCCGCATGCCAGCAGCCCGATCTAAAAGAGCCCCTGTGCGACAATCATGATCACACCAGCAACGCAGATATATCCGAAGTCCACTGCAATCGCATATCCGGATTTCTTACAAAACCCACCGTTTGACGCCACAAACAGCGCTGCGGCTAGAATGGCGAGGATTGCGGTAATCAGTGCGTTTGCGGTTGCTGTTACCCCGACCACAATACTCAACGCGAAAAGTGCCAAAAACTGTGTGATCATGGCCTGCGCCGGCATTTTGTCGGCTGTGTTTAATTTCACACCGGAGCCTTCGGCCCATCTTTTGCCAAACAAAATCGGGGAATAGAAAAGCCATCCGACCAGAAAGCCAACAACCGCCCCCACAATCACCGCAAGCCAGTTTACATTCGCAAATTCCATCTCAGTTCCTTTCGATTAAGCGGTAGCCACCGCAAGTTTTTCCAAGATGGCGCCCCAGCCCGCCGCATGATTGTCACGGCTTTCTGCATCCGGGAATTTGACATGGGTGAGGGTTACGTTTGTACCGTCTGCGACATCTTCAAAATCCAGAGTCACGGTTGAACCATCAACAGAAAATGGGCTTTCCCACGTAAAGATCAGCTGGGAGTATTTTGAGATTTTTGTATAGGTTCCTGCATGGGGGATGTCGTCATCACCCGCTTTCATAATGATTTCAAAACGCCCGCCTTCGACCGGGTCGTTTTTGACATCAGGTGTCCCCATGCCGGGGGCGGGGATCATGAATTTCGCTATCATCGCAGGGTCAAGCCACGCATCGAAAACTTTCTGGGCGGGGGCTGCGATTTTTCGCGATGTGGTGAGTGTCAGATCAGTCATCACTTGGGTCCTTTGTCATCAGTTCATCCAGTGCCTCAAGCCGAACATCCCAGACCAATCTTAACTGGCTGAACCATTGGTCAATTTCCGAAATGGGTTCCAGATTTGCTTCGATCAGATGTTCGCGCCAAGACGTTTTGCGGCTGACAAGCCCGGCCTTTTCCAACACTTTGATGTGCTTCGATACAGAATTCAGACTGATGTCAAAATATCCTGCCAAATCAGTAACCCGCATGACGCCATGCTGGACCAGAATGGTCAGTACTTCGCGCCGTGTCGGGTCACTGGCGGCTTTCAAAATTTCGGTAAGTCGATCAGGCCCTTCTTGTTCAACCATATGGGTGAATAACTCTGTTAAAGCTATCAGTCAACCCTAAAGGTGAATGATCGCTATTCGGGTTCAGAACCATTGCCCCGGTTCCATCAGGCCAAGATCCAGCAGTTGCCGAGAGTGCCATTCAAAGGGGGCGGAGTTGTGCCACTTGAAGGTTGCAATATCAAAGGTGCTGCCCGGATTGCTCTTGAGCGCTTTGGCCGTGCGGAACGAACAAATGGAAGCGGTGATGTTGTGGTGCCACGGGCAGGCAAAGGTGTTGTATTCTTCGTCATTGAACGTGTGGTCCCAACGCAGTCGCAATCCCTTTTTCGCCCGAAACAACGGGATGCGGTCAATCTTGCGCCGATTTGCGGGCACATGCTCTTCATAGCGCCAGCGCAGTCCGCCAAAGAAATCCAACTGGCGTTCTTTTGGATCACCATCCTTGGTCGCATCCGCACGCGCCAAGGCGTAATAACCTGATCGGTCTAAATGTGCCTCATCCAGCGATACTGCATTGGGGTGCTGATTTAGATCAGCGGCATACAGGTCAACCACATAGCCCAACATTGCACTACGACGTTCTTCGGTGTGAAAACCCAGCATTTCAACAACGCTGCGGGTCTCGCAAAATGGGAAAAACAAGTATTCGGCATTAAAACAATAGTACAACCATTGCCCCGTCGCCGCATTGATCACCGTATTAACGGCGGTCTCCATCGCGCCCTCGGCGGACATGTTATAATCCACACGGATCACGCTTTCACTCAGATCACGGGGCAGGTCAAACACATCCGGCATCAGCGCAATCACCGTCTTAAACCCCGCCTGCAAATGGTGGCGCAGGCAGGTATCAATCTCGACATCGTCTTCGATCATGATGATGGCAATCGGACCATTGGACAGGGCCATGCCCTCTGCTTTGATCATCATGTCCAGATTGCTATAGCGCATATGCCCTCACTTGGTGGTGGTGGGGCACAGAATCGGTTAAATCGACGTGCATTGCAAGCCGCTCCTCACACTGTTAGACGGCAAAATCTGCCTTTAAGCACCGGAAACATGCCATGACATCTCCTAAAAAGCTGTTCATCAAAACCTATGGCTGCCAGATGAATGTCTATGACAGCGAACGCATGGCCGAAAGCCTCAGCGGGCAAGGCTATGTTGAGACCAAAACCGCCGATGATGCGGATATGATTTTGCTCAACACCTGTCACATCCGCGAAAAGGCAGCGGAAAAGGTTTATTCTGAACTGGGTCGCTTGAAACCGCTCAAGGCGTTGAACCCGGACCTGAAGATCGGTGTTGCCGGGTGCGTGGCGCAGGCTGAAGGTGCCGAGATTATGCGCCGCCAGCCCGCCGTTGATCTGGTGGTCGGTCCGCAAAGCTATCACCGCCTGAGCGAGATGGAAGCGAAAGTGCGGTCGGGTCAAAGCGCTCTCGACACCGACTTCCCCGAAGAAGATAAATTTACTCAGCTTAAATCACGCGGGTCGGCAAAACGTGCGCCTGCTGCGTTCCTGACCGTGCAGGAAGGCTGTGATAAATTCTGTGCCTTTTGCGTGGTGCCCTACACCCGCGGGGCCGAGGTCAGCCGCCCGGCGATGCAATTGCTCGAAGAAACCCGCGCGCTTGTAGATCGCGGCGTGCGCGAGGTCACGCTGTTGGGGCAGAACGTCAACGCCTACCACGGCGCCGGGCCAAACGGCGACATGACGCTGGCGGATCTCATTCGTGAGTTGGACAAAATCGACGGGTTGGAACGCATCCGCTATACCACCAGCCACCCCAACGACATGGACGATGACCTGATCAATGCCCACGGTGAGGTCGAAAAACTGATGCCTTATCTGCATCTGCCTGTGCAGTCCGGGTCTGACCGTATCCTTAAGCGTATGAACCGCAGCCATACCGCCGAAAGCTATCTGAAACTGCTCGACCGCATCCGCGCGGTGCGCCCCGATATCCTGATGTCCGGTGATTTCATCGTTGGCTTCCCCGAAGAAACCGACGCCGATTTCGAGGCCACGATGGAGCTGGTCCGCGAGGTCCGCTATGGCTATGCCTATTCCTTCAAATACTCGACCCGCCCCGGCACGCCTGCGGCCGAACGCCCCCTAGTGGACGCCGATGTGGCCGACGAACGCCTGCAACGCCTGCAATCCCTGATCACCCAGCACCAGCGCGAAATTCAACAAAGCATGGTCGGGCGTGAGGTGTCTGTGCTGGTCGAAAAGCAGGGCCGCGAGGCGGGACAGGTCGTGGGCAAATCCGAATACCTGCACGCGGTACATATCGAAGACGCAACGGCGCAGATCGGTGATGTGGTGAAGGTCAAGGTTGTAGAGGCCAAGACAAATTCGCTAAGGGCGCAGGAGATTTAGGGGAGGCTTGTTTGCGTTCTACGAGACAGGAAGCAAACACCTTTTCTAGTTCTTTGGAATGTCGACCGTCCCCGTAATGTGCGTCTGCATCAATGGCATTGCTTTATACATGATCTCGACGCCTATGGTCGCGATCCCTTCGCCTGTCATTCCGTCAAACTTTCCTGTACCGGCGACAATTGTCCAAGTATTTGCTTCGCCTCGCTCGCCCGCTTTCCAACGCATGGTGAAGGTGTCTTCGGCCTCTCCGAACACACAGACGCCTTGTATCGAATTTTCGCCACCCTGCGAACCAAAGCCACCTCCAACACAACGCGCTGGGCCTTCATCTATCGGGCCTTGGACAACTTCAAAGTAACCTCGGTGATCCTGCATAAAGTAGATACCGTCTGACAGCTGAAAGAACTCCCGATTAAGCGGGTAGATATTGTTGATTTCAATACGCTCTTCGGCAAAAGCCGGACTCGAGGCCAAAAAACCTAAGAGGGCTAGGTTGAAAACGGAAGGTCTCATGAATTGTCTCCTGACCAGTTTTTGAACTGTACATAAGAATTGACCAATTCAAATGATTTATTTCCCGGCTTTCCGTATGAGGAGCGTCAACTTCTTAAGTTACAGGCAAAGATTGGGATAGGATAGTTTGGGGTCCAAGCAGACATCCACCGCAGAGGTGAGAATCGGCCAACCTCAAAAATCTCTGGCTTTACGACGCTCAAAAACCCAGCCGTTCCTTTAAAAACCCAACGGCCATTTCCCGCCGTTTCGCCCCTTTCCTTGTTATCGCGGCGCATTTAGGCACAAAATGTTGATAACAACGCTTCACACACCCCGAAAATTTCCATAACCTATGGTCAATGCGGGGCGGTGTCATACTTGAGACAGATGCGGCTCTTCTGTGGGGGAACATAATGAGGAAAATGTTGTGTTAAACACACTCTCCAAGGCGATCCGCGTGATGGCGGGTATCGCATTTGTTGCGGCGCTGGTGCTTCAGATGTCCACTGCCGATGCGCAAACCAAATCACAAGAGGGCCGTGACAAGGGGGTTTATGTCCCGACCATCTGGGTTGATCCTGATGGCTGCGAACATTGGGTGATGGACGACGGTGCCGAAGGGTATATGACGCCGCATGTGACGCGTCAGGGTATCCCGGTCTGTCGGCGCGGTAATATCTGCGGTGTGATGAACTCCGATCAGTTCTTTGCCACCAACAGCTACCGTATTCACCGTCAGGGCAGGGCGCGTTTGACCGAGTTTTTCAAAAGCTCCGATGCAGTTTCCTACATCATCACCGGACACACCGACAGCCGCGCGTCAGACGCATACAATATGCGCCTGTCCTATAACCGCGCCAATGCCGTTGCGGCAATCGCCGCATCAGCCGGCGCGAGGGTTGCAGATGTGCGCGGATACGGCGAACGCCAACCCGCGGCGTCAAACAATACTGCCAGCGGTATGGCCAAAAACCGCCGTGTCGAAATCATCTGCATTCGCTGAGGGAACATAAAGTGATTAAAACAAAAATTCTCGTGGTCACCGCTTGTGCCTTTGGTCTTGCCGCCTGTGGCGACTACGAAGGCATAGGTGGCGGATATACCTCGGACAAATCCTATGACGGCGGCATTGACAAAAAACACCTGAGCCAGCTTCAGGCGGGTATTTGGGTCGATCCAAACGGCTGTGACCATTGGATCATCGATGATGGTGTTGAGGGATATCTGTCCGCTCGTCTGGACAAAAAGGGCAAACCTGTCTGCTCTGGCGTAGCGCCACCGAACCAGACTGTTGGTGATTTCAAAGGTGGCTCCAATATCCCGGACCCGAACTGATTTTGCGCAATCGCATCCACATGAACGGGGCCGGGGCGTGATGCGCTCCGGCCTTTTTGCCTGCCATGGGGTGAAAATCCACCATAACTGCCTATCTGAAGTCTGACGTATCTTAGGAGCCTGCATTGCCTTCAACTGACATGATCACAGCACCAAACACCACCGCAGAACAGGTGCTGGAATTCCCTGACAACCGACTGTTGATTGATCTGTGCGGTGCCTATGACGCACATCTTGCGGCCATTGAAAAGGCGCTCGAGGTGCAGATCATCCGGCGTGGTAATCACCTGTCCATTCTGGGTGATCCAGATGCGAGCGCGCAGGCGGCGGGTGTGGTCAATACACTTTACGCGCGCCTCGAAGGTGGCCGTTCGGTCGAGCAGGCCGAAGTTGAAAGCCTGCTGCGCATGGGCAATTCCGATGCGGGCACAGGCGTGCGTGACGGCGATCAGCTTGAGATGAAAATCCCCGGCGGCATTGAAATCCAGACCCGCAAGAAACGTGTAGAACCACGCACTGAGGCGCAAAAAGCCTATGTGCAATCGCTGTTTGACAATGAACTGGCCTTTGGGATTGGTCCGGCGGGCACCGGTAAAACCTATTTGGCCGTCGCCGTGGGCGTCAGCATGTTCATCGGTGGCCATGTCGATAAGATCATTCTGTCGCGTCCGGCGGTCGAGGCGGGCGAAAAGCTCGGCTATTTGCCTGGCGATATGAAAGACAAGGTCGATCCCTATATGCAGCCGCTTTATGACGCGCTGAATGACTTTTTGCCGGGCAAGCAACTGGCGAAACTTCTCGAAGAAAAACGTATCGAAATCGCGCCGTTGGCCTTTATGCGTGGCCGCACCTTGTCCAACGCCTATGTCGTGCTGGACGAAGCACAGAACGCGACCTCGATGCAGATGAAAATGTTTCTGACCCGGTTGGGCAAAAACTCCCGAATGGTGATCACTGGCGACCGCACGCAAGTTGATTTGCCGCGTGGCACCGCTTCTGGTCTGGCGGATGCCGAACGGCTCTTGGCTACCATCCCCAAAATCAGCTTTAATTACTTCACCTCCAAGGACGTGGTGCGTCATCCCTTGGTTGCCGCTATTATCGAAGCCTATGAAGCGGACACGGGCCTCACGTGAAGTGCGCCTCCCATTTCTTTTTGGCGTTAGATCTCACGGGGGGCAATCAAGCGGCCTGTTTCGGGGGCATTCTTGATGGAAACGCTTGATATTGTGATTGAAGACAACCGCTGGCAAAGCACTGATATCGCCACGCTGGCCCAAACCGCTGTCCAAGCCACGCTTGCGGCCCATAACCTTGACCCCAATCAGACCGAAATCACCATTCTGGCCTGCGACGACACCCGTATCGCCGACCTGAACGCAGATTTTCGTGGCAAACCCACACCGACCAATGTCCTGAGCTGGCCGACCGAGGAACGTGGCGCAGCAACCGCTGGCGACAATCCGCAAACCCCAAAACCCGGCCTTGACGGGATGATTGAACTGGGCGACATCGCGATCAGCTTTGACACCTGCAAGGCCGAGGCCGCAGCGGCGGGCAAATCAATCGAGGCGCATGTCACACATCTGATCATTCACGGCGTGCTGCATCTTCTGGGGTACGACCATATCCGTGACCCAGACGCCACGCTGATGGAACAGCTTGAGGCAGGTATACTTGGCAAACTGGGTCATGATGACCCATATAGAGAACCATCGGCACCCTAATCGCCGGTGAAACACATAGACAGGACCCAATGGGCGATACCGACGGACCATCTGACGCGGCGCAACGCGCGCTCCCGGATGAAGACCTGGACAACCAGGATGACAACAGCGCACGCACGGGCGGGTTTTTCAGCCGTGTGATCGAGGCGCTTAGCCCCACAGACAGTGATGCATCCGTAGATGTCACACCGATCCAACCGGACCGCGTGACGACGCATGGCATGATGAACCTGCGCCGGATGCGCGTGGATGATGTGGCAATTCCCAAGGCCGATATCACGGCGGTGCCGATCACCTCAACGATGGACGAACTGGTGAAGGTGTTCAAGGAAAGCGGGCTGACCCGTTTGCCTGTGTTTGATGGCACCCTCGATACGCCCGTCGGCATGGCGCATCTCAAGGACCTTGCCCTGACCCATGGCTTCAACGGCAAGACCAAGAATTTTGACCTCAAGGCGATGCTGCGTCCTCTGGTGTTTGTGCCCCCCAGCATGACCATCGGTGTGCTGCTGACCAAGATGCAGGCTGAACGGCGCCACATGGCATTGGTGATTGATGAATACGGCGGCGTGGACGGCTTGGTTACGATTGAGGATCTGATCGAACAGGTCATTGGTGAAATCGAAGATGAACATGACGTTGACGAAGGTAAGTATTGGACCGTCGAAAAACCCGGCACCTATCTTGTGCTTGCCAAAACCCCATTGGAAGATTTTGAGGCTGAGATTGGACATTCGCTGACCGATCATGATGCGGTTGATGAAGAAGAAATCGACACCTTGGGCGGATTGGTCGTGATGCTGTCAGGTCGCGTGCCTGCGCGTGGCGAAGTGGTCTTGCACCCCGATGGCCCGGAATTCGAAGTGATCGACGCTGATCCGCGCCGCATCAAACGCTTGCGTGTGCGCACGACCGGGGCCAACGGGTGATCAACCGCTTGGCTGGTTGGCAGGTGGTTTTTCTGGCGGGGCTTATCGGGGCCATCGCCGCCTTTGGTCAGGCCCCCTATGATCTGCCACTGCTGATGCTGGCCGCGATGATTGGCGCAGTTTATCTGTTCAATCAGGCACCGACACCGCGCCGTGCCGCTTGGGTCGGCTGGGCCTTTGGCACCGGCTATTTCATGCATGCGCTGCAATGGATCGTCTCGCCCTTTATGGTTGATGTGGCGCGGCATGGTTGGATGGCGCCCTTTGCGCTGGTGTTTCTGTCTGCTGGATTGGCGATCTTTTGGGGTGCCGCGTTTTGGGGTGCGCGCAAGCTGTCACCTGCGCGCGCTTGGCCCTTGATCCTGTGCTGGCCCGCCGCTGAATTGATCCGCGCCTATATTTTCACCGGGTTCCCCTGGGCAATGCCCAGCCAGATCGTGGTCGGAACCCTATCCGGTCAGGCGCTGGCGTGGGTTGGGCCATACGCGTTGACGGTATGGTTGGTGTCTGTCGCTGTTCTGTTCGGAACTCGCGCAGCAACGGCAAGGCTACGCATGCTCCAAAATACCGTGTTTATCGGCACGGTGGCGGTTTTGATCTTGCCCCCCATAAGCGATCCGATCCCACTTACCGATCACACCATTCGCCTGATCCAACCCAACGCGCCGCAACGCGAGAAATGGGACCCCGAAAAAATTCCGGTGTTCTATGACCGCCAATTGGCCCTGTCCGCCGCACCGCCCAAGGACGGCGGTAATGCGCCTGATCTGGTGGTCTGGTCCGAAACCGCGATCCCTTGGGCGCTTGATCTGGCAGGCTCCGCGTTGACCGAAATTTCAATTGCGGCGCGTGCGCCCGTGGTCTTGGGCGTGCAGCGGCGCGGGCCATCACGGTTCTACAATTCGCTGGTCGTGCTGGGGCCGGGCGGCGAGGTCGCACAAACCTATGACAAACATCACCTTGTGCCCTTTGGTGAATACATGCCGTTTGGCGATACGCTGGCGCAATTCGGTATTCATGGACTGGCCGCGCGCGAGGGCGATGGATATTCCGCCGGTCCCGGCGCGCAACTGCTGGATTTTGGCGCACTTGGCACTGCATTGCCGCTCATTTGTTATGAGGCCGTCTTTGCCCATGATGTGAACGCCGCCCCCACCCGGCCTGCTTTTCTGATCCAGATCACCAATGACGCGTGGTTTGGCAAAGCAGCGGGGCCAAGACAGCATTTGGCGCAAGCGCGGATGCGGGCCATCGAACAGGGTCTGCCGATGGCGCGCGCCGCCAACACCGGTATTTCCGCGATGATTGATCCCTACGGCCGCATCACCGCATCGCTACCGCTGAATGCGGCGGGGTTTGTGGATGCACCTCTGCCCGCGCCGCTGCCACCGACACTCTACAGCCGCACAGGCGACCTTCCGCTTGGCCTCCTGTTGCTAATTGGGCTCTGTGCTGCCGGGCTAGGAGGCCTGAGGTGGAATAGGATTGACCCTCGGAGGGGCGCGGACTAAGCCCTATGAAACGTGTCACAACGGCTTCCTGACGTGGCACAGGATTTTTAATTGGAGCAAGATATGTCCCGCCAAAATTATACTTTTACCTCGGAATCCGTGTCCGAGGGTCACCCTGATAAAGTCTGTGACCGTATTTCAGATGCCGTTCTTGACGCGTTTCTTGCCGAAGAACCCGAAGCGCGGGTGGCTGCCGAAACCTTTGCAACCACCAATCGTGTGGTGATTGGCGGCGAAGTGGGGTTGGCCGATCAGGACAAGCTCAAAGATTATATGGGCCGCATCGAAGATATTACGCGCTCTTGTATCAAAGACATCGGCTATGAGCAGGACAAGTTTCACCATGCGACCTGCGAGATTACCAACCTGTTGCACGAACAATCCGCACATATCGCCCAAGGCGTTGATGCGTCCGGCAACAAGGACGAGGGCGCGGGTGATCAGGGTATCATGTTTGGCTTTGCCACCGATGAAACGCCTGAGTTGATGCCGGCGCCTATTCACTACGCCCATGCAATCCTGCGCCGTTTGGCCGAAGTGCGCAAAGATGGCACCGAGCCGACCTTGCGCCCGGATGCTAAAAGCCAGCTTTCCGTGCGGTATGAAGGCGGCAAACCTGTGGGCGTGTCGTCGATTGTTTTGTCGACGCAGCATTCTGAGGAATCCCAGACCAGCGCCGACATTCGCGATATTGTTGAGCCCTACATCCGCGAAGTGCTGCCCGAAGGCTGGATTGACGCGGACACCAAATGGCACGTGAATCCCACGGGTATTTTTGTGATTGGTGGCCCCGATGGCGATGCGGGCCTGACCGGGCGCAAGATCATTGTGGATACCTACGGCGGTGCGGCCCCACACGGCGGCGGCGCATTTTCCGGCAAGGATCCGACAAAGGTGGACCGTTCTGCGGCTTATGCGGCGCGCTATCTGGCAAAAAACGTGGTTGCAGCCGGGTTGGCGCAAAAGTGCACGATCCAATTGAGCTATGCCATTGGGGTAAGTGAGCCGCTGTCGATCTATTGCGACACCCACGGCACTGGCGACGATGTACGAGATGGCGATATCGAAAAAGCGATCCGTGCGTCAATGAGCCTTACCCCGCGCGGCATTCGTGAACATCTGCAATTGAACAAACCAATCTATCAGCGCACGGCGGCCTATGGGCATTTCGGCCGCGCGCCAGAGGCGGATGGCGGTTTCAGCTGGGAAAAAACCGATCTGATTGATCAGTTGAAATCAGCGCTTTAATTA
>JBPOFE010000101.1:0-13318 GCA_051252035.1 Sulfitobacter sp.
CAATGTGCCAAAAGCGGGGCGTACGGTGCGGGTCATCTGGTCTGCCTCAAATCGCCTCTTGGTGGGCGTGAAACGGTTATGACATAGATGATTCGTTATGGGAATCCCTTTATTCCCTTAGTGCTTCAGGTTTTTGACATAAAAATGCTTGTCACCCAAACCACCATGAAGCGCGGTGAGATGCGGGGCAGAAACGCGAATATCTTGTTCATCAGCCCCGGCACGATCACCGCCTTGCCGCGCATCATGCCGTCCCAGCCGATCTGCGCCACTTTATCCGCACGGGCGGGGGGCGCAAATTTCAGCAAGCGAATACCGTGCATGTCGGCCTCATTGAAAAAGTTGGTCTGCGTGGCGCCGGGGCAAAGCGCGGAAATCGTCACGCCGGAGCCGCGGAGTTCAAACGCAACCGCCTCGGACAGGAACAGCACAAACGCCTTGGTCGCGTGATAAACCGCCATGTTCGGGCCCGGCAGGAACCCCGCCGTTGAGGCAACGTTCAGGACGCGCCCGCCTCCCGCATTCTGCATATGCGGGATCGCCAATTTCATCAGCCGGGTGAGGGCGGTCATGTTGACTTCCATCGAGGCATGCTCGCGCGCCCAGTCAGCCCCGTTATCGCTGTCTTGCGCAAAGGGGCCATTGCGGCCCAGCCCGGCGTTGTTGATCAGCACATCTATCTCGCGGTCTTTGCTGGCCTCCGCCCACAACCGCTCAACTTCTGTGAGATCACTCAGGTCCGCCGGGATCACCACCACCTGACCACCAAGTTTGTCCAATTCCTCGGCAAGTGAATACAATTTATCCTTGGACCGTGCCGTCAGGATCAGATTGCGGCCTTCGAGCGCGGCAATCCTCGCAAACTCCACGCCCAGGCCTTCGGAGGCACCTGTGATCAATGTCCATTTGGTCATGCTGCGTGGTTCCTGTTCGATACTAACTCAAGGTAAGAGGCTTACCGGGTCTGATATCGGTCCGCCAGCCCCCCGTCGATCCAGTCGGTCAGCGCGCGGGCCTGAACCTCAGCGCTCAAGTCTTCCCATCCTGCACGCACCTCATCGCCACGCGCTGCAAACCGCCCTTCGATTTCCTGACGCAAGGCCGTGGCGCCAATGTCGCCCGCCGCCTCAGCCAAAAGCGCGAAGTAATACGCCTGTGCATAGGATCGCACCGTGCCGGACCCGGTGTAATGCGCCAGCGCCAAGCGGCGCAATTGGCGTGGATCATCATCGGCCTCAATGGCTTCCAAAGGTGCCGCCGTGACCTGTGGATGGTCCCGCTGGAGCCGCAACACGTCAACCGTGCCCATCTGTTGTTCCAGTTCATCGAGCAAGGATACCGCCCCGGCGATGCCACCCGCCGCTGCTGTCAATGCATAGGGATAGGCGGCATCGGGTTTTTGAGCCTTCAAGGCACGCGCGATCAGGGCTGCGGCCTCTGGCGCGTTGTCTGTGTCATCGATTAGCGGCGACAACAGGTCTGGCACCAGCGCGGGCGATTTTGGCACGCCATTGCCGTCCAACAACGCTTCGCCCAATTCCAACAAGCGCGGCGCGTCGAGATCGCCGGGGTCAGACAGGGCGGCCAAATCCGCACCGCCAAGGATACGCGTGCGCGATAGTGGTGTGGTGCGGGCTTCCAATGCCAAACTTGCA
This sequence comes from Sulfitobacter sp., assembly GCA_051252035.1. Classification (GTDB taxonomy): domain Bacteria; phylum Pseudomonadota; class Alphaproteobacteria; order Rhodobacterales; family Rhodobacteraceae; genus Sulfitobacter. Next base: position 1,656 of record JBPOFE010000101.1, read on the forward strand.
ATCAGCGCCTGTGGTTCATTGTCATAAAGTTCGGGTTCAATGACGATCCCGGTGGGCGGCAGGTTCGCCTCAATTGTGATCTCACCGGGGTCGCTGACAAATTCCTCGACCCGCGCCATCAGCTGCGCGATGAAATTGCGATCAACGGCTGTGACGGCGCGCAACCCATCATTGCTCATGAACTGGGTCACCGCTTCAGTACCGATGATCTTGATGGTTTCGGGGTCGCGGAAATTTTCAGGCAGGATTGCCGATACTTTGGCCCAGCCGCCCATGTCTTTCAGGCTCGCCACCGCGCGCATCACGCGAAACGCCGGATCACCGGGGCCAAATTGGCCCACACGTGGCAGGATCATCCCGCTGGCCGAAAAATCAAGCGCTGCAAACTCGTTCATCACCACCGACACATCGGTCGAGGTTTCGCCCGTGGCATAGACATAGGCGGCGCGGATTTTGAACTGGTCCAATTCGATACCGCGCATGCCCGCCGCACGCATGCCCATCGCCGCCTCACGCGGCAAACACGCCGATGTGGCACGCGCGCCGATCAGATTGAGGTTCATCTCGGAGGCGACTTCAAACGGTTTGGCGATATCGGTGTTCAACACGGCACGGTCGATGGTGATCACACATTGCCGCGCTTGGTCATAGGGCAGCAGGGGCCGCGCCACGACACCAGAGATCGACACCGACCCGCGCATCAGGTCGGTGGACAGGAAATCATATTCCAGTTCCATCTGGGTGCGCAGGGCGGCAATCGCGGTGTTGGCGACAAAGGTGCCAATGCGGTTGACGGAAAAGAATTCCATCAATCCCGGTTGCGGATCGCTGTCGGCCATCGCGGGCGTGGAGAGTGCCACAGATACGGCAGCAGCAGTCAGAAAACGCGAAAACTTGGTCATTGGAATTCCCCTTTGGCTTTGCACCAACTTAAGCGGGGGGGGCCAAAGCACAAGGTAAGGTTTTCCTTAGCTCTTGGGGATTTTATCCCTCAAGCGCCGCAACACCGGGCAGTACCTTGCCTTCCATCCATTCCAGAAATGCACCGCCAGCCGTTGAAATATAAGTGAAATCATCCGCCGCACCCGCTTGGTTGAGGGCCGCAACTGTGTCGCCCCCTCCGGCCACCGAAATCAACGTGCCATGACGGGTTTGCTGTGCTGCAACGCGCGCGGCGGCAACGGTCGCGGTGTCAAACGGGGCAATTTCAAACGCGCCCAAGGGGCCGTTCCAGATCAGGGTTTTCAGGCCCTCGAACGCCGCTTTGATCACCGCGATGCTGTCCGGGCCTGCATCCAGAACCATTTGATCGGCGTTTAACACGCTATCCGGGCCAAGCTGTACCACCTGATGCGCCGCCCCCGCGGCAAACTCGGTGGCGACCAGACCATCAACGGGCAGGATGACCCGACATCCGGCTTTATTCGCCTGCGTCATGATATCCTTAGCCGTGTCGAAAAAATCAGGTTCTTGTAAAGATTTGCCCAGATCGGCACCAAGCGCCGCCAGAAACGTATTGGCCATACCGCCGCCGATTACCAATACGTCCAGACGGTTCACAAGGTTTTCAAGCAATTCAATTTTGGTCGATACCTTGGCCCCGCCAACCACGGCCCCAACCGGGCGTTCAGGCTTCGACAGGGCGGTTTCCAATGCGCTGAGTTCAGCCTGCATCAACCGTCCGGCACAGGCAGGCAACAACCGCGCCAGTGCCTCGGTCGAAGCATGTGCGCGGTGCGCGGCGGAAAACGCGTCATTACAATAGATGTCGCCAAGGGCGGCAAGCCGCTTGGCAAAATCCAGATCATTGGCTTCTTCGCCTGGATAAAACCGGATATTTTCCAAGAGCAGCACATTGGCATCGAAATTGGCCTGAAGTTCAGCGGCCTCAACCGACTTGATCAGTTCAACGCTTTGTCCCAGCGCAGCCTCCAGTGCGGGCAGCACTTGGGCAAGGCTCATCTCTGGGTTCACTTTGCCTTTGGGACGTCCGAAATGTGCAATCAGAATGGGCGTGCCGCCCTTGGACATAATATCCTGCACCGTGGGCACAATGCGCTCAATCCGTGTGGTATCACTGACCTGACCATTCTCGACGGGGACGTTAATATCGACCCGCACCAGAACACGTTTGCCCGACAAGTCCATATCGTCCAGCGATTTCCAGCCCATTTTTGTCTCCTTCACGGTATGTTTTACCTGTGTTTTGCCGTTCTGGGTCCTTAGGTCAATGCACCTGCTTGGCAATTGCCGAAATCATCCCTAGGTAACAGGCAACAATCACGTTAAGGAGCGCGCCCCATGGCCGAGATCAAAGACCCCGAAAACACCATCCTGATGGAGCTGAAAGACGGCACTGTCACAATTCAGCTTTTACCTGATGTGGCCCCAAAGCACGTCGAACGTATGAAAGAGCTGGCCCGTGCCGGTAAATACGACAACGTGGCATTCCACCGTGTGATCGACGGTTTCATGGCCCAGACGGGCGACGTGGAACATGGCAACATGGAAGGTGACTTTAATCTGCGCATGGCAGGGACGGGTGGATCTGACCTTGGCAATGTGCCGGCTGAGTTTTCCAAAATTCCCCATGCACGCGGCTCAATTGGTGCAGCACGTTCTGCCAACCCGGATTCGGCCAACAGCCAGTTCTTCATCAACTTCAAAGACAATGATTTCCTGAACGGCCAATACACTGTTTACGGTCAGGTAATGTCCGGCATGGAGCATGTCGACGCGATCACCAAGGGCGAGCCACCCGCGAACCCGGACCGTATGATCAGCGTCAAGGTTGCGTCAGATGCGTAACGCATTCGTCGGCAGCCTTTGCGCGGCACTGATTGGCACGTCGGCGCTTGCCACGGGCCTCAAGATCGACGTCGCGGGTGAGGCCAATGGCACCATCACCATTGACCTGCTTGAAGATGTCGCACCACAGCATGTCGCGCGGATCACCGAATTGGCCAACTCTGGTGCCTATGATGGCGTGGTGTTTCACCGCGTTATTGATGGCTTTATGGCGCAGACTGGTGATGTGCAGTTTGGCAAATCCGGCGGCGATACCTCGCGCGCGGGATCGGGCGGCTCTGAGATGCCCGATGTGCCAGCTGAGTTTTCGGACATCCCGTTTGACAAAGGCGTCATTGGCATGGCCCGGTCACAAAGCCCTGACAGCGCCAACAGCCAGTTTTTCATCATGTTTGATGCAGGGCACTTTCTGAATGGTCAGTACACTGTCGTGGGCCGTGTCACGGAAGGCCAAGACGTTGTGGACGCGATCAAACGCGGCACTGCTGATAACAATGGTGCCATAGTGGGCGAACCTGACGTGATGCAGAAGGTTACTGTGACCGAGTAGTCGGGCCGTTAACGATTGATCAAGAAAGCGTGGGGCGGACTGTATTGGCCGCCCCTTTTGCGTAGAGTGAACGGATGAAACGGTTCGTTCTTACCTGCATTGCTTTGTCCCTCTGGTCTGTCGCTGCATTGGCGGACCCGGATTTCTGGCGTCATGAATGGCCGCAGACTGATTTCGCGAAAACCAGTGTGAAAAGTTGGACCGAGATATCATCAGGTGGTCCGGGAAAAGATGGTATTCCAGCGTTGGATGCGCCTGCGTTCAAGCGTGTCGCATCAGAGCGGCGGATTGGCGCGCGTGAGCCTGTGATCACCGTTGAATTTGACGGTGCGCAACCCCGCGCTTATCCAATACGCTACCTGACTTGGCATGAGATTGTGAATGACACTGTGGCAGGTATTCCTGTGGCCGTGACCTTTTGCCCTTTGTGCAATTCAGGCATCACATTTGATCGGCGGACTAAGGGCAAAGTCCTCAATTTTGGCGTGACGGGCAAGCTGCGTCGATCCGATATGGTCATGTACGACCGTGAGACTCAAAGCTGGTGGCAACAGGCCGAAGGACGCGCGATTGTGGGCGACATGACCGGCACATCGCTGCGACAACTGCCCAGTTGGATGGAAAGCTGGGAGGAATTCAAAACCCGCAATCCCAAGGGTCTTGTGATGGCGGAACCGAAATACAACCGCGCCTATGGGCAAAATCCATATCGTGGTTACGACACATTGACCAAACCGTTTCTGTATAATGGTGAAAATCCACCGCATGGCGTTGATCCGCTGGCACGTGTTGTCCGCGTCGGTAACCGCGCTTGGCCGCTGACGCGCTTGGCTCAACTTCAGCAAGTGCGTGAGGCGGGGCTGACAATAACATGGCGCGCCGGTCAGGCATCAGCACTCGACAGCGGTAGAATTGCGCAGGGTCGCGACGTTGGCAGCATCCGCGTGAAAGATGCTCAAGGGCGCGATGTGCCGCATGATGTGATGTTTGCCTTTGCCTTTCATGCGTTCTGGCCCAAGGGCACGTGGATGATGGCACAGTAGTGTTCCCAATATCGACGTAATTCCTTAAAAATTCAGAACAAAAAAGGCGCCGCACCCAAATGCGACGCCTTCATAATTTCTACCAAAAGCCTGAGCTTAAGACGCGGGATTTGCCTTGCCCGCTGGTGCGCCTTTGGCACCGGGGTTTAGCGGGTCATCCTGACGCTGTACGGAACCTTCGAAATGCGCGCCAGATTCGATGGCGATGGTTTTGTGGATGATGTCACCCTCAACCCGCGCAGATGATGTCAGGCGGACCTTCAGGCCACGCACACGGCCCACGATACGGCCATTGATCACCACATCATCGGCGACCACCTCGCCTTTGATGGTTGCAGTTTCGCCAATCGTCAGCAAATGCGCACGAATGTCACCTTCAACGGTGCCTTCGACCTGAATGTCGCCGGTGGTTTTCATGTTGCCCGTCACGTGCAAATCCGCAGACAGCACAGAGGCGGGAGGTTTGGCTTTGGGCGCGCTGGCTTTGAACTCATTAGAGGTCGGCGCAGCGGGCGCTGAAGAAGCCGGAGCGGCAGATGCCGCTGGTTTGCTAGGGGTCTCGCCGGGCTTTTGCGGGGCGGGATCGTTGATTTTGCTCTTAGAAAACATCGTTTGCAGCCTTGATATAGATCATGGGGTTAACAGCTTTGCCACCTACACGTACTTCGTAATGGAGGTGGACGCCGGTGACCCGTCCAGACGCTCCCATATCACCAATTCGTTGCCCGCGCGAGACCCTTTGCCCCACTTTTACGCGAATACGTGATTGATGAGCGTATCTTGTCTCAATTCCGAACTCATGCTGGATCTTGACCAGACGGCCATAGCCAGATTGCCAGCCCGCGTGTGTAACCACGCCGTCCGCGGTGGCATAAAGTGGCGTGCCGGAGCCTGCGGCGAAATCAACGCCGGAGTGCATGCGGCGCCCGCCTGTCTTGGGATCACGGCGAAAACCAAACCGACTGGTGAAGCGAAAGGCGTTTTTGACTGGATTGGCAAAAGGCGCTTTTTGTGCGGCAATCCGATAAAGGTTCAGCTTGTCCATCTGGCTCAACAGGCGGTTGGCGCGCAATGTGTCAGGGGTTGGTTCCTCACCGCGTGTGGTGAACGACAGCGGCGTCATTGGGCCGCCTTGCCCCGAATAGCCGCGTTTGACGGTGGCCAAAATGCGATCGGTCGGCATGCCCGCATTGCGGAACATCTTGTCGAGCGGGGCGACGGACACGGTCATGGCCTCTTCCAATTGGCGGAAAATCGCATCGTTTTGTTCGCGCATCAACGCAATCTGCTGGGTCATTTCATCCGCAAGCAACAAGGCATCCTGCGCATCAACGATCACCTTGTCACGTTCTTTCGCGGTGCGTGCCAATTCATCGGCGAGAAACCCGATCGGGGCGTTGCTGACAGCGGTTTGAATGACCCCGGCAGCGCCTTCTTCGATGTTGCCCTGTAATTCGGCAAGTTGGGTGCGGGCGATTTCGCGATCTTTCATGGTGTTGCGCAATGTGGATTGGATCACATCGATCCCGGTTTCCAATTCACGGCGGTGGGTCTCAGATTCGAGCAGTTCGGACTGCATCACCGAAATCTGCTTAAGCGCGGCATTAAAACGTTCCTGTGCGGCCAGTGCTTCGTCTGCGCGGGTGTCACGTTGCGCGGAAAGATCATTCAACCGGGCTTGATAGGTGCGTTGGTCCCGCTTGGCCTGTTCACGGAAATTGCCGGAACCGATACTGTCCATCAGAATAATAGCGGTGGCAACAATCGCCCAAGCGACCAATATGGCAGAGCCGGCAAAGGCGATGAGTTGGGTGCCGGGCTGTAGGCGAATAAATCGGGTATCATTGTCAGATTTGAGGAACACCCGACGCTCGGGGAAATGCCGCTCCAGCATGGCATGAATTTTGATCGCTATCCGTGTCCGCACGTATTTCCCTCTCTGTCGTCCCAAAAAAGCCCGCCAAATCCCCCTTTGACGTGCTTTGTTAAGAAGTCATTAGCCAGTGTGCAGCAATCGGGCAACCCTGTTGACCCAAGCCTTGGCATCAAACCACCGGAATGTGGCAATTGGGCAAAAAACCGCCGATACCAAGGGCTTGCCCGATGGGCTTCATCCTTGCACGGCGAGGGGCCAATAAAAGTCGGGTGGGATGCCCGCGTCGGCGCGCTTTTCTTCGTTAAATGGCGGTTTGAGCGCCCCGTGAAAATACTGCCGCACCAATGTGTGAAACCGGAGCTTTGGATCCTCGTCAAAGCGTCCACAGAGGAAATGAAACCATTTGCTGCCATAGGCGACATGGGCAACTTCCTCGGCATAGATCGTTTCCAAGGCAGCAACGGCCCCTTTGTCCTTAGCCTGCTGGAAAACTCTGATCATGTTTGGGGTCACATCCAGCCCGCGCGCCTCAAGCACCATGGGCACCACCGCCAGACGGCCCATGAGATCATCGGCGGTATCTTCGGCGGCGCGCCACATGCCCGCGTGGGCGGGCAAGGCACCATAATGGCTGCCTGATGCTTCAAGACAGTCGCACATTAGATTGAAATGTTTGGACTCTTCATCCGCGGCTTTGACCCAATCGTCATAAAACCCCATCGGCAACGTCACATCGGTAAACCGCGCGATGATGTCCCAATGCAGATCAACCGCATTGAGTTCGATGTGGGCAACCGCGTGCAACAAGGCAATACGCCCTTCCGGCGTCCCGGGCTTGCGGTGGGGTACGTCACGCGGGCTCAGAAGTTCGGGATGATCCGGCCTGCCAGGCTGCATTGGTGGGGTGGCGGTGCCGATTTCCGGTGTCTCACCTGCATCACGCGCGGCTTGCCATTCTGCGGCAAACCCACGCGACATCGCGGTCTTTTCCCGGCCATCCGAACAGCGCAAGACCGCATCAGCCATTTCGGCGAGCGGTTTCAAAGCGCGCGCACCGCGTCCAAGACCTCTTCGACATGCCCCGGCACTTTCACCTTACGCCAGATCTGCGCGATGTTGCCGTCTGCGCCGATCAGAAAGGTGGCCCGCTCAATCCCCATTGATTTCTTGCCGTACATGTTTTTCTCAACCCAAACGCCATAATCTTCGGTCACGCTGCCAGTTTCATCAGACAAAAGTGGCACGGTCAGATCATGTTTGCTGGTGAATTTGTCGTGTTTGGCCATCGGATCGCGTGAAATGCCGAACACCTTCGCGCCCGCGGCTTCAAATGCGGCCAAATCCGTGGAAAACCCAATGGCTTCCTTGGTACATCCGGGCGTGTCATCGCGTGGATAAAAGAACAGAACCACGGGCGTACCTTTCAGCGTGCTTAACGTCACATCACCACCGCCGGTCACGGGCAGGGTGAAATCGGGGGCGGCTTGCGAAATCTCGGGCATGGGTCACTTTCTATTCACTTGGAAGGGTTCGTCAGGGCTGTCATACTAGAACAGATTGGCAAAGGCCAAGCCCCGCACTGCCAACGATGGATCAGATGACCAACAGCGCCGATCACCCCCCTGCAAAACCACGCCGCCGCCGCTTGCGCCGTGCTGGGATATGGTCACTGATGATCACGTTTGTGCTGGTGATCGCGGTCGCGGGGGCGGTTATCTATCTCATCGGACGACCGATCACCGCACCTGCGTGGCTGCAAGCGCGCATCGAGACGCGCATCGCGCAAGAGATGCCCCAAGCCCGCGTGCTGTTTGGCGAGATGGTGTTCATCGTCGATGAAGGCTGGCGGCCCCGCGTGCGATTGCGCGATGTATCGGTTGTAACACCAACGGGGACTGAGATTGTCGGCTTTAACGAATTTAAAGCGTCGTTTTCCATGCGCGCCTTGCTGCGCGGTAAGACGCAGCCGCATGATATCGCCGTATCAGGTGTTTATGCACGCCTGAGACGTGGGGAGGACGGGCGCGTTTCGCTGATCACTGGTAATGCAGAAAAAGCCCCGGTGCGGGAAGCGGCAACGCTGCCGCAGCTCATCGGGCAGATGGATCAGGTTTTGGATACCCCGGGGCTGAGCAGATTGGTAAACATCGAACTGCGCGCGCTGACCCTGCGCTATGAAGATCAGCGTTCCGGTCGGGTCTGGACCGTGGATGGCGGGCGGATGGTCGCCACGCGCAAGGGCGATGCTCTGACGCTTGCCGCTGATCTTGCCGTGCTTAGTGGCGGTGCGGGTGTGGCCACATTGGCCGCCAATTACACCAGCGACATCGGCGATACGGCGGCCCAGTTTGGCGTTAGTTTCCAAGACGTCGCCGCGGGAGATATCGCGGCCCAAGGCCCGGCATTTGCATGGCTCAACGTGTTGCGCGCGCCAATCTCGGGTGCAGTGCGTAGTGGCTTGGATGAAGAAGGCGGCTTCGAACCGATCAATGCCACGCTGCAAATTGGCGCCGGGGCGGTGCAGCCCAATGATCAGACCAAACCGATCCCGTTTGATGGCGCACGCAGCTATTTCAGTTATGATCCCAGCGAACAATTGCTGCGGTTTGATACGGTGTCGGTCAACAGCCAATGGGTCACTGGGCAGGCGAGTGGCACGGCGATTTTGGGCGGCATCGGCGGGGGCGGCCAGTTGACTGATCTGATGGGGCAATTCACCCTCAGCGATCTGCGCGCAAACCCTCAAAACCTATATCCTGACCCGGTCGAACTGGCCGAGGCTGATATCGACTTTAAAATGAAGCTGGACCCGTTCCGCATTGAGCTGGGGCGCTTGCAAATCTCTGATCAGGGCAAGACTTTGTTGATTAATGGCGGCTTGCAGGCTGATCCTGACGGTTGGCGGCTGTCACTTGACGGGCGCATGGATGGGCTGGTCCCGGCGCGGCTTTTGAAGCTTTGGCCCGCGCGGTTGAAACCAAAAACCCGCAAATGGCTGGCGGAGAACCTGTATGAAGGTGTGGTCAGCAATGTTGATTTGGCGCTGCGCCGCAGCCCCGATGCGCCGCCACAGACCTATTTGGCATTTGATTATGAGGATGCCGAAGTTCGGTTCATGCGTACCATGCCCAATGTCACCAAAGGCCGCGGGCATTTGAGCCTTGCCGAGAACCGCTTGGTGGTGACGGTGGACGAAGGACAGGTGATTGCCCCCCAAGGTGGGGCTGTGCAACTGGCCGGATCATCCTTCATCATGCCGGATGTGCGGGTAAAAGACGGCCCGCCTTCTGTGATCCGGCTCGAAACCCGATCAACGCTGACAGCGGCTTTATCGCTGCTTAATCAGGAACCGATGCGGGTGATGGATAAAGTTAAAATGCCAGTCACGTTGGCCGATGGTCAACTCGCGCTTGCGGGCACATTGGCGGTGCCGCTCAAGAAAGGTGGCAAACCGTCAGAGGTCAAATATCACGCCACGGGCGAATTGCTGGCGATCACCACCGATACGTTGGTCAAAGGCCGCACGCTGCGCGCGGCTAAGCTCCAACTCGCGGTGGATAACAATGGACTGAATATATCTGGCAAAGGCCGCATTGACGGTGTGCCATTTGAGGGCGCATGGGCGCAGGCCATCGGGCCGGGGATCGACAAAAGTGCATTGCGCGGGCAGGTGGCGTTGAACCAAGGCACGCTTGATGCCTTTAACATTTTGCTGCCGCCGGGCACGCTGTCAGGTGAAGGCATCGCGCGGATTGCGCTGGATTTCCAACGGGGCACAGCCCCGAAATTTGCCCTTGGATCGGACCTGCGCGGGATCGGCCTGTCGGTGCCGCAATTGTCGTGGGTTAAACCCAAGGCGGCGTCGGGTACCTTGCAGATGACGGGAAGTTTGGGGGCTGTGCCACAGGTGGACAGCTTGCAGATCGAAGGCGCCGGGTTGGTTGCCAAGGGGTCCGTGCGGCTTAAGCAAGGCGGCACGGTGGACAGAGTACGCTTTGATCAACTGCGGCTTGGCGGCTGGCTCGATATCCCTGTCGACCTCGTCGGGCAGGGCAAAGGCAAAGCCCTGCAGGTGGAGGTGCGTGGCGGTTCCATCGACCTGCGCCGTGCCGAATTTGGTAAATCAAAACAAAATGGTGCGTCGGGACCACCGGGGCCGCCGATGATTGTGGCCTTGGACCGTTTGCAGATCACCGACACCTTTGCACTGACCGGGCTCAAAGGGCGGTTTGCCACAGCAAACGGGCTGGACGGTGGATTTCAGGCGCGGCTGAACGGCGGCACCCCGATTGAAGGCCGCGTGCTGCCACAAGCTGGGCGCAGTGCGGTGCGTCTGGCGTCGAGCGACGCAGGTGGCGTGTTGCGATCTGCTGATCTGCTCAAACAGGTGGTCGGCGGACAAATGACGCTGGTGTTGCTGCCCGTGGGGTCAGGGGGTGCCTTCGATGGGCGACTGACCATTGGCGATGTCGCGATCAAGGATGCGCCGGGCATTGCCGCTTTGGTCAATGCGGTGTCGGTTGTGGGTCTGGTTAATGAGCTCAACGGCGATGGCATCTATTTCGACAAAGTGGAGGCGGATTTCAGACTGACCCCGAACCGTCTGACGCTCACCCGGGCCAGTGCTGAGGGCGCGTCGCTTGGTCTGTCGATGGACGGTGTCTATGCGCTTGATAGTGGGTTGATCGACATGCAGGGGGTGATTTCGCCCGTCTATCTTTTAAATGGGATAGGTGCTGTGTTTACCCGCAAAGGCGAGGGGGTGTTTGGCTTTAATTACACGTTGAAAGGTCCAGCCAAATCCCCGTCTGTTGGCGTGAACCCGCTGTCGGCTTTGACGCCAGGAGGTTTGCGCGAAATCTTTCGTGCGCCAAAACCTGAGCTACCTGCAGTGGATGGCGTCACCGGGTCGACCTTGCCCGCACCACCAGCGGCGCCTGATAAATCGGTTGTCCCGCGCGGCGAGGATCGGTAGGGCGCGTGCCATGAAGTTATCTGATTTTGATTTTGACCTGCCCGAAACCTTGATTGCGACCCGCCCTGCGGTGCCGCGATCCTCAGCGCGGCTATTGGTGGCGCAGGGCGATCAGATCCATGATGGCCATGTAACCGACCTGACCAAATGGCTGCGCGCCGGGGATTTATTGGTGCTCAACGACACCCGTGTTATCCCCGCACGCCTGACCGGTCAGCGGTTTCGCGACAGCAGCCAAGGCCCGGTGCAGGCCAAGATCGAAGTAACCTTGTTGGAGCCAAAGTCAGATGGCACATGGGCCGCGTTGATCAAACCACTGCGCAAGCTCAAGATTGGTGAAAATGTGGTGTTTAGTGGTGATCTGAGTGCGGCACTGGAAGCGGTTGAAGACGGGCAAGGGCAGTTGCGATT
>JBPOFE010000102.1:0-13267 GCA_051252035.1 Sulfitobacter sp.
CGACGCTGTGTTTTGTTGATCACGTAAACGCGGCCTTTGCGACGCACAACACGGCAATCACGGTGCCGGTTCTTGAGCGAGCGGAGCGAATTGCGAACTTTCATGTTCTTCTCCTCTTTTCATGGCGCGAACCAGCGCCGGGTTACGGGCGGCCCCATGACAGGGCCAGTGAATTCAGGTGGTGGGCGATACTGGGATCGAACCAGTGACCCCTTCGATGTCAACGAAGTGCTCTACCGCTGAGCTAATCACCCACGAAACAACACGAAATTCCTGACCCCAAACAAAATGGGGCGCGAAAGCCCGCGCCGTGTCGGGCTGCTATAAAAGGAGTCGGGGATATGATCAAGGGCTTTTGGCAATTGCAAAATATGCGTTAAGGTAGTTGCGAGAGGGACGCGCATGCCGAAATCAGCCTATGACGTTTTGCACCCGGATCGGACCCGGTCTTGTGTGGTGTTTGCATCGCCACATTCGGGGCGGGATTATCCGTGGTCGTTCCTGCGTACAACGGTTTTGGATGAACATGCGATAAGGTCATCAGAGGACGCATTTGTTGATCAGCTGTTTGAATGCGCGCCGCAATTTGGCGCGGCGTTTATCCGGGCCGGGGCGCCACGCGCCTATCTCGATTTGAACCGATCCAGTGATGAATTGGACCCTGCGTTGATCGAAGGTGTGCGCAGGCAGGGGCACAACCCGCGTGTGGCGTCCGGCCTTGGGGTGATCCCGCGTGTCGTGGCGAATGGCCGTGCGATTTATCGCGGCAAGATGACGCGCAGCGAGGCCGATCATCGTATTCAGAGCTTTTGGCACCCGTACCATGAGAAACTACAGGACCTGCTGAACGTGGCGCACCATCGGCACGGGCAAGCTGTGTTGATTGACTGCCATTCCATGCCACATGAGGCGATGGATGGTGTGGCGCGGTCCGGCATGCGGCGGCCTGATGTCGTGCTGGGGGATCGGTTTGGTGCCGCTGCCAGCGGCGAGGTTGTCGACCGGGTTGAGGCGGCGTTTGCCTCTGCCGGGTTTTCCGTGACCCGCAATACGCCGTTTGCGGGTGCGTATATTACGCAGGCTTACGGTCGCCCGTCGCGCGGCCAACACGCGGTTCAGGTCGAAATTGACCGATCCCTCTATATGAACGAAGCGTTGGTCCGCCCTAATGGGGATTTTGAGACCGTCCGCCGCGCATTGCAGCAGGTGGTGTCCGAGATTGCGTTGATTGGCCAGGGGCGTGTGCCACTGGCCGCTGAGTAGCAGCTATTGCTGTGGGTTGAGTTGCATGATCCCGATGCCGACGCATAACAGGCCAGCACCCGTGGCGATGGTGCGCATCTGATTCCAAAACTGCCAATCGGGCGAGTAGTCGAGCCAGATCGCGCGTGCCGTTTCGATATCATCGGGGACGGTCAGGCCAGCCAGCGCTTCATTCATTGGGACGTTCACGGCCATTGTCAGGATGAAACCCAAAGCAGCAACAACAGCTGTGGCCGCACCAAACCAAGGGGCGGCGGCGCGTTGTGCCGTGGCGAACAAGGCAAGCGTTGTGATCAGTAATACAATCGGAGTGCCAAAGAATGCAGGGGCGAACACTGCGTTGCGCACCGATGCATTCATCGCCTGCATCGCCGCCACTGCGACACGTGGGTCGGCGGCATCAAGACCCCACATGGTCGAGCAGACCCATGCGTAGAAAAAGCCGAACAAGGCCCCGGTTAAGATCAGGCTGATCAGGCAGAGGGGGCGGATGAGGGATGACATCGTGTTTCTCCATAAGTGTACACATCTATACGTCTTTACATATCCGTACTCTTGTGTACGGTTTTAAGTCAAGACATTTGTGGAAATCCTATGCGCACAGAAAAACGAAACGCCCGGATGCGAGAGATTGAGGCGGTGGCCTATGACTTGCTGAAGCGGGATGGCTATGACGGAACGTCAATGTTGGCGGTGGCTCGTGCTGCGAAAGCATCGAACGAAACGATGTATCGCTGGTATGGCGATAAGAACGGATTGTTTGAAAGCATGGTGCAGGCAAATGCCGCAGAAGTGCAAAATACGCTGGCCACTTTGACCCAAGGCACCACGCCTCCGTTGGAGGTTCTGGGACGCATTGCACCTGTGTTGCTGACAATGTTGCTTGGTGATCGGGCGATTGCACTGAACCGGGCGGCAGCGTCGGATCCGACCGGGGCTTTGGGCAAAGCGATTGCACAGGGCGGGCGCGAAACGGTGCTGCCTTTGCTGAAAAAAGTGATGACAGATGCGATCAATGCGGGGGAATTGTCGCCACCCGCCGAAGGTGAGATCGCCGCGCTATTCATGCATTTGTTGGTCGGGGATCAACGAGTGCGACGGATCATCGGCATTCTGGCGGCTCCTTCACCGTGTGCCGTGGAAGCGCAGGTGAAAACCGCGATGGCGCAGTTTAGGGCGCTGTGTCGCCCGCGCGCCTGACGTCACCTGAGTGAGCGTCCTTTGACAATTGCCTTTTTGCCAAAACGGTTGCGAATGACATCGGTGGCACGTTCTGCCTTGCCGCGTTTTTCAGCGTTGGGGTCAAGCAGATCCCCGGCAAGATCAGCGCCTTCGGGACTGCTGAGATCAGAAATGCCGCAGCCAATCAGCCGGTAGGGGCCGGGATCGTTGAGCTGATCAAACAAAGCACGGGCATGACGATAGATGCGATCAGCCAGTTGTGTCGGATCATGGAGCGATACCCGACGCGTGAGTTGGGTGAAATCGGCACGCTTTAGTTTCAGCGTGACTATACGCCCGGCCAGCGCCTTGGCCTTGGCACGGTCTGCAACCTGTTCTGACAAGCGCCAGATGTGACCATCAAGAATGTCCGGGTCAGAGGTATCATCGTTAAAAGTGGTTTCCTTGCTGATGGATTTTACGGGCTCATGAGCGGATACCCGGCGGCGGTCCTGGCCCCGCGCCAGATGCCACAGCCGTTCGCCCATGCCACCAAAACGTGCCACCAGATCGGCCTTTTCCCAGCGCAACAGGTCTGAGAATGTACGAATTCCGGCCTTGTCCAATGAGGTCTGTGTTGCGGCCCCGACGCCCCAGATCATGCGTACGGGCTTGTCGCGCAGAAACGCGGCGGTCTCTGCCGCACCGATTACTGAAAATCCATGTGGTTTGTCCAAATCCGATGCGACCTTGGCCAGAAATTTATTGTGGCTCAGGCCGATGGACCCAGTCAGACCCAATTCATCTTTCATCCGCCGGACAAGGCGGGCCAGCATCACTGCAGGTGGGGCGCCATGCAGCCGCGCGGTGCCGGTCATGTCCAGAAACGCCTCATCCAGTGACAGGGGTTCAATGGCAGGCGTCAAATCCTCCATCATCGCCCGGATGGCACGGGATGCCTCAACATAGGCGGCCATACGAGGCTTGATAATCACGGCGTCTGGACAAAGTTTAAGCGCCTGAAACATTGGCATAGCGGAGCGCACGCCACGAATACGTGCTACATAACAGGCAGTTGAGACAACACCGCGACGACCTCCGCCAATGATCACGGGTTTGCCGTTCAACGTAGGGTCGTCGCGTTTTTCCACGGATGCATAAAAGGCATCACAATCCATATGGGCGATGGAAAGATCAAACAGTTCAGGATGCGATAACACACGCGGGCTGGCGCAGACGGGGCATCGGCGCAGCGCAGAAATTTCAGCAAGGCAATCGCGGCACAGAGCGGCCATTTTCGACACCAGTTTGTCATGAACGTACGCATAGTTTAGCCAATAGGCAGGAGATTGAACATGCCCGACCACGCGACCTTTGAAGGTGCAAAACTTGCGCTATACCTCGGTGATAATCTTGCCGTGATTTTGCGCGATGATACACTGAACCTGCCGTTCGCGGGATATTGGGATTTGCCGGGGGGTGGCCGCGAAGGTGATGAAGGGCCGTTGGACTGCGCATTGCGTGAATGCCACGAGGAGTTGGGGCTGCACGTGCCAAAATCCGCCGTCATTTGGCAAAAGGCATTCCAAGAGGGCGCGCAGATCAAGTGGTTTTTTGTCGCGAAGCTGCCACGCGCGGCAGCTGAAGATGTGGTTTTTGGCGATGAAGGGCAACGATGGACATTGATGAGCGAGGATCAGTTTTTGGCCCACCCAAAGGCGGTGCCATTGTTCCAGGAACGGCTGCGCGTTTATCTGGATGTTGGGAAAGTTGACCTGATTTGAAAAGAAAGCCCCCCGCTGATTTAAGCGGAGGGAGGTGACGAACTTCAGGAAGAACCAGTTCGTCGGGGAGTATCACCTAAGGTAAAGCTAGCACGGCCACATCATATGACATAGTCAGGAATACCCGACTATGCGGTCAAGAATGCCGTTGTGGTGTATTTGTTACAGTCTTAGGTTGAGGGTGTGAGCGGCGTAATAAGGTATTTTACCCTCAAGAGTACCCTTGTTTGTGACTGCGATTCGATAAACTGGTTTAATATCAGCGATTTGGGTTTTTCGCCTGAGGGGATTGGATTTCCGCAACAATTGCCTGTGCGGCGGCGCGGGGATCATCAGATTTCCAGACCGGGCGGCCGACCACGACGTGATCTGCACCACCTGCGATGGCTTGGGCCGGTGTCGCGACACGTTTTTGATCGCCCAATGCGGCCCCTGCCGGGCGCACGCCGGGTGTGACGATCAGCCGATCCTGTGCTTCTGGTAGCGCACGAATGGCGGCGGCTTCTTGCGGGGATGCGATGACGCCATCTGCGCCCGCGTCAAAGGCGCGACCGGCACGGGTCTGTACCAGATCGGCAATATCACCGGGCTGGATCAACGCGGCATCCAGATCAGCGCGGTCAAGCGATGTCAGGATCGTTACCGCGAGAATTTTCATATCTGATCCGGCAGCACCTTGTTTGGCGGCATTCACCACATAGGGGTCGCCATGGACGGTCAGGAAATCCAGATCAAACTGGGCCAGCCCGCGTACCGCAGACTCTACCGTGGCACCGATATCGAACAGCTTCATATCAAGAAAAATGCGTTTGCCGTGTTCCTGTTTCAGTTCGTTGGCCAATGCCAAACCACCACCTGTCAGCATCCCAAGGCCAATTTTATAAAAACTGACACTGTCACCAAGTTTTTCCGCAAGTTCTAGTCCTGCTACAGCATGGGGAACATCGAGGGCGACAATCAGGCGGTCATCAGACATGGGTGGGGCTCCGGGTGATGTGAATACAAACGATCCCGCAGTACGCCGGGACGGCCCCCAAGTCCACAAAAGAAAACCCGGACACGGCCCCATTGGGCGGTCCGGGTCGAGTGGTACAGAGTGTTCAGGCAGAGAAACTTCTCTGTGGTGCGGAAGGCTGCGCAGGGACAGTATCGCGCAGTAGCAGGTTCCGCATAATCCGCGCAGCGGTCAGGCGTTGCGCTGGAAACTCAGGCAGCGCGACGCCCGGGCAGATGCACAAGGCTTTCGAGCCACCGTTTTGGGTCAAAGCTGCGGCGACCCGCTCGTTGTGCCGGAGCGCGAAATTTGACCTCGGAAAAAATGCCACTGTTTGATTTGTGGCGACGTACGGCTTGCTTTGTCAGGCCCATCGCCGCGTCCTCGTAGGACATTGAGATTGGGGCGTCGATTGCGCAAGCGTACTTACGAGAAAGTTCACCATCATGCACAGTCACCAACGCTTCAAAGCTTTGGGTGGCCGCGTTATAGATGACGTCTGTCAACTGAATTGGGCGCGTCTGCATCGTGAGTACCTCATGTTTCGTTTGATCTATGTTGGGGGTGTTCATTTTGCACCCTTAACAAAGAACGCTTTATGTTTCGAAAAGGCTGCATGGTTTCCGGCCTTCCCTGTGGATAAAGGTAAATACTGTTTAGAAACAATCAAGTACGGCGGTATAATTTTTTCCTCACGAAATAACATTCAGGTGATAGCAGCCAAAATATTAAGCGTTGTCATGGGCTTACACTTGTGGAGAAAATCCACCAATTCTGCCCAATCGCAACACCGAAAGGGCTAAACCGAGACTAAATTTTGGTAATTTCACTCGCCAAAGCGCACTTGAATACCGCTGATTTGCACCCCAAGTAAAAACCGAGGCCCAACAGGGTGTGTGCCGCTGAGCGGGCGCATCATATACGGGCGCTTTTGTAAAAGGAGAGACCCATGGACCTGAGTAAGTTCACGGAAAGATCGCGCGGCTTTGTACAAGCGGCGCAAACCATTGCCACCCGGGAAAGCCACCAGCGGTTGTCCCCCGAACATATTCTCAAAGCATTGTTAGATGACGAACAGGGATTGGCCAGCAATCTGATCACTGCTGCGGGTGGTGACACCTCGCGCGTTGTTGAGGCGCTATCACTCGCGATGGGTAAAATACCGAAAGTAACCGGTGAAGGCGCGCAGGTCTATTTGGACGGTGTGACTGCAAAGGTGTTGGCAGAAGCTGAAGCGTTGGCCAAGAAAGCTGGTGACAGCTTTGTCCCCGTTGAGCGCATTTTGATGGCGCTTTGTATGGTGAAATCCGGCGCTAAGACGGCGTTGGAGGCGGGCAATGTGACGGCGCAAGGCCTGAATACGGCAATCAATGATGTGCGCAAAGGCCGGACCGCGGATACGGCGACAGCCGAGGAAGGGTATGATGCGCTGAATAAATACAGCCTCGACCTGACCGAACGCGCACGCGAAGGCAAAATTGACCCGATTATTGGCCGTGAAGAGGAAATTCGCCGTGCCATGCAGGTGTTGAGCCGGCGGACAAAGAACAACCCGGTCCTTATAGGTGAGCCGGGCGTTGGTAAAACCGCGATCGCCGAAGGTTTGGCGTTGCGCATTGTAGATGGCGATGTGCCTGAGTCCTTACGCAACAAACGGTTGTTGGCGTTGGACATGGGTGCGCTGATTGCAGGCGCGAAATATCGGGGTGAGTTTGAAGAACGGCTAAAAGCGGTGCTGACGGAAGTGACCGAGGCCGCAGGCGAAGTCGTGTTGTTCATTGACGAAATGCACACGCTTGTCGGCGCGGGAAAGGCGGACGGGGCGATGGATGCGTCGAACCTGCTGAAACCTGCCTTGGCGCGCGGCGAGTTGCACTGCGTAGGTGCCACCACATTGGATGAATACCGAAAGTATGTGGAAAAGGACGCGGCGTTGGCGCGGCGGTTCCAGCCTGTGATGGTGCAAGAACCCACGGTCGAAGACACGGTCAGCATACTGCGCGGGATCAAGGAAAAGTATGAACTGCACCACGGTGTGCGGATCAGTGACAGCGCCTTGGTCGCGGCGGCCACGCTGTCGCATCGTTACATCACCGATCGGTTTTTGCCGGACAAGGCCATCGACCTGATGGACGAAGCGGCGAGCCGTTTGCGGATGGAGGTCGACAGCAAGCCAGAAGAGCTAGACGCGTTGGACCGCCAAATCCTGCAATTGCAGATCGAAGAACAGGCGTTGAAAGCAGAGGATGATACCGCGTCGAAAGATCGACTTGAGACATTGCAAAAAGATCTGAGCGAATTGCAGGAACGCAGTGCCGAGATGACAGCGCAATGGCAGGCTGAGCGTGACAAGTTGGCTGGTGCGCGGGACATCAAGGAAAAGCTGGATCATGCACGGGCGGAATTGGACATTGCCAAACGTGAAGGCAATTTGGCCAAGGCTGGTGAGTTGTCTTATGGCGTGATCCCACAGTTGGAGCGTGATTTGGAAGCCGCTGAGTCCCGTGAAGAAGGGATGATGGTTGAAGAAGCCGTGCGCCCGGATCAGATCGCATCCGTGGTTGAGCGGTGGACAGGCATCCCTGCTGGCAAAATGCTGGAAGGTGAGCGCGATAAACTGCTTCGGATGGAAGATCAGTTGCATGGACGTGTGATTGGGCAGGAGTCAGCTGTCAAAGCGGTGTCTGACGCAGTGCGCCGGGCGCGGGCAGGCCTGAACGATGAAAACCGTCCGCTTGGATCGTTCCTGTTTCTGGGGCCAACAGGTGTTGGTAAAACCGAGTTGACCAAAGCGGTGGCCGAATTCCTGTTTGACGACGACAACGCCATGGTGCGGATTGACATGTCGGAGTTCATGGAAAAGCACGCGGTGGCGCGTCTGATCGGTGCCCCTCCCGGGTATGTCGGCTATGACGAGGGTGGCGTGCTGACCGAAGCGGTGCGGCGCAGGCCGTATCAGGTCGTGTTGTTCGACGAGGTCGAAAAGGCACATCCGGACGTGTTCAACGTGCTGTTGCAGGTTCTGGACGACGGTGTGTTGACTGACGGTCAGGGCCGCACAGTGGACTTCAAGCAGACGCTGATCATCCTGACATCGAATCTTGGGGCGCAAGCGCTCAGCCAATTGCCCGAAGGTGGCGACATGGCGCAGGCGAAACGTGACGTGATGGATGCTGTGCGCGCGCATTTCCGGCCAGAGTTCCTGAACCGTCTGGATGAGACGATCATCTTTGACCGTCTGGCCCGCGATGACATGGCGGGTATTGTCGATATCCAACTGGCACGGTTGCTCAACCGTCTGGCCGGGCGCAAGATCGCGCTTGAATTGGATGATGCTGCCAAGACGTGGCTGGCTGAAGAAGGCTATGATCCGGTGTTTGGCGCGCGGCCCTTGAAACGGGTGATTCAGCGTGCGTTGCAGAACCCCTTGGCAGAGATGCTGTTGGCCGGGGATGTGCATGATGGTGATCTGATCACCGTCACCGCTGGTCCTGATGGACTGGTGATTGGCGACCGCATCGCGGCCAGCAACAGGCCGAAACCGGATGATGCCACGGTGCATTAAGCCACACACTATATATACATGTAAAAAGGCCGGGGTTATTTCCTCGGCCTTTTTTGCAAAGTCTCATCGCTCGTGGCATAAAATCCGGATTGAGATGAGGGCAGGATATGCGTGAAATCAGGACAGAGCGATTGCTGCTGCGACCCTTTCGGGAAACCGATATTGCCGATTTCTTTGCGATCTACGGTGACCCCGCGGCGATGAAATACTGGAGCACGCTACCGCATCAAAGTCAGGACGAGACTGCCGCATTGGTTCGGGGGACAATGCAGGCCGATCCCGACAAGCATGCCGAATTCGCCATCGAGTTCGAAAGCCGTGTGATCGGCAAGGCGGGGTTTTGGGACGTGCCGGAAATCGGTTTTATCCTGCATCCGTCATATTGGCGGAGAGGATTTGCCGAAGAGGCGGTGCGCGCGCTGATCGAATATGGGTTTGAAACACTTGGGTTGGACCGGATCACGGCGGATGTTGACCCAGATAACGTTGCATCGCTGAGCCTGCTGACCAAGTTGGGGTTTGTCGAAGATCGCCGGGAAGAGCGAACGATTAAGATTGGCGGGAAATGGTTCGACAGTGTCTATCTGTCGCTGGACCGTGGACATTTCCAAAAGGCCCGTCAGAATAACTGACGGGCCTTTTCCATTATCACTCAAAATGCCGCGTGATCTTTGATTATTCTGGCAGAATAACCGCATCAATCACGTGGATCACACCATTGGTTGCCTCAATGTCGGCGGTTGTGACGTTCGCGCCATCGACCATCACGCCATTGTCGAGATCAATCATCACAGTGGTGCCTTGAACGGTCATTGCTTCCATGTCGTCGGTCAGGTCCGAAGACATAACTTTGCCCGGCACAACGTGGTAGGTCAGGATCGCAGCAAGCTGATCTTTGTTCTCTGGCATGAGCAAGGTTTCCACGGTGCCATCGGGCAGAGCGGCAAAGGCGTCATCCGTTGGGGCAAAAACGGTAAACGGACCTTCGCCTTTCAGGGTGTCCACCAAGCCAGCAGCAGAAGCGGCGGCCACCAATGTAGTGAATGACCCGGCATCGATTGCAGTATCAACAATGTCTTTGGCGTGGCCATCGGCAAGCGCGGAAGTTCCCATTAGGGTGGCAACCGTAAGTGCAAGTGTCGTTGAACGTAACATAGTCATCTCCTTGGGCTAGTTTGAACAATGCTTGTCTTAGCATTGAGAGAACTACGCCCATTGACCGCATTTGGTTCACCGGGGATTTTTGCCGAAGGCGTTTGACGAAAATCTGCTGCGCGCTAAGCCACACGGATTTATGGTTTCAACACACAAATATGTTATTGAATTGTTGTGATCCGCCGAATTTTATCACCTATTCTTCGCCAATCGCGGCCTTGGCAATAGTGTCCAACAATGCCTGAACCTCTTGCATGGCGCCTGTCGGAAAGCTGCGATAGCCAATAGTGACTTCTGCGCTGTTCGGTAGCTGCATCACAAAGATATTGTACGGGCAAAAGCGGATGTTCATCACGTCCGCCTCCATCACTTTGCGCGACAGGGCGGCAGAGCAAAAGCTAAATACTTCGGCGGCTTCAAACAGCACGATGTCTGATCCAACGTCGGCGCGGGTGCGTTCCAACATTTCACCGACATGGCTGACGTTTTCGGCAATAAGCCCTTGGTCAATGATCGCGTTTTCAATGCCAAACACCACATCATCAAAGCTCTGATCCGTGGTGTAGGTGATCATGTCCTGGGCATTGGCAGGCAGCGCAAATGCAAGTGCGGCGGCGTAGATGAGGCGTTTCATTGCGGTTCCTTGATGATGTTAGGGTTCTGACAATTGAGTGTTGTCTTTGAAATGTGCCGCGAAAAGGTTTGGTACGGCCCTGATGCGGCACTAAGTACATAATAGGTAGTATAGTAAGGAGTGCCCGCATGGCCAACCGTTGGATCAATACGCTCAAAGATAGTGACGTCACCCCAGAGGCGGCGTTTTTGAACAGACGGCAATTGATGACAGGTGCCGCTGCAGCAGGATTGGCCAGCATTGCCGGATCCTTGCAGGCGAAAGAGGCGCTGGAGCCGAATTCCTACGAAGATATCACGCAGTACAATAACTATTATGAATTTGGCACCGGCAAGGCAGATCCGGCGGCGAATGCTGGATCATTGATGACAGCACCTTGGACGGTTGAGATCGACGGGATGGTCGACAAACCCGGTGCTTATGCGTTCGAAGACATCATGAAGGCGATGACCATCGAGGAACGCATTTACCGTTTCCGCTGTGTCGAGGCATGGTCGATGGTGATCCCGTGGAATGGTTTTGAGCTGGCTGATTTGTTGAATATGGCGGGCGTCCAATCGGGCGCGAAATATGTGGCGTTCGAAACCGCTCTGCGCCCGGATGAAATGCCGGGTGTGCGGTTCCCGGTTTTGGACTGGCCTTATGTTGAGGGGCTGCGGTTGGATGAGGCGATGCATCCGCTGACGATTATGGCGACCGGGATTTATGGCAAGGATATACCAAACCAGAACGGTGCGCCGTTGCGGTTGGTGGTGCCGTGGAAATATGGCTTCAAGTCAATCAAGTCGATTGTGAAGATCACATTGACCAACAAGGAACCGCCGACGAGTTGGAACAAAGCCAATGCCCGCGAATATGGTTTCTATAGTAATGTGAACCCTGAAGTGGATCACCCGCGGTGGTCACAGGCGAGCGAGCGGCCTGTTGGCGGTGGGCTCTTTGCCGGGCGTATTCCGACATTGATGTTCAATGGCTATGAGGCAGAGGTAGCGGGCCTTTATGATGGCTTGGACCTCAAGGCGAATTTCTAAGGCAACGTCATGAGCATTGTGGACCGGATTAACAGTGCTGCGCGCAGGGTGCCGACATGGGTGGTGTATCTGTTGTTGGCGTTGCCGATCCCGTACTTCTTTTATCTTGGGCTGACCGGAGGGCTGGGCCGCGAGCCGATCAAGGCACTGGAACATGAATATGGTGAACTGGCGCTGAAACTGCTGATTGTTGGTTTGGCGATCACCCCGCTGCGCCGTTATGTCGGTGTGAACCTAATCAAGTTCCGGCGCGCCATTGGTGTGATGACATTTGTCTTGGTCCTCGCACACTTCCTGGTCTGGGCGGTGCTGGACGTACAGACGCTGGACCGTATCTGGGCCGACATTATTAAACGACTATATGTGACTGTTGGTATGGCCGGATTTTTGTGCCTGATCCCACTGGCGGCGACATCAAACAACTGGTCGGTGCGCAAGCTGGGGCCGAAGTGGCGTAAGTTGCACAAGCTGACGTATTTGGCCGCGATTCTAGGTGGCGTACATTACATATGGTTGGTGAAGGGCATTCAATTGGAGCCACTTCTTTATATGGCCGTGATTTTGGGCCTTTTGGCGTTACGCTTGCCGAAGCGCAAAACGGCGTTGCGGGCGTAATCACTTCAGCTGGAAGATACCGCAGTGAGAATCGCAGCAAATCGGCTTTTTCGCTGCTGTGGTGTGGGACTCACCGCGTGAATCACCAAAGATGCTTCGGATCACAGGCACATCTTTAGGGGATTGCGCCGAATCCGATGGTTTTTCAGTCAGAATCAAAAGCGATTCACGGCGAGTCACCCTCTGATCAGGGGTGAATCGGGCAAATCAGCCCAAATTTGGTGGTGCAAACGGGATGAGTCTCGTTGAGTCTTGGGGGTATTCCTGTGGATAACGCTAAATGTAGCAATCAGGTGGGCAAAGCTGACCTTCGGTAAGAGCAATAAAGCTGCTCAAACCCGGCCTTAGGCGAAATTTTTCGCAAGCAAACCACTGTTTTCATACAGAAAATGGGTCTTATCATAAAAAATTCACATTTCTCGAAAAAAGGGGTTGCGGGTATCAGCCACTAACTCTAGAACCCCCCTTACCGGACGAGCAGAGACGCTCCAACGGGGCGCCAAACGGACCAGACGGAAGCGGAAACGCAGACAGACGGTAACGAGGTGGAAGAATAAAATCAGAGGTAAACGAGGCGGGGCGCGCCAAAGAAGTTAGGGCGCATCCAGTCACTTTTGTCTCTACGCTCTTTGAAATTGATAGTATCTGAAGAGATATGTGGGCGGTTTGGTTCATTCGATGGATCAACCTCTTCATATCGCGCTACTAGGACTTCGGTTCGATGATGTAGTGTCAGCTTCACTGTTTGGACGGCTTCTGGTTACTTTGGTAACTGAAAGCACAACAAACAGAAAAGATGTTCCATGCCTTTCAGTAAGGGGTATGGGACGATGTGCAGAGGTTCGACGTCAAGGATATGTTCGCAAGAACATTTCAACTTGAGAGTTTGATCCTGGCTCAGAACGAACGCTGGCGGCAGGCCTAACACATGCAAGTCGAGCGCACCCTTCGGGGCGAGCGGCGGACGGGTTAGTAACGCGTGGGAACGTACCCTTTTCTACGGAATAGCCTCGGGAAACTGAGAGTAATACCGTATAAGCCCTTCGGGGGAAAGATTTATCGGGA
>JBPOFE010000103.1:0-13128 GCA_051252035.1 Sulfitobacter sp.
CTTGCCGTGGTCAACGTGGCCAATCGTGCCAATGTTAACGTGGGGTTTATTACGTTCAAACTTTGCCTTACCCATGGGGAGGTCTCCTTCTTTTTCGATTGGATGGCGGGGAAATCCCCGCCCTACGGTGTGGTGGGTAGGGCGGGGTTCACCCCGCCGTCCCGATTATGCGAATTTGGCCTGAATCTCGTCAGAGATATTCTGTGGTACGGCCTCGTAGTGGTCGAACTGCATTGAGAAGTTCGCACGACCCGACGACATCGACCGCAAGGTGTTGATGTAGCCGAACATGTTGGCCAGTGGCACGAATGCGTCGATTGCAATCGCGTTACCACGGGTGTCCTGACCCTGAACCTGACCGCGACGTGAGGTCAGATCGCCGATAATGCCGCCCGTGTATTCTTCTGGGGTGATCACTTCGACTTTCATGATCGGTTCCAACATCTTGGCGCCCGCTTTGCGCATGCCTTCGCGCATACCCATACGGGCCGCGATTTCAAATGCCAGAACAGAGGAGTCAACATCGTGGTATTTACCTTCGATCAACGCCACTTTGAAGTCGATCACAGGGAAGCCCGCCAATGGACCGGAATCCATGACCGATTTGATACCCTTTTCAACACCCGGAATATACTCCTTGGGTACTGAGCCGCCAACAACGCGAGATTCGAACGAATAGCCTTCGCCCGGCTCTGTTGGTGACAGGATCATTTTCACTTCCGCAAACTGACCAGAACCACCCGACTGCTTCTTGTGGGTATAAACCACTTCAGCTTCACGAGAGATTGTCTCACGATACGCAACCTGTGGCGCACCAATGTTGGCTTCCACTTTGAATTCACGCTTCAGACGATCCACAAGGATGTCCAAGTGCAATTCGCCCATACCCTTCATGATGGTCTGACCTGATTCCAGATCAGTTTCCACGCGGAAGGAGGGGTCTTCGGCTGCGAGACGTGCCAGACCTGCTGACATTTTCTCTTGGTCGGCCTTGGTCTTTGGCTCAACGGCAATCTCGATCACTGGATCGGGGAATGTCATCGTTTCCAGAACCACGGGGTCGGATGGATCACACAGCGTGTCACCCGTTGTGGTGTCTTTCAGACCGGCCAACGCGATAATGTCGCCAGCCCATGCTTCTTCGATCTCTTCACGGTTGATCGAGTGCATCATCATCATACGACCGACGCGCTCTTTCTTACCCTTGGTAGAGTTCAAAAGGTTGTCGCCTTTCTTGAGCTTGCCCGAATAGATGCGGGTAAACGTCAAGGACCCGACAAAGGGGTCGTTCATGATTTTGAACGCAAGGCCAGAGAAAGCCATGTCATCATCCGCACGGCGCGGGATGTCACGTGTTTCTGTCTCATCACCGGGTTTAAAGCCCATGTAATCAACAACGTCCAGCGGGCTGGGCAGATAGTCGATTACGGCGTTGAGCAAGGGCTGAACACCTTTGTTCTTGAACGCGGAACCACATAGAACCGGGATGAACTTAATGGCCAGTGTGCCCTTACGGATCAGCTTGCGCAGTTCTTCCTCGGAGGGCTCGGCACCGTCCATCAGGTAGTTTTCCATCGCCTCATCGTCCATCTCAACCGCAGTCTCGATGAGATGTGCACGCCACTCGTCGGCGGTCGCCTTCAGGCTGTCGCGGATTGGCTTCTTGACCCAGCTTGCGCCCAGATCTTCGCCTTCCCAGACCCATTCTTCCATGGTGACAAGGTCAACCATGCCTTCCAATTCGGTTTCGGCACCAATTGGAATTTGAATAGGCGCAGGGATGGCACCTGTGCGGTCTTTGATCATTTTGACGCAGTTAAAGAAATCCGCGCCGATCTTGTCCATTTTGTTCACGAACACGATACGTGGAACCTTGTACCGATCGGCCTGACGCCAAACGGTTTCTGTCTGCGGCTCAACACCGGCGTTGGCGTCAAGAACAGCAACCGCACCATCGAGAACCGCCAGCGAACGCTCAACTTCGATGGTGAAGTCAACGTGACCGGGGGTGTCGATGATGTTCATCCGGTATTTAGTGTCAGATGTGCCGTCTGATGTCGGCTCTTCCTGACGCTGCCAGAACGTGGTTGTCGCAGCGGATGTGATTGTAATACCGCGCTCTTGTTCCTGCTCCATCCAGTCCATCGTCGCGGCGCCATCATGCACCTCACCGATGTTGTGGGATTTGCCTGTATAGAACAGGATGCGTTCGGAGCATGTGGTTTTACCGGCGTCAATGTGCGCCATGATGCCAAAGTTGCGGTAGCGTTGGAGCGGATAGTCGCGTGCCATTGGAACGGGTCCTCAAAATCTGAATGTATGGCGGGCCACGTCGTCGCGGCCCTGCCTAATTTACCAGCGGTAGTGGCTGAACGCTTTGTTGGCGTCGGCCATTTTGTGGGTGTCTTCGCGCTTTTTAACGGCAGTACCACGGGACTGGACGGCGTCCATCAACTCGCCTGCAAGGCGCTCTTCCATGGTGTTTTCGTTGCGCGAACGAGCGGCTTTGATCAACCAACGGATCGCCAATGCAACCCGACGCTCGGGGCGCACTTCGACGGGCACCTGATAGGTAGCACCACCCACGCGGCGTGAACGGACTTCGACGGACGGCTGGATGTTTTCAAGCGCTTCGTGAAACACTTCAATCGGCGCGCGTTTGATCTTGTCTTCAACGCGGGTCATTGCGTTGTAAACGATACGCTCTGCGACCGATTTTTTACCGTCGATCATCAGGTTGTTCATGAATTTGGTCAGGACCAGATCACCATATTTGGCGTCTGGCAGTACTTCGCGTTTTTCAGCGGCGTGACGGCGTGACATATCGTTGTCTTCCTCTTGGCGGGTGGTGCGCAGTGGATGCGCACCCTACAGGATGGATGGGTAGAGGTGCGCATTCGCCGCGCACCGCTGCTCAATTACTTCGGACGCTTGGCACCGTACTTGGAACGACGCTGTTTCCGGTCTTTTACGCCTTGCGTATCCAGAACACCGCGCAGGATGTGGTAGCGCACACCGGGAAGGTCTTTTACACGACCGCCGCGGATCAGAACCACAGAGTGCTCCTGAAGGTTGTGGCTTTCACCGCCGATATAGCTGATGACCTCAAAACCGTTTGTCAGGCGCACTTTGGCAACCTTACGCATGGCCGAGTTCGGCTTTTTCGGTGTGGTTGTATAAACGCGCGTACACACGCCACGTTTTTGTGGACACTGCTCAAGGTGCTGCGACTTCGAGCGTTTGATTTTTGGCTGGCGCGGTTTGCGGATCAGCTGTTGGATCGTTGGCATTCAGGATTTCCCCGTTTAGCTTCAAATTTGATGCATGGGGACACCCCCATACGGCTTGATTTCGCGACCTTGCATTACACAAAGCAAATTCACCGCCATGTTCCCGTACCGAGGAAAACAGGGCGGTGGGGCTACAGAGGACCGGGTCAGCATTAGACCGGATCTTGACCACTTAAGTTATGATGTCGGATTTGCAGGCAAAACCCACTCCCGAGATAGCGGGCGTATATGGGGTTGGCGGCAAGGTGTCAACAGGGCAGCATCGAGGCAATACCGGCACACGTTTTACGAGTAAAAATTCTTGCCTAGGCATCTTATTGTTTTGCATAAGCAACTCATAAACCACTGGGCTAGGGGACACGTCTAATGCAAGCCATCGGATTATGCCGCTTTTCCTATCCCGCAATTGGCGGGTTTCAGGTTGAACATGACAGCATCCAAGACAGAATCGCCTATCTTTATTCAGAACGCCGATTGGAAGAACGGTTTAGGCTCTTTGAAACAATCGCCCTACCCTGCCTCAAAGCGCAAACCGATCCTGACTTTAGCCTGATCATCGTTATCGGCGATCAACTCCCAACCTATCATATCGCGCGGCTGGAAAGCCTGATTGCCGACTGCCCACAGGCATTGATCCACAAGGAACCACCGCGCAATCAGCGTGAGGTGATGAAAGAGATATTGAACGAGGCGCGACTGAATCCATCGGAACCATGCCTGCAATTTCGCTTTGACGATGATGATGCCGTGGCGGTGGATTTCATCGAAAAGCTGCGCAAAGCCACACAAGATTGCGCGCCGCTGCTTAGGCAATACAAGACCGTCGCGTTTGAATGGAGTGTCGGATACGTCGCGGAATTTGGCTCGGGCGGCATTCAGGCCGTTGAAACGTTTCGCCCGTTCTATACCGCCGCTTTGGGCATGTGGGTCAAAGGCAACAACCCACTCACCATCATGAATTACGCCCATGAGAAAATACCGAGGTTCATGCCCGCCGTCAGCTTTTCAGATACCCCAATGTGGGTGCGCAGTCACAACAGCTCAAACGATTCACGGCAAAATCAAGCGCGCGAAATGTCGGTTGCACCCCTCACAACTGAACAAGAGGAGATGTTCCGCGACCGCTTTGCCATCGACATTGATCATGTGCGGCGGGTGTTCTCAGCGGACTGAAATCTTGCGCTCGCGGTAGAGCGTGAAAATGCCCGTGGTCACAACGATGGACGCCCCCAACAGCGTCACCCATCCCGGCCAATCGCCGAACACGAACCAGCCAAGGATTAGCGCCCAGATCAACCCAGTATAACGGAATGGTGCAACAAACGACACGTCACCCACACGCATAACCTGGATCGAAAAGAAGTAGCCGCCCAGCACGAATACAGATGCCCCTGCGATCATCAGTCCCACATCGCTCGAGACCGGAACCCAAGGCGTGGTGAGCGATGCAAGGCCGGCAGCAATCGTGATCGACCCTGCCGTTACCAGCGTTACCGTCATCGACGGCACGCCCTTGGACAACTGCCGTGTCGCCAGATCACGCACGGTCACACAGGCGACCGCGATCAACGCGTAAATCGACCAGATATTGAATCCAGCCGCGCCCGGCTTCACGATCAACATCACACCGCAAAACCCGATCAAAATGGCCAACATCCGCCGCCATCCCACCGCTTCTCGCAGCACCAGGGCCGAGGCCAGAGTCACGGACAGTGGCAACACCTGCAAAATCGCGGTGACATTGCCCAATGGCATATTGAACAGGGCGGATAGGAAAAAGTACGCAGCGGCAATCTCAGCGCCGCTACGCACCGCGATCACGCCCCAATCGCGTTTGGCGATATCAAGGTGCATCGGCCCAAGGCGCCCTTTAGCGCCAAGGATCAGCGCAGTTGTCAGAAGCCCGCGCAGAAAAATCAATTGGAATAACGGAACCGCGCCATCAGTTAGCTTTATCAAGGTATCATTGAGGGTAAAGCACGCCATCGAAGCGATCATCAGCAAGGCACCAGCCATATTCGGGGACATCTATAGCGCCTTTAATTCTTCAAGAGTTTTACCAAAACCAAGCCGTAATATCCGCGCAATCTCGCTGCGGCTTAAATCCCCTTGCCGTCCCGTTGGGGCCGCACCAGAATCGTTGTCCCTATGCACTGAACGGATGAACATTGGGCGCTCAACCTCGGTCATGCAATCGTAATATTCGCCGAGCTTACGGTGATTGCGCCGGAACACATTGACCGGATCACCAACGGGCGCCACCAGCGCAAGACCAACGCCAAGCGGGGTCTTTTCGTACCATTCCGATATCGGCACGTCTTTGTTACCTACGTTGAGGTAAAAACCACGGTTGAACGCAATGGCAAAAGGTCTGTCAGGATCGCGCAGTGTCAGCAATGGGGTCGCCAGTTTATCAATCCGGTTGGTCGTGACCCGGTGCATCGCATCATCATCGTCCAGCCGGAATGTTGCGGTGTGGGTCGCACCCGGTTCATCCTCAATTGCGCCGTAGGCAAGGCGGACGGCATTGAAGTGCACCAGCGGTGGCAGAGAGATAATTTGAATTTGCGGAACATCTTTGACCAGCGTTTCCAAACGGTTGCGTGCCGTATCCGGCAAGCTGTCGCCGATCAATACCCCGACTTTAAAGTTCGGGTTCCGTTGCCGTTTGATGGAATGCAGCGCCAGACTTTCAAACATACGAAACCGACGGTCCAAACGTGCCGGATCATACAGGATATCACGCACAGCATCTTGGCCTTGCTCAGACATGGCAAATCCACCTTCCGAGAGGTACGAAAACCGCACCAGCCCCTTTATCTGCACTTTAAAGCGGCCTGCCATTGCTCTGCCTATTCATATTTTGGACAGCATAGGATGTGGCAAAGGTAAAAAAAAGGCCCCCAATCGCAACTGCGATGGGGGCCTTTTGAATTTTTAAGGGTCAGCGATTAATCGCGGCTTTCCTCGTCAATGATCGGGGTGGTGAACACGTCACCGCCAACGATGTCATCTGACGGCTCAGGTGCTGCCAAACGTGCAGCTTCTTCAGCCTCTTCGCGGCGCGCTTCGATCACGACGTTGTCACGATCGCTTGCCACCTTGCGCATTTGCATGGTCGCACCACCTGTACCCGCCGGGATCAAACGACCAACGATCACGTTCTCTTTGAGACCAACCAGTTTGTCGCGCTTGCCCTGAACCGATGCTTCGGTCAGAACCCGCGTGGTTTCCTGGAAAGATGCCGCAGAGATGAACGAACGCGTTTGCAGCGATGCCTTGGTGATACCGAGCAAGATCGGTTCGCCCTTGGCAACACGGCCACCTTTGGACAGCGCCTTTTCGTTGGCTTGATCGAATTCCTGCTTGTCGACGTGTTCACCTTTCAGCAGCGTGGTGTCCCCACTCTCTTGGATCTCCCACTTTTGCAGCATCTGGCGCACGATGACTTCGATGTGTTTATCGTTAATCTTCACACCTTGCAGACGGTACACGTCTTGTACCTCGTCGATCATATAGTCAGCCAACGCTTCAACACCCATAATCGCTAGGATGTCATGCGGCGCTGGGTTGCCGTCCATGATGTAATCGCCCTTTTGAACAAAATCACCTTCCGCAACCGGGATGTGCTTGCCCTTAGGCACCATGTATTCGACCTTAACGTCGCTATCTTCCGAAGACTCAATCGCGATACGGCGCTTGTTCTTGTAGTCCTTACCGAACCGCACATAGCCATCAATCTCGGCGATGATCGCGTGATCCTTGGGACGACGTGCTTCGAACAATTCCGCAACCCGTGGCAAACCACCGGTGATGTCCTTGGTCTTGGCACCTTCACGCGGGATACGCGCTATGATGTCACCCGCTTTGATCTCGCTCTGATCCTCAACGGACAGTACGGCATCAACGGACATCGGATAGGTCACAGGATTGCCAGCATCGTTGCGCACAGGTTCACCGTCTTCACCAACAAGAATGATCTCAGGCTTGAGTTCATTGCCCTTGGGTGCCGCACGCCAGTCGATGACGATCTTCTGGGTCATGCCCGTTGCATCATCGGTTTCATCCTTAACGGCGATACCAGACACAAGATCGACAAACTTCGTTGTCCCTGATTTCTCAGCAATGATGGGAAGCGTATAGGGGTCCCATTCAAACAACTTGTCACCGCGCGCGATGTCCTGACCTTCGGTTACAAACAGCTTGGTACCGTAACCAACCTTATGGCTGGCACGTTCCTCACCGTTCTCATCCATGATCGACAGTTTCATATTGCGGCCCATGACCATGATATCGCCTGCGGCGTTCTCAAGGGTCTGAGCGTTCTCGAACGCAACTTTACCTGCATGGCTGGCCTCAAGGAACGACTGCTGACCACCTTGGGCAACACCACCGATGTGGAAGGTCCGCATCGTCAGCTGCGTACCGGGTTCACCAATCGACTGTGCTGCGATGATACCCACCGCTTCGCCTTGGTTGACCAGCGTACCACGTGCAAGGTCACGACCGTAACACATCGCGCAGACACCTTCTTCGGCATCACAGGTCAGCGGCGACCGAATACGTGCAGAGGCAACGCCCTCTTCTTCGATAGCATCCGCCATGCGTTCATCAATGATGCTGCCTGCGGGGACCAACACTTCGTCTGTGCCAGGGCGCAAGATATCATCCATGTTCACACGACCCAACAAACGCTCGGCCAGTGACGACACAACCTCACCATCGTTTACGGCGGCGACAGCAGTGATCGCCGTTTCGGTACCACAATCGTGCATACGCACGATGCAATCCTGTGCGACGTCCACCAGACGACGCGTCAGATAACCCGAGTTCGCCGTTTTCAACGCCGTATCCGACAGACCCTTACGGGCACCGTGGGTGGAGTTGAAGTACTCAAGAACGGTCAGACCTTCCTTAAAGTTGGAGATGATAGGTGTCTCGATGATGTCGCCGTTCGGCTTGGCCATCAGACCACGCATGCCGCCCAACTGCTTCATCTGCGTCACCGAACCACGCGCACCGGAGTGGGCCATCATGTAAACCGAGTTTGGCTCACGCTCAGAGCCGTCCTTGTCTTTGTGGCTGGCGGAAATTGCCCCCATCATCGCATCGGTGACTTTGTCATTACACTTGGACCAAGCATCGACAACTTTGTTGTACTTTTCACCCTGAGTGATCAGGCCGTCCATGTATTGTTGTTCGAAGTCTTTGACCTGCTCACGTGTGTCCTCAACCAAAGGCCATTTGTTGTCAGGGATCAGCATGTCGTCTTTACCAAACGAAATACCGGCCTTGAACGCCTCACGGAAACCCATGGTCATGATCTGATCACAGAAGATAACGGATTCTT
The DNA here is from genome assembly GCA_051252035.1 of Sulfitobacter sp. Classification (GTDB taxonomy): domain Bacteria; phylum Pseudomonadota; class Alphaproteobacteria; order Rhodobacterales; family Rhodobacteraceae; genus Sulfitobacter. The sequence goes on from JBPOFE010000103.1 coordinate 8,641, forward strand.
TCTGACCGCAGTAGCGATAGACCGTATCAATCACCTGCTGCACTTCTTTCTTGCGCAGCAAACGGTTGACCAAGCTGAACGGTGCCTTGGCATTCAGTGGCAACAAAGCCCCCAAACGCACCCGGCCCGGCGTGGTGTCAAAACGCACCAACACTTCGTTGCCTTCAGCATCGATCTGTTTGATACGCGCTTTGATTTTTGAGTGTAGATGCACCTCACCTGCGTCCAGCGCGTGCTGTACCTCATCCACGGTGCCAAAGACTTTGTCTTCACCCTTCAACCCGTCACGCTCAAGCGTGGTGTAATAAAGGCCCAAAATCATATCCTGTGACGGCACGATGATCGGCGCGCCGTTCGCAGGCGACAACACGTTGTTTGTGGACATCATCAAAACACGCGCTTCAAGCTGTGCTTCCAAAGACAACGGCACGTGGACCGCCATTTGGTCACCGTCAAAGTCCGCGTTAAAGGCCGAACAAACCAGCGGGTGCAGCTGAATGGCTTTACCTTCGATCAGAACCGGCTCAAACGCCTGAATGCCCAAACGGTGCAAGGTCGGCGCACGGTTCAGCATGACAGGGTGTTCGCGGATCACTTCGTCCAAGATGTCCCAAACTTCGGGACGTTCCTTTTCTACCAGCTTTTTGGCTTGCTTCACTGTCGAAGACAGACCTTTTGCCTCCAAACGGCTGTAGATGAACGGCTTGAACAGTTCCAACGCCATCTTTTTCGGCAGACCACACTGGTGCAGCTTCAATTCCGGCCCCGTCACAATCACGGAACGACCAGAGAAGTCGACGCGCTTACCCAAAAGGTTCTGGCGGAAACGACCCTGCTTGCCTTTCAGCATATCGGACAGTGATTTCAACGGACGCTTGTTGGCACCCGTGATCACACGACCGCGACGACCGTTGTCAAACAGCGCATCCACAGATTCCTGCAACATCCGCTTTTCGTTGCGCACGATGATATCGGGCGCACGCAATTCAATCAGACGCTTCAAACGGTTGTTCCGGTTGATCACGCGGCGATAGAGATCGTTCAAATCGGACGTCGCAAAACGACCGCCATCCAGCGGCACCAGCGGGCGCAGTTCTGGCGGGATCACTGGGATCACGGTCAGAACCATCCACTCAGGGCGGTTGCCGGATTCAAGGAAGCTCTCAACAACCTTCAAACGCTTGATGATCTTCTTTGGCTTCAATTCGCCAGTGGCTTCTTTCAGATCAGCACGCAACTGGTCCGCTTCGGCCTCAAGATCAATCGCTGCCAGCATTTCGCGGATCGCTTCGGCACCAATGTTGGCGGTGAAGGCGTCCATGCCGTAGGCGTCTTGGGCGTCCATGTATTCTTCTTCGGTCATCATCTGACCATAGGTGAGGTCTGTCAGGCCCGGCTCAATCACAACGTAGTTTTCAAAGTACAAAACACGTTCCAGATCGCGCAGTGTCATGTCGAGCATGAGGCCAATCCGCGATGGCAGTGATTTCAAGAACCAGATGTGCGCTACAGGTGACGCCAGCTCAATATGGCCCATCCGCTCGCGGCGGACCTTTTGGAGCGTCACTTCAACACCGCACTTTTCGCAGACAACGCCGCGATATTTCATGCGCTTATATTTGCCACACAGGCATTCATAATCTTTGATTGGGCCAAAGATACGCGCACAGAACAAACCGTCACGCTCTGGCTTGAACGTCCGGTAGTTGATGGTTTCTGGTTTCTTAATCTCGCCGAATGACCACGACAGGATACGCTCTGGCGATGCCAAAGATACCTTGATCTCATCGAACGTTTTGGTCGGTGCGACGGGGTTAAACGGGTTGTTTGTCAGTTCCTGGTTCATTTTCAATCCTTAGATTTATCTCGAAAGCGGTGGGAGTGATCGGTTTCTTTGAAAGAAACCGACCGGAATTTTTCAAAAATTCCGATTTCTAGATCACTCATCTTCCTCCGCATCCAGGAGTTCCATGTTCAGGCCAAGGCCACGGACTTCTTTGACAAGAACGTTGAACGATTCCGGAATACCGGCCTCAAAGTTGTCCTCGCCTTTGACGATGCTTTCATAGACCTTGGTACGGCCTGCAACGTCATCCGATTTCACCGTCAGCATTTCCTGCAGGGTGTATGCAGCGCCGTAGGCTTCCAGTGCCCAGACCTCCATCTCACCAAAGCGCTGACCACCAAACTGCGCTTTACCGCCCAATGGCTGCTGAGTAACCAGCGAGTATGGACCAGTGGAGCGCGCGTGGATTTTGTCATCCACAAGGTGGTGCAGTTTCAGCAGGTATTTGACGCCCACGGTCACAGGACGGGCAAACTGCTCGCCTGTGCGGCCATCAAACAGAACCGATTGGCCAGATGTGTCAAAGCCCGCGCGTTTCAGGCTGTCGTTCACATCCGCTTCCTTGGCCCCGTCAAAGACCGGTGTTGCAATCGGCACGCCGCGACGGACATTGCCCGCCACTTCGACCAAAGCATCCTCATCCAGATCGGCCAAACCTTCGGCAGTGACGTCATCGCCATAAGCTAAGGTCATCGCTTCACGCACAGGTGTCAGATCGCCGGTGCGCTTATAGTCTTGCAGCGCCTCGTCGATGTTCACACCCAGACCGCGTGCGGCCCAACCCATGTGGGTTTCCAAAATCTGACCGACGTTCATACGCGATGGCACGCCAAGTGGATTCAAACAGAAATCCACTGGTGTCCCGTCCGCGAGGAACGGCATGTCTTCCATTGGCACAACCTTGGAAATCACACCTTTGTTGCCGTGACGTCCGGCCATTTTGTCGCCCGGTTGCAGCTTGCGCTTCACCGCCACGAACACTTTGACCATCTTCATCACACCCGGAGGCAGATCATCGCCACGGCGCACTTTCTCGACTTTGTCCTCAAACCGCGCATCCAAGGTCCGCTTCTGGATCTCGTACTGCTCGTTCAGGGCCTCCACGATTTTTGCGTCGTCTTCGTCCTCAAGCGCCAACTGCCACCACTGACCGCGTGTCAGCTGATCGTCCAGCAGTTCCTCGGTGATCTTGCTGTTAGATTTGACGCCTTTCGGGCCTTTTACAGCAACCTTACCAAGGATCATCTCACGCAGGCGCGCATAAATGTTGCGGTCAAGGATCGCGAGTTCGTCATCACGGTCACGGGCAAGGCGTTCAACCTCTTCCCGCTCGATCTGCAAGGCACGTTCGTCCTTTTCGACGCCATGACGGTTGAACACGCGGACTTCGACAACTGTGCCGAAATCACCCGGTTTCACCCGCAGCGACGTATCACGCACATCAGATGCTTTTTCACCAAAGATGGCGCGCAAGAGTTTCTCTTCCGGCGTCATCGGGCTTTCGCCTTTTGGTGTGATCTTACCGACCAAAATATCGCCCGGCTCCACGTCCGCGCCGATATAGACAATGCCGGCTTCATCAAGGTTGCGCAGCGCTTCTTCACCGACGTTTGGAATGTCGCGGGTGATTTCTTCTGGCCCAAGCTTCGTATCACGCGCGGCAACTTCGAATTCTTCGATATGGATCGAAGTGAATACGTCATCACGTGAAATACGCTCAGAAATCAGGATCGAGTCTTCGTAGTTGTAGCCATTCCAAGGCATGAACGCGACGACCACGTTCTTACCCAAAGCCAACTCGCCCATATCCGTTGACGGACCATCGGCAATCACCTGACCTTTTTGAACGGTCTCACCCACCTTCACCAGCGGACGCTGGTTGATGCAGGTATTCTGGTTCGAACGCTGGAATTTGCGCATGCGGTAGATATCCACACCCGCGTCACCCAATTCGAGGTCTTCGGTCGCACGCACAACGATACGGGTCGCATCAACCTGGTCGATGATACCGCCGCGTTTCGCCATGTAAGCCGCACCAGAATCGCGCGCCACTACTTCTTCGATGCCTGTCCCCACAAGCGGGGCTTCGGCCTGAAGCAATGGCACCGCCTGACGTTGCATGTTCGAGCCCATCAAGGCGCGGTTCGCATCGTCATTTTCGAGGAACGGGATCAAAGATGCCGCAACCGACACCAACTGCTTTGGGCTGACGTCGATCAGGTCAACAGATGTCGATGGGGACAACGTATAGTCACCCGACTTCCGGGTTGAGACCAGATCGTTCACGAACTTCATGTTTTCATCAAGGTTCGCGTTGGCCTGCGCCACGGTGTGGCGCATTTCCTCGGTCGCGGACATGTATTGTACGTCATCCGACACAACCCCGCCTGCAACCTTGCGGTATGGCGTTTCGATAAAGCCGTATTTGTTCACGCGGGCAAAAGTCGCCAGCGAGTTGATCAGACCAATGTTCGGGCCTTCCGGCGTTTCAATCGGACACATCCGACCATAGTGGGTCGGGTGAACGTCACGCACTTCAAAACCGGCACGCTCACGTGTCAGACCACCTGGTCCAAGCGCTGAAAGGCGACGCTTGTGCGTGACCTCGGACAGCGGGTTGGTTTGGTCCATGAACTGCGACA
>JBPOFE010000104.1:0-12970 GCA_051252035.1 Sulfitobacter sp.
AAGTTTTGGGAAGCGTTGAAGAACAACTTCCTGTGGCTGATCATTGTACCAGCGTTCTCCACTGCATTTGGGTTGCTGGCCGCACAGCTGACTGACCGCATCTGGTGGGGTAATATCGCAAAATCGCTGATCTTCATGCCGATGGCGATCTCTTTTGTCGGTGCCGCGGTGATCTGGAAACTGGTCTATGACACGCGCCCGATTGATCAAGATCAGATTGGTGTGCTGAACGCGCTCTATCTTTTCTTTGGCGGTGAGCAGCCACAACAATGGCTGACAATTCCGCTTTATAACTCATTCTTCCTGATGGCCGTGTTGGTCTGGATTCAAACCGGATTTGCCATGGTGATCCTGTCCGCCGCGCTGCGCGGCATCCCTGAGGAAACCATTGAGGCCGCCATCGTTGATGGGGCCAACCCGTTGCAGGTGTTTTTCAAGATCAAGGCACCACAGATCATTCCCACAATCGTGGTGGTCTGGACCACAATCACCATCGTTGTGCTCAAGGTATTCGATATCGTTTACGCGATGACCAACGGCCAATGGGAAACCCAAGTTTTGGCCAATTATATGTACGACAAAATGTTCCGCGCCAACGATTGGGGCGTGGGGTCGGCATCGGCCATGGTGATCATGTTGCTGGTGACACCGATCCTCGTCTGGAACGTCTACAACGCGCGCAAAGAAATGCGCTGAGGGGGGCAGAACAATGGATAATATTGCAGGAACCAAATCAAGCCTAACATGGGCGGTTCACATCTCAGTCGCGGTGCTGGTGATGCTGTGGCTGTTCCCGACAGTTGGCTTGCTGGTGTCGTCATTCCGCACCTCGGATCAGATTGCAACGTCGGGATGGTGGAACTCAATGTTCCCGTCCGAGCAGAACATGACATTGCGCACCGCTAGCCCCGAAGAACAGGCGCTGATTGACGGTCTCTATGTGATCGAAGGCAACCTGTTTGACACGGCCGGGGACGCCAAGATTTCCGCATGGGGTCTGTCATCGCGCGCGATCGACACATACAGCGCTGGCGATACAGGTGAGTTGCGCGATGGCGGGACAATCACCGTTGCGGCCAATGGCGACTACCGTATGGAGAATACAGAAGAATTTGAAGGCCGCCGTGGTGACCGCGTGTTTGTTACCGCGACCACACCACCGGAATTCACCACCGAAAACTACAAGAATGTATTGTTTGATCCCAGCAACCGGGAAGGCATGGCAAAGGCATTTTTCAACACATTAACTGTGACCATCCCGGCCACGATCATTCCGATCCTCATCGCCGCCTTTGCCGCCTATGCATTGGCGTGGATGGACTTCCCCGGTCGCGCGCTGTTGATCGCCGCCGTGGTTGGTTTGTTGGTGGTGCCGCTGCAACTGGCGCTGATCCCGCTGCTGAAACTGCACAACGAGGTCGGCATCGGCAAAGGTTATCTTGGCGTTTGGCTGGCCCACACCGGCTTTGGCCTGCCCTTGGCGATTTACCTTCTGCGCAACTATATGGTCGGCCTGCCCCGCGATATCATTGAGAACGCGCGCGTGGATGGGGCCACAGATTTTCAGGTGTTCGTGAAAATCATCCTGCCACTGTCGTTCCCGGCGCTCGCCTCCTTTGCGATCTTTCAGTTCCTTTGGACATGGAATGACCTGCTGGTCTCGCTCGTATTCCTGATTGATTCCACAGGCGAAACCACCGTGATGACCAAACAGATTGTTGAGCTGTTGGGCACCCGTGGCGGCAATTGGGAAATCCTCGCAACCTCCGCATTTGTCTCAATCGCGGTGCCATTGCTGGTGTTCTTTGTGATGCAAAAATATCTGGTCCGGGGCCTTTTGGCCGGATCTGTGAAGTAAGCGAAAGTCGTAGTGATGAACATGAACGTAAAACCAAACACTGCTGCGACCCTTGCCGTCGATCCCGATTGGTGGCGCGGTGCCGTGATCTATCAGATCTATCCACGCAGCTTTCAGGACAGCAACGGCGATGGCGTTGGTGATCTTAAGGGCATCGTACAGCGCTTGCCCTACATCGCGTCCCTTGGTGTTGATGCGATCTGGATTTCGCCTTTCTTCACGTCACCGATGAAGGATTTTGGCTATGACGTCAGCGACTATTGCGGCATTGATCCGATGTTCGGCACGCTGATTGATTTTGACGAAATGATCGCCACGGCACATGATCATGGCGTTAAAGTCATGATTGATATGGTTCTGTCGCATTCCTCGGATCAACATCCTTGGTTCGCACAAAGCAGGTTGGACCGCGACAACGACAAGGCCGATTGGTACGTCTGGGCCGACCCAAAACCCGATGGCACCGCGCCGAACAACTGGCTGTCGATCTTTGGCGGCCCTGCATGGCATTGGGATCCGCGTCGCGAACAATATTACCTGCATAATTTCCTGAGCAGTCAGCCGGATTTGAACCTGCACACGCCTGCGGTTCAAGACGCGCTGCTGGATGCCACCCGGTTCTGGCTCGACCGTGGCGTTGACGGGTTTCGGTTGGATACCATCAACTTTTACTTTGCCGACAAACTGTTGCGCGACAACCCGGCCTTGCCGCCAGAAAAGCGCAACGCCAACATTGCGCCCTCAGTGAACCCCTATAACCACCAAGAGCATATTTACTCCAAAAACCGACCCGAGAATCTCGATTTTCTGCGGCGTTTTCGTTCGCTCTTGGATGAATATCCCGGCAAGACAGCAGTGGGTGAAGTCGGCGATGCGCAGTTTGGTTTGGACCTGCTGGGGCAATACACAAAAGGCGATCAATTCGTCCACATGTGTTATGCATTTGAATTGCTGGCCAAAGAAAAATTAACCGCCACGCGAATTGCCGAAGTATTCAACAAAGTTGCAGATGTTGCCGCCGATGGCTGGGCCTGTTGGGCCTTTTCAAACCATGATGTTGAGCGCCACGCCAGCCGCTGGGGTCTATCCCCCGCCGCCCAGCGCCTGTTTGTGACCATGCTGATGTGCCTGCGCGGGTCTGTTTGCCTTTATCAAGGTGAAGAATTGGGACTACCTGAAGCCGACATCGCGTTTGAAGACCTGCAAGACCCTTATGGCATCGAATTCTGGCCAGAATTCAAAGGCCGTGATGGCTGCCGCAGCCCGATGGCATGGGAACCGTCCAATCAAAGTGGTGGCTTCACCACGGGGAAACCCTGGCTGCCGATCAGTACGGATCACCTACATCTCTCGGTCGCAGCACAAGAAAACGACCAGGACGCCATGTTGCACCACTACCGCAAGGCAATTGACCTGCGCCACAACAACTCAGTGTTGGCCAAAGGATCACTGACCAATTTGGCAGCCACCGATGATATATTGTCCTTTGTCAGGGCTTTGGGTGATCAGCACATATTCTGTGCCTTTAACCTTTCAGACGTACCGGTGGATGTTCATTTGCCCAAAGGCGCTTGGATCAATCTTGGCTCAGAAGTCGGCGGCGCAGACCCGGCAAAGAGCCGCACAATTACGCTTGCCCCATGGCAAGCCTGCATCAGCAAGCGATCAATAGATCGAAAGGACGTATAAATGGCCAATCTCAAGCTGACCGATGTTGCCAAGATTTATGGCACTGTTGAAGTTCTTAAGAACATCAATCTGGACATCACAACAGGCGAATTAATCGTCTTTGTTGGCCCCTCTGGCTGCGGGAAATCCACGCTTTTGCGGATGATTGCAGGTCTTGAAAAAATCTCTGGCGGGACATTGGAAATTGATGGCGAAGTCGTGAATAACGTACCGCCATCAGAGCGAGGTATCGCGATGGTGTTCCAATCCTATGCGCTTTATCCGCACATGACGGTGCGCGACAATATGGCGTTCGCGCTGAAACTGGCAAAGAAAAGCCCCGCCGAGATTGATGAGGCGATCAAACGCGCGGCCGATAAATTGCAACTAACCGAATATCTGGATCGGCTGCCCAAAGCACTGTCTGGCGGCCAACGCCAACGTGTCGCCATCGGGCGGTCGATTGTGCGCGATCCAAAGGTCTATTTGTTCGACGAACCGCTCTCAAACCTAGATGCGGCTTTGCGCGTCGCAACTCGGATTGAGATTGCACAGCTCAAAGAACAAATGCCGGAATCGACGATGATCTATGTGACCCACGATCAGGTTGAGGCGATGACGCTGGCCAGCCGGATTGTGGTTTTGGCGGACAAAGGTATTGCGCAGGTTGGCACCCCGCTGGAACTGTACGAGCGTCCCGAAAATGAATTTGTGGCACAGTTTATCGGATCACCCGCAATGAATATTCTTCCCGGTGAGATTACCAAAACCGGGGCAAAAACCACGGTCAAACTTGATGGTGGCGGTACGGCGATTTCCACCGTGCCAACCACCGCTGCCGACAAGGGCCTGCGCGTGAACATTGGCGTGCGACCCGAAGATTTGGTGACCGCGTCAGATGATTACCTGTTCGAAGGTGTGGTGAACTTCACCGAAGCCTTGGGCGAAGTGACTTTGCTCTATTTTGAACAACAGGCAAACGCAAACGCCGTCATCGGCAAGCTGCCCGGGGTGCACAAGGATGTCAGAGGTAAATCCATTCGCCTCACCGCATCCCCAGAAAAAGTGCAGGTGTTCCACAACGGACAATCGCTTTACTATCGGTGACCAGCCAAACGGCGACTTGTGTCTTCGTCTTTGTTTCCATCCGCCATCTTTTCAAATGCGCTGCGCCAGCCCAGTGCGAGTTCCGGCATGACAGCGAGAATAGCGGCATCTGCCTCAGAAATGCGGCGCGTCAGGCGGGCTTGGGTCACGCGCCCAACTGTCCATTTCGGCTGGGTCCGGCTAAGAAGAGACACTGTATCTCCGACACCCGCGATGCCCGGTTCCAGCACGCGGTAATACCAGCCTGTGCGCCCGGTTTTCTGAAACAGATGGGCCATCTTGCTATTCGCGGTATGCTCGCTCACTTTCCAGCACGGTTGCCGCCCTTGGCTGATCTGAACAACGGCCGTACCAAGGCGCAGCGTGTCACCGATACACATTAATTGTTCGGTCATTCCAAAAGATGCGATGTTTTCGCCAAAAGCCGCGGGCTGCGATCCATTGGGGATTTCCCCTTCGGTGATCCAACTTTCATAGTGATCGGTCGCATAATGATGGATGGCTTTATCGAGACCGCCGTGATGCTTAAGATCCGCTTGTTCATCTGCAAGAAAACCAAGCTCATTGATTTCATGCCGCCCTGTCATTGACATCTTATCAATTGCAGACGGGTCTTTGCCCTCCCATCTGCTGGTGACCTTGCCAAAAAACAGCCCGTCGATGCGTGTGGTCAGTGGGCTATCGCTCATGCGCTTTCCTGTTCAAAGCATATCTGCGTTGTCTCAACGGGCAAAAGTGGTTCTGACAATAAAGTGCAGTACCCACCATCCGACGTAGTATTATTGTACTTACATGTTTTGCAAATACCAAACGCCCGCCCATTGTTTCTGGCGAGCATATCGCTAAGCACCCGACTGAGTGCGGCCAATAGCGCGTCATTTTCTTCAGTTGGTGTGGCTGACAATACGTCTGTGAGGGGGGTGTCAACACGCGCAATGGCGTGCCCCTTTGCCGTCAATTCAATGCTGATCGCGCGCTTGTCGAGCGTTGACCTGCGTTCGGTGACGTACCCTTTCTGGCTTAGTGATTTCAACGATTGCGACACAGTTCCCCGTGTTGATCCCAAATATTCAGCCACATGCGATGGGCTGCGCGAAAATCGGTTGGCTCGTCCGAGGTAATCCAGGACAGCGCGTTGGGTTGGGTTCAAATCACCAGACCATGCAGTTGCCGCATCAAGACGCGCAAGGCGAGTGATCAGATCACGGATATGTAGCTCTTGGCTCATAGGTATCTAGTATCGAGTCGAAATAAATATTGCAATAGTTTCGACTCGATACTAGTAATGTATCAATATCAACGAAAGGACATCACATGACCCGAAACTTCATCTCTGTAATCGCGATATTGACTCTGTCCACCGGTTCGGTGGTTGCCGAGGGCGACGAAACTCATGCCATTCACCAAGAGGGGGCAATCCTGTCAGATGCAGACGACACCAAAATTGCCTCCTTTGATATTTTGGGCGCACATGCGCATCGCACGGACAACACGGTTACGTTCCATATGACAACAAATGGCGTCGCGGGCGCGCACCAGCCAACGCCGACGGGTGCTGTCGGTGGGGCGAACGTGCTATCTTACGTTTGGCCTACATCACTTGACCCTTCTTCGGTTGGGTTCGAAAGCGGCACAGGTATCCTTGCTTTGGCCGCGACCAGCCATCCCGATTTTGACGACACGCCTCTCTATGATGAAAATTTGGATGGCGACCCGGCAAATGATGGCATCATTTGGCACAGCCACTGGGTTGTCCTAACCCCAACGGAATCCTGCGGCGCAGGCGCATTGGCGGTTCGCGACATTCCTGAAGGTACAACACCAAAACTACCTGCAACATGGCCCGGTCTGCCAATATTCCTTGATAGCCCCGGCTTTACCCCACTGTTCGATGGTCCAGAAATCAAAGTTAATGTAGCCTTCAACAGCGACGTAGATTTGCAGGGTACCGCATTCGACGGTGTCACTGCCGCCCTACGTGTAAATGCCAATGTTCATGCGCCACTGCTATGTGTCGTCGATATCTTCGATGTTGCATCAGGCAACCTGACCCTACCTGGCAACTTGAACTAATATCATTGGGGCTGCGTTTTCCGCTGCCCCAATGATACCATACTGGCGCAGGTTACAAAGACCCCATAACACAAGTTGTTTCGGAATGGTTCGATGATAAGCGGGCGTTCATCGAAACTGTGGCGAAGGTGACCGAAAAGTCCGCCTTTACCGGATATTGCGCCTGCCACAGGTGTCTGCTTAATGAAAATCCCGACTTGGAAACAGCCGCTTGGCCTGATCGCGCGGGTGCATGGCGCGGGCGGGATAGCGGGAGCGCTTTGGGGTGTCGTCTGCCCGTGGCCCTTCGGTAATTAGCGCCTCTGGCATGGGATGGCCCAGTTCATACAGCTTATGGGATAGATCGCGAATGCCTTGCGCAATCAGATGCACAACGATGCCTTCGCGTTGCAGATATCCGCGGACCTGCAACAGCCGCCCGCCCATAACAATACGTCGGAACTTCTCATAGACCTTGGGCCAGACCACCACATTGCTGACCCCAGTTTCATCCTCAAGCGTCAAGAAAATCACCCCCGAAGCCGTGCCGGGGCGTTGGCGAGTGATGACAAGGCCGCAAACCGTGTGCTGCCCTAACGGCACGTCCTTGAGGGCATCGTGGGGGGTAAGGCCCGCAAGGCTGGGGCGCAACAATTCCATGGGGTGGGCGCGCAGGGACAAGCGGGTCGAGACATAATCCTCGACCACTTCTTCGCCCAAATGCATGCTTGGCAGAGTAATCTGAGGTTCATGAATGGCTTCGCCGTCAATCGGGTCGTTAAAGAGGGGCAGAGGTTTTTCGCTGCGGATAGCTTTGACCTGCCACAGCGCATCACGACGGGTAAGGTCCATGTCGCAAAACGCATCGGCCTCGGCCAGCCGCGTCAACACATCAGGACGCAGGCCCGCGCGCAGCCACAGTGCCTCTGGATTGGGGTAGCCATTACCGCGGGCGGCCACGATCCAGCCTGCGTCTTCTTCCTTGAACCCCTTAATCTGGCGAAACCCCAAACGCAGTGCCAAGACCCCATCAGGGCGACGTTCTAACGTGTTGTCCCATTCCGAATGGTTCACGCAGATGGGGCGGGTATCAACACCATGTTCACGGGTGTCCCGCACGATCTGGGCCGGGGCATAGAACCCCATAGGCTGGGAATTGAGCAGTGCGCAGGCAAAGAGTGCCGGATGATGGCATTTCAGCCAGGCAGACACATAGGCCAACATGGCAAAGGCGGCCGCGTGACTTTCGGGAAAGCCATAATCGGCAAAGCCTTCGATTTGGCCAAAACACCGCTCGGCCACCTCCTGAGAGTACCCATTTTTCAACATGCCTGCGATGAACTTGTCCCGATACCTGCCAATCGTGCCCATACGCCGGAACGAGGCAAGCGAGCGGCGCAGATGGTCGGCTTCCTCGGCGGAGAACCCCGCGCCGACAACCGCGATTTGCAAGGCCTGTTCCTGAAACAGCGGGACGCCCAAAGTGCGCTTTGTCACCTCTTCCAGCGCGGGCCCAAAGGGGGCCGCCTGTTCCAGGCCTTGACGACGTTTGATATACGGCTGCACCATGCCGCCCTGAATTGGGCCGGGGCGCACGATGGCAACCTCGATCACCAGATCATAGAATGTCCGCGGTTTCATACGCGGCAGAAAATTCATCTGGGCACGGCTTTCGACCTGAAACACCCCGACGGCATCGGCAACGCAAAGCATGTCATAGGTGGCTGTGTCTTCTTGTGGGATCGTGGCTATACTATGCGTGATGTGTTCGTGCTGTTGCATCAATGCAAACGCTTTTTGAATGCAGGTGAGCATTCCCAAACCCAGCACATCCACCTTGAGAATACCTAAAGCGTCGATATCATCTTTGTCCCAGCAGATCACAGTACGATCTTCCATCGCTGCATTTTCAATGGGCGCAAGTTCGTCTAGCCGCCCACGCGTGATGACAAAACCTCCCACATGCTGCGACAGATGGCGGGGAAAGCCGATGATCTCACCAATCAACTGGAGGGTTTGCATCAGCCGGCGGTCGCTTGGGTCAAGGCCGATCTCGCGGATGCGATCCAGATCGACACCCCCATTGCTCATGCCCCAGATCTGGCTGGACAGGCCGGCGGTGACATCTTGAGACAGTCCCATGACCTTGCCCACCTCGCGGATCGCCGCGCGGGTGCGAAAATGGATGACGGTGGCACAAAGCCCGGCCCTTTCCCGGCCGTATTTCTGGTAAATCCACTGAATCACCTCTTCGCGTCGTTCATGTTCAAAATCGACGTCGATATCGGGCGGCTCGCCGCGATATTTTGACACAAACCGTTCAAACACCATCGCGATCATGTCGGGGCTGACATCGGTAATACCCAGAAGATAACATAGGATCGAATTGGCGGCGGACCCGCGCCCCTGACACAAGATGCCTTGTGATTTGGCGAATTGAACAATGTCATGCACAGTCAGGAAATAGGCGGGAAAGTTCAGCTCACGGACCACCGCAAGCTCCTTTTCCATCAGGTTAATTGCCCTTTCAGGTGGGCCATCTGGATAGCGTCGCACTAGCCCCTCGCGGGCCAGCCGTTCCAGTCGGGCGAGAGGTGTTTTCCACCCGGCCTCTTCATGCGGATATTCATAAGACAACTCGCCCAAATCGAAACTGCATCTGTCGGCGATCTCCAATGTGCGGCGGATCGCGCCCAGATGATTGCGAAACAGCCGCGCCATGTCCGCGCGCCCCTTCAGGCGCCGTTCCCCATTGAGCAGCGCACGGGTGCCTATCTGATCAATCGTGATATGCTCACGCATACAGGTCAGCACATCAGCCAGTTGCCTGCGACCCGCCCGGTGCATCAGCACATCCCCCACGGCCACCATCGGCGCGCAGGCCTTTTGCGCGGCCTCGGTACAGGCGGTCAGATATGCCTGATCACTGCCGTCATATCGGGGGGCCGCCCCTAGGAAGACGTGATTGGGAAAGTGTCGCCGCATGTGTTGAATATCCGGCACGGCCTCTTTCAGCCACTTCTGCGGCAATGCAATCAATATCATCCCCTTGCAAGAGGCGTGCATGTCTTTGGCATAGAGTACACAATCGCCTTTTCCCGCGCGACGTTTGCCCAATGTCAGCAGGCGTGTCAGGCGCTGATACGCGGCGCGGTCGCGGGGCAAAGCGACCCACTCCACCGAACTGTCACGCAAGACCAGACGGCAGCCAACGATGAGCTTTGGAAGTGTTGATAATACCGGCTTGGCTATGGGAATGTTGCGCGTCACTTGTTGCCGGGACGAAGAATCCACCCGGGTGTGAGACCGAATTTGCAACGCGTCCCGCGTTTCTTGCTTCAATTGCTTCAAAGCACTCCAAGCTCGCACCACGCCTGCCAGTGAATTGCGATCCGTGATGGCAATGGCGGATAGGCCCAGCTCGGCCGCGCGCAGTACCAGTTCCTCGGGATGCGAGGCCCCAGTCAGAAAGGTGAAGTTGCTGGTTACGCACAGTTCGGCATAGTCTTGCCCTTGCCCCCGCATAGCCAGCAGATCCCTTTGAAAGGCCTCGACCGGGCGATGGGTGCGATTGATCTCAATCATGCAAATTCCCCCTGCACGAACCAACCGGGGTTTTGCGGCGTATAGAATATCCAAAGCCGCCACCCCTGCGTGGTGTCTACCCGCCAATAATCGCGCAAACCCGATCGCCAGTTGTCATCCTCCAGCCACCATTCCGGCGCAATGCGCTCCGGGCCAGTGGCGCGGGCCGTGGTCATCGACATTCGCCGCCAGCGAAAACGGGGTGGTGGGTGCGGCCCCGTTCCCGCAATGGGTTCAGGCGGGAACAGGCAGAACGGGCGTGGGTTAGCACTGATCCAGCCCCCGGCGGGGCCAGAATAGGCCGCGGGTGCCACAATAAAGCTGCGCTCGGGGATATGACTGTCGGCAGGCAAAAACCGCTGGATATTCTCCAGCCCGATCCGGGTACCGATCCTGCTGATGAGATCCTCTAGTTGTCCACTATGCCCTGTTGAAACATGTGTGATTTGCTCGGCTGGAAGAGGCTCAACCTGCGTGGCTTCAAGTCGCAATTGATCAATGCCAAAGCCAGCATCCACCTCGGCCAGCCCCCGTTCAAACAAGGGTAGGATGCGATGGGGATCACGCAAAGGGCGCGCCAGACGCAGTTCCACATCCTGACTGCCTTGATCCACCCGGCGCAGCGTCATGCGCAACACCCGTGCGCCCATATCCTGTATTTTCAGTTTGGCGCAAAGCTGGGTGAGCAACCGCTGAGCTCCTGCCAATACATCGCCAATAAGACCAATGGGCTCGGGCAAGGTCAGGCGCACCCCGTAATGGGGAGGATTAAACAAGGGCGAGATGTGTTCCGGCTGTTGCCCCAAAGCCTGATCCAGCCGCATCAACACATCAGGCCCAAACCGCCGGGTCAGGGGCGCACGCGGTGCGCTGGCAAGTTCACCAATTTTGCGCAGCCCCATTCGGGTCAAGACCGTCGTGATTCTCTCATCCAACCGCAAAGCCGTAACGGGGAGGTTATGCAGCGCAGGTAGTATGTCATCTTGAGGTGCCACCCCTTCGCCATAGCGCGCTAGCGCCCAAGCTGCTCCGCGCGTGTCTGCCACTCCGATCCGCACCGACACCCCCGCGCGCAACAGACGTGCACGCATATCGCGAAGCATGCCGTCCTCACCGCCAAAAAGATGCGCAGACCCAGCGACGTCCAGCACCAGCCCATCCCGGCCCTCCAGCCCAACCCAAGGGCAGTACCGTGTGGCCCAACGGCGCAGAGTCCGCAAAAACTGTTGATCCTGTAAAAGATCCGCCGGGGCCGTTTTCAAGCTGGGGCAAAAAGCGCGGGCATCGGAATGGGACATGCCGGGATGCAGGCCGTGATCCGCCGCCTCGGCATTGAGACAATAAAGCCGATTCGCGTTGCTTTGTTTGAGGGTCAGGGCAAAGGAGCCTTCGAATGGGCAATACCGCAGAACCCGGTCACTCGCCAGCCGGGGGAACCATAACGAGACGACGCGACGCTGTATCCCATCGAACATGCCAGACACCTAATGTTCCTGTTTTGTTCTTAATAATCTCCCACCGTTGCAGTGTCGAGTCTTTAGGATCAAACACAGGGGTGCACCGCCACCGGGTTTCTGCGGCATTACTGCCCATTTTTTCGGGAATAATCGCCAGCCCGGTCGATGTGCCCTCGCGTGCGGCAAGCTGCAAACGCCGCCCCTCGGTCAGACCAATTGGTTTGCTCAGGACCATCACAACCAGCGGAGCCACCCCGGCGCGCAACGCCTCTTCGGCGACGGCTAGGATCTGTGTTTGGTCTTTGGCGTTACAGACTATCAACTCTGACGGGTTGATATATTCTGCGACCCCATTTGGGTTAATATGCTTGGCATCCCATGCTCCACGGACCCATATGCATGGACCACCAAGCCGCGCGGCAAAGGCGAAAGCAAAGCTATATGCCCCCGGCCCGCAAACTTCATGTGTGCGGGCTTTGGAGAGCCAGAAAAGTTGCAGATCGTGATCAGACATATCAAACTTTAGCATTGGGTACTCGAAACCCGTTCCCCTGACACTTAAAGCAGGGCGAGCCCACGCAACACCCAATAGACGTTCGAAAATCGACCTGACCGCCCAATTTCGGACGAAGAAGGGGTCGCGGAACCGTTCCCACCAGAGACCGTTCGCGCGATGGGGTATGATGATCTGCGTGCACCGATCAAGATTTTGGAAGCGCGGCACAAGGCTGAACAGGAAAGTTGAGACAGTGGGTGAATAGGCAGCGCAACGTGTAGGCGTTTGCCTACGTGGTGGCATGTATAGCAATTAGCGTGGCGTAGGACATGAACCTGACATATCCACCGCCAAAAGGTTAATGCATTTTTTCAACCCAGCACTTTTCCTGAGGGTCAGTTGGTTTGCTATCCAGAATCACAGGGTTTTTTGATTGCGAAGCGTTAAAGTATTCCCGTGCTGCGGGCGTTAGACCGTAACGCTCGACATACTCCACTAGTACCGCTTCAATTTTAGCTCGTTCTGCAAGGGGCATATCATATCTCACTATTCACATTTGTCTTTCACTCAAGATTATCAAAATTGGATTTGTCTAGATATTGATTGATTGCATTTTTTTTGGATTAGGAAGTCATCCATTGATGGGTGATGAAGCGACCACTACTGTATTCAATGCCACACTATCCTGTCGATTGGGTCTAAGCTTGCATATTGAACGCATGGTCCCGTGGTTGGGCGGGCGTCAAA
>JBPOFE010000105.1:0-12969 GCA_051252035.1 Sulfitobacter sp.
GGGGTTCGCCCCCTCATTCTACTTTTAGAAAAATGCCTGTAGCCCGGTTTGCGCCCGCCCCAAGATCAGCGCATGCACGTCATGCGTCCCCTCATAGGTATTCACTGTCTCAAGGTTCATCATATGGCGGATCACTTGAAATTCGCCGGAAATCCCGTTGCCGCCGTGCATGTCGCGGCTCATCCGCGCGATATCCAGCGCTTTGCCGCAATTGTTGCGCTTCACGATTGAGATCATTTCAGGTGCAGCATTCGCCGCATCCATCAAACGTCCGACTTGCAGGGATGCTTGCAGGCCCAATGAAATCTCAGTCATCATATCGGCCAGTTTTTTCTGGAACAACTGGGTCTGCGCCAGCGGTTTGTTAAACTGCTTGCGGTCCAGACCGTATTGCCGCGAGGCGTGCCAACAGAATTCGGCAGCGCCCATCGCGCCCCATGAAATGCCATAACGCGCGCGGTTCAAGCAACCAAACGGTCCTTTCAGACCCTCCACATGTGGCAGCAACGCGTCGTCACCAACTTCGACATCTTTCATCACGATCTCGCCGGTGATGGAGGCACGCAGGGACAGCTTATTGCCGATCTTGGGTGCGCTCAGGCCTTCCATGCCCTTTTCCAGAACAAAGCCACGGATTTTGCCGCCATGTTCTTCGGATTTGGCCCAGACCACAAACACATCCGCAATCGGCGCATTCGAAATCCACATTTTGGACCCGGTCAGCTTGTAGCCATTCGCGGTTTTCACCGCGCGGGTTTTCATGCCCGCAGGGTCAGACCCCGCATCCGGTTCGGTCAGGCCAAAGCAGCCGATCCATTCACCACTGCATAGTTTCGGCAGATATTTCTTGCGCTGCGCTTCGGACCCGTATGCGTAAATCGGATACATCACGAGGCTGGCCTGCACCGACATCATCGACCGATACCCCGAATCCACCCGTTCAACCTCGCGCGCGACCAAACCGTAGGACACATAGTTGCCGCCTAGGCCCCCGTATTCTTCGGGGATGGTGATGCCCATCAGGCCCATCTCGCCCATTTCCTTGAAAATACCTGCATCGGTTTCTTCATTGGCAAAGGCGTCGATGACCCGTGGTTGCAGTTTCTCCTGTGCATAGGCGCGGGCACTGTCTTGGATCATGCGTTCGTCTTCGGTTAGCTGATCGGACAGGCGGAAAGGGTCCGCCCAATCGAAGGTGCCTAAATCGGGTGCATCTTTGGCGCGTAAAACGGGGGCTTCGGCGTTCATTGGGGGTCTCCTGACAAATGCGAATTTGGCAATAGTATTGCAAATTCAGCAGCAGAACTCTATCGCTGCTTTATCCTGCATTCATGAGAAAAACTCATATGATCGCGCCACGCCGATTCTTACCGTCGATCTCTGCCTTGCTGGCTTTTGAAGCTGTTGCGCGGCTGGGCAGTGCCACCAAGGCCGCACAGGAATTGTCACTGACGCAAAGTGCGATCAGTCGTCAGCTCAAGACGCTTGAGGAACAATTGGGTGTTGAGTTGATGACGCGCCAAGGTCGGCAATTGGCACTCACCAAGGCTGGGCATTCCTATGTCAGCGACGTGCGCGATGTCCTGAACCACTTGGCACAGGCGTCCGTGTCGGTGCGTACCAATCCGACGGGCGGACATTTGAACCTTGCGATCCTGCCTGCCTTTGGCATGCATTGGCTGGCCCCGCGGCTGGCTGATTTTGCGCGCAGCCACCCGGAAGTGACGGTCAACCTCAGTACCCGCCTGCAACCTTTTGCGATTCAGGACAGCGCCTTTGATGCGGCCATTCATTTTGGCCACGAGGATTGGCCGGGCGTGCAATATCTGCCGTTGATGCCGGAAACGGTGGTTCCGGTCTGTGCGCCCGATTTGCTGGATGCCCCGCTGGCGCAGGCATCCGATATGTTGGGCCTAACCTTGCTGCACCTTGAAACGCGGCCACGGGGATGGGCGCGATGGCTCGCGGCCCTAGGTGTAGAAGGCGCGCCAACGGGGGGCATGATGTTTGACCAGTTTGCGACGATGGCACAGGCAGCGATCCATGGCTTGGGCGTGGCGTTGTTACCAACGTTTTTTGCCGAGCCATATCTGCGTGATGGCCAGTTGATGCTGGCTTCTGCCCAGACCACACAGAGCATCGGCAGTTATTATCTGGTCTGGCCCGAGGGGCGCGATGACGGGGCCGCACTTGTGTCATTCCGAAATTGGCTGGCAGATCAGGCGCAGGCGGCCCCCCTTCGCAAAGATGGTTAGCGCTTTCTCGTTATATATCTTGGGGCCAGCCCAATTTTCGGCGGCTTTGCCTAAATTTCGCCGCATTCAGCGCTTATAGAAAATTGTCTGTTACCGGGTGGGGCCGTTACAAGGAGCATTTGTCATGCTTAAGACATTTAACAAAGGCGTCTGCGCCCTTGCTGTTGCCACCGCTTTTATGGCCGCACCTGCAAAGGCCGATAACCACTCGGTATTGATCATGGACGGCGGCTACTTTCCGTCAATCATCTATGTAAACCGTGGTGATAACATCATTTTTACCAACAACAGTGACAGTGAACACGTTCTGTCTGGTCCTGAAGAATCTTGGGTCAGTGAACCGATCCCGGTCAATGGCACCTACCGTCTGAACATCAACAACCAGATGGCGATGACGTTCACTGGCGTTGATGCCAATGGCGAAGTGATGGAAGGCGAATATACATATGATGCGCCACCCGAAACCAATTGACCTTGTCTAAGTTGGTCTGTGTGACAGCCTTCGTGGTCAACGAGGGCTGTTTGCGCTTGTCTACGGGCCAACGCTAGGCATCAAAGGGTTCGATCAGGTCCGGCCCTATGGCCCGGTTGGAATTCACCGCCCGGTCGACACGGTGCCATTGCAACATATCATCCGAAGCGGGGCGCATCAGTGGTGCGGCCCCTTTACCCGCTTCGCCCAGCCATAGCGGCCAATCAACCTGTTCAATGATTACAGGCATCCGGTGGTGGATCGCCTGCATGGGTGCGTTCGCGCCTGTCGTCAGTGCAGCGCAGGTCGCCAGGCGGCTGCCGTCGGGTTGTGTCCAATCCTGCCAGATCGCAGCGAATGCCAACGGTGATCCATCTTGACGGGTGATATACCATGGGTCCCTGCCGCCATCGGCGTCTTTGGTCCATTCGTAAAACCCGCTTGCCACCATCAACCCGCGCCGTTCCCGTACAGCAGCACGAAACGCAGGTTTTTCAGCAATGGTTTCCGCACGCGCATTGATCAGCAACGGCCCATCATTTGGTTTTTTGTACCACGTCGGGATCAACCCCCAGCGCATCGCGCGCAGCCACCGTTGGCCGCTGGCGTCGGATGTCACCACATGAACATCCGTGGTGGGGCAAATGTTGAAATTCGGCACATTCGGTAAATTGTTCGCGGGTGACGCAGCGAACAATTGTGCCATCGCATCGGCCGGCAAGGTCAGGGCAATTCGTCCACACATGATCTGCCCCTTTTGACGGTGGCAGTCTTCCCTCCCACGGCATTGCTTTGACACAAACTGATGGTCTGCGGGTACGGAATCAAGTCTAAAAGGGCGCGCACGAGTAGGTATCATCATGGCGCTGTAAGCCGTCGCCGCGTAGTGAGATTGGCAGTGCGGCGCGACCGCTAACCCATCTCAGTGATCAGCTGAGGTTTCTCTTTGGTCCGCTTTCTGCCAGACAGGGACAACACCCTGAAGCAATAAACTGCGTTAGGACGCTTTATGATCAGACAGTTCCTTCCTATTAGCGCTCTTTTGCTGGGTTCTGCTTTTTTACTTTTTGCTGGCGGTATCAATGGGTTGATCTTGCCAATCCGGGGCACAAACGAAGGGTTTTCCGATGTTTCCCTTGGTTTGTTGGGGACCGGTTGGGCGCTGGGATATGTGTCGGGCTGCATCATGACATCGCCCTTGGTGTCGCGTGTCGGACATATCCGGGCCTTTGGCGCGATGGCCGCAATTGCAGCGATTTCGATCCTTGCCAGCGCAATTGTCATCACCCCGTGGGCGTGGATCGTGCTGCGCGGGGTCTGCGGATTCTGCTTTGCCGGGGCGGCGATGATCGTCGAAAGTTGGCTGAGTGAACAGGCGGCACCAGAGGCGCGCGGGCGGATTTTCGGCGTCTACACCATGGTTAATCTCGGGGCGAGCACGGCAGGGCAGATGATGCTGACGCTGGGTGATCCCAACGGGTTTGTTTTCTTTGCCTTGGGCGCGATTTTCTACTGCATGGCTCTTGTACCGACCGCGATCAGCTCAACAACAACGCCCGCGCCTTTGGCCTCCGTGCATCTTAATATTCGCAGCCTGTGGGAAAACTCACCTGTGGCAGTGTTTGCAGTGTTCTGGGTCGGTGTTTCAAACGCCGCTTTTGGCACCTTGGCTGCGGTCTATGCGTCAAAGGTTGGCCTGGCTTTGGCGTCTGTGGCACTTTTCACTTCTGTGCCGATCCTTGCCGGGGCGTTTATCCAAATCCCTGTTGGGGTGTTGTCAGACAAAACTGACCGCCGGCGGGTGCTGATCGGTGTGGCGGCAATTGCGTTGATTGCTGACGCCGCCTTTCTCATTCTGGCCCCGGAAAGCCGTGCGTTTAACCTTGTTTTGGCGGCGCTGCTGGGCGGGTCGATCTATGCGATGTATCCGGTGATCGTAGCGCATGCGAATGATCACGCCGCACCCGGCACAGCCATTCAGATATCCGGCGGACTGCTGCTGACCTACGGAATTGGGTCAATCATTGGTCCGCTGGTCGCGGGTTTCGCCATGTCCGGGATCGGCATTCGTGCGCTGTTTCTTGTCACGTCCTGCTCGCATGTGATGGTGATCGCTTATACGCTCTGGCGGATCAGCAAACGTGACTCTGTGGCTGACAGCGAAAAATCAAATTTCCAGCCTGCAACCGCGGGGCGCACATCGACCCTGCAAACCATGAAACACAGCAATATCACGCGGCGACCGCAAGATCAGTTCAGATCGATCCGCGAGGCGACCAAGGGCAAGCCAAAGTAGGTCTTAAGCCCATGTCATGGAAACGAAAAAAGGCGCGGCCCAGACGGGACGCGCCTTTGTTTTTATGCGTTACGTGACGCGTTATTTCATCACGATACGGCCATCCAGATAGGGTGTGTATGTGCCGTTCTTGGCCAGAAATTCAGCCGTCACATCCGCCAGATCAGGGCCAAAGTCATAGGCATCAGCTGCGGTTTTGAACATGTCATACCCATCGCCGCCATTGCGCACATAGTTGTTGGACACCATGCCGTACATCTTGGCTTCGTCAATCGGGGCACCGCCCACCATAACGTCGCTGATCCGGCTGCCGACCTCAGCTTTTGGATCGAAGGCATAGGTCATGCCCGCCACTTGCGGAAAACGACCTGCGACTTCTTCATGCTGGCTGACGCCGTTCTCAAGCGCCGCAATCACGTCCGCACCGCTGACCGAGAAGGTCGACAGCGTGTTCTGGAACGGCAGCACCGTCAGAACTTCGCCCATTGTGACTTCGCCCGCGTCAATTGACGCACGCAGACCACCGGAGTTGGCAATCGCGATCTCAATGCCCTGATCCTTAACCCGATCCAACATCGCATCAGCAACAAGGTTGCCCATCGCACATTCCTTGGTGCGGCAATTGTCACGCTCGCCGTCGATGGCCTCGGATGTTTCTGCGACCACTTTGTTGCGGATTTCTTCCAAAGGTGCGGCGGCCTCGGCGATCCGGTCAACGGTCGCGCTGTCTTCGGTCACTGCCGCGTCCATGATCACCGGCTCGCCTGTGGCCTCGGTGATATTGCCCTCATCGTCGAAGGTTACGTTGAGTTCACCAAGGAACTTGCCGTATGCATAGGCCTGCACAATCGCGGTGCTTCCGACCATGGTTGGATAAGGCCCATCCGCGCGCTCATTGGTGTTGGACAGCAGCGAGTTGGAGTGCCCTCCCACAATCACGTCAACGCCCGTGGTTTCTGCGGCCACGCGTTGATCGGTCTGATAGCCTGAGTGGCTCAGCACGATGATCTTGTTGACGCCCTCGGCAGTGAGTTTATCAACCTCGCCCTGCACGGCGGCAACCGGATCAGAGAACGTAACGTTGTCGCCGGGAGAGGCCAGTTCATCAGTGTCTTCTGGCGTCAGACCGATCAGGCCCAATTTTTCACCACCACGTTCGATGATCGTGGATTTTGCCAGTTTGTCGGCCAACAGCGGCTCGGCAGAAACATCGGCATTGGACATCAGCACCGGAAAGTTCACAGCATCCATAAATCCGCGCAGTACTTCGGGGCCATCGTCGAATTCGTGGTTGCCCACGGTCATCGCGTCATAGCCCATCTGGTTCATCATCTCAGCGGCCAGCGCACCTTTGTAATAGGTATAGAACAACGTGCCTTGGAACTGGTCGCCACCATCTACAAGGATTGAATTGTTGGTGCGGCCACGCGCGTCGTTGATTGCGGTTTGCAAGCGGCCAGAGCCGCCAAAGCATTTGCCCTCACCGTTGTCTTCGGCAGAACATGGGCCGTCATATTTGCTGATCGGTTCAAAGCGCGCGTGAAAATCGTTGGTGTGCAGAATTGTGAGTGAATAGTCGGCAGCGGCCATGCCTGATGTCAGGGCAAGTGCAGCCGTGGCTGTTAGGAATCGTTTCATCGGTTTTCCCCCATTGGTATGTGATAGCGGCATGGTGGCGACTGACGCGCGATGAGTCAAAGCCGTTGTTGGCGGTGTTTGAGGTCTCGCTACGTCAAGCGGGCTCTGTGGTTGAAATTTGGCGGGTAATTCGCGCTGCCCGCTCTTGACGCTCGCGGGGGTCCGGTCCATCACTTCGATCATGTTGATATTCAAGATATTCCGGGCCGATGAGTGGGCTGACCTGCGCAAAAATGGTGAAACCACAGGGGCACCGATTGATGTGGCCGATGGCTATGTGCATTTTTCAACTGCCGGGCAAGCCGCAGAAACCGCCGCGAAGTATTTCGCGGATGTTGAGGGCTTGTTTCTGGTGGCTGTGGATGCGGACGCGGCGGGCGATGCTCTCAAATGGGAAAAGTCACGTGGCGACGCCATGTTTCCGCATCTCTATCGCAAGATGACCATGGCCGACGTGGTTTGGGCGCAGCCGTTGCCGATTGAAAATGGCGTGCATCAATTCCCCGCCGGGTTAGCCGAGGCCAGTGCCTGATGAAAGCACTGCTTGAGCGGTTGGGTCTGACAGCACTGCACCGCATCGATCCCGAGGCCGCGCATGGGCTGGCAATAAATGCCTTGCAGCTGGGTCTGGCACCTGCCCCCGGTCCTGTGACCTCTCCCCGATTGGCGACCCAAATTGCCGGGATAAAGCTGCCAAATCCAGTGGGACTGGCGGCAGGGTTCGACAAAAATGCCACCGCTATCGCACCGCTGTCGCGGGCAGGGTTTGGATTTATCGAAGTTGGGGCCGCGACGCCGCTGCCGCAACCCGGCAACCCCAAGCCACGTCTGTTTCGCCTGACGGAAGATCACGCAGCGATCAATCGATTTGGGTTCAACAACGACGGCATGAACAGCATTGTCGCCCGGTTGTCGCGGCGTGGTGCGGGTATTCCTGTGGGGCTGAACCTTGGGGCCAACAAGACCAGCAGCGATCGCGCTGCCGATTTTGCCAAGGTGATGCAGGCCGCCCGTGATCATGTGGATTTCGCCACGGTCAACGTGTCGTCGCCCAATACCGAAAAGCTACGCGATTTGCAGGGCAAGGCAGCACTTGCCGGGCTGTTAGACGGGGTGATGGACGTGCGCGGGGCCACGCCCGTGTTTCTGAAAATCGCGCCTGATTTGACCGCTTCGGAAATTGAAGACGTGGCTGAGGTTGCGCAGAATGCCAATGTGTCTGCTATCATCGCCACCAATACCACGCTGGACCGCGCAGGATTGCAAAGTGATCATCGGGATCAGGCAGGCGGCCTTTCTGGTGCGCCACTTTTTGATAAATCAACACGGGTTTTGGCGCGGTTGTCGACCCTGACGGACATCCCGTTGATCGGTGTCGGTGGGATTGGTTCGGCCGAACAGGCCTATGCCAAAATCTGCGCTGGCGCGACAGCAGTGCAACTTTATACGGCTTTGGTTTTTGGCGGATTGTCGATTGTGGCAGACATTGCCAAAGGGCTGGATCAACTATTAGCCCAAGACGGCTTTGACATTGTTGCGGATGCCGTGGGCAGCAAACGTGAGGACTGGCTATGATCACACTTTGGCACAACCCCCGCTGTTCAAAATCCCGCCAGACGCTGGCGTTGATTGAGGAGGCGGGTGCGTCAGTTACGGTGCGCAAATATCTCGAGGATGCGCCAAGCGCGGCGGAATTGTCCGCGGCACGCGTGGCATTGGGCGATCTGCCCGTGATCCAGATGATGCGCACAGGTGAGCGGGTTTTTAGGGATCTGGGATTGACCAAAGATACGCCCGATGCCGATTTGATCGCCGCAATGGCAGCCCATCCGATCCTGATTGAACGGCCCATCGCGTTTAAAGGCAAACGTGCGGTGATTGGCCGCCCGCCTGAGGCCGTGCAAGACCTGCTATGACAGATTTGGCTGACGTCACTGCCAAGAACCGCGCTGCGTGGGATGCTTCCGCCACGCATCATGGGCAAGGGATTTATTGGGAAGAACTGGTCGCGGGGTTTGCCGATCCGACCTACTCGCGGTTCGACGACACGATGAGCGCCGCATTGCAGGCGGCAGGTATCACAGGCGCGCGGGTGGTGCAGATCGGCTGCAACAATGGCCGCGAGGTTCTGTCGGTTTGCGCGCTGGGGGCTGCGGAATGTTGGGGCATTGACCAATCGGCGGCGTTCTTGGCGCAAGCCGCGATGTTGCGCGATATTTCGGGACATAATGCGCATTTTCTGGAAGCCGATATCTATGCCCTGCCAGACAACACCCCGTGCGATTTTGACATCGCGTTTATCACCATCGGCGTGCTGAACTGGATGCCGGATTTGCCGCGCTTCTTTGCTGCGGTCGCGGGGTTGCTGCGCCCCGGCGGGCAGTTGGTGATCTATGAAACCCATCCGGTGTTGGAGATGTACGAGCCCGCAGCCAACGATCCGCACCGCCCCGAACACAGCTATTTCCGGCGCGATGCCTTTGTTGAAACGGCGACGATTACCTATGATGGGACCGACCCCGGCGAAGCACCTGAAAGCTATTGGTTCATCCATACGCTGGGTTCCATTGTGCAGGGCGCGTTGGATGCGGGGCTGACCCTCACCCAGTTGCAGGAATTTCCGCATAGCATTCGTGAGGTCGAGTATGACATTTACGAGGGGCAAGACGCGCAAATGCCGATGAGCTTTTTGTTGCGGGCGACTTTGAAGTAGGGAGCCGGAATTTTCGAAAATTCCGATACGATTTTTTCGAAAAAATCGCTTAGCCCGCCGCACGCTCCAACGCGGGATATCGCACACCCAGCGTGATCCCGCGCATCACAAATGAAATCAGCAACGACAGCCACAGCCCGTGATTGCCCAGTGACGGCACGAGAAGCAGCGCAGCCACCACATATACGGCAAAAGAGATCGCCATCATATTGCGCATATCACGCGACCGGGTGGCGCCAATGAAAATCCCATCCAGCATCCATGCCGCCCAACCCGCCACCGGGGCTGCAATCATATAGGGCAGATAGGTGCGCGCAACGACCTGCACATCGGGTGCCTTGGCCATCAGATCAATGATCGCACCCCCCCCGGCAGCAAAGGCAAAGGTCATCAATACACAGATGAACAACCCCCAGCCAGAGGTCAGCAGTGCCCCGCGCCGTAAAATCGCGCGTTGCTTGGCCCCCATGGCCCGGCCCACCAAGGCTTCGGCGGCAAAGGCAAAGCCATCCAGCGCATAGGCGGTAATCATCAGGAATTGCAGCAGCACCTGATTGGCCGCCAGCGTCACATCGCCAAGGCCAGACCCCATGAACAGGAACGACACGAACATCGCTTCAAGCAGCAGCGACCGGATCAGGATATCGGTGTTGAGGCGCATCATGTGGACCCAGCGCGGACGGTCAAACACCTGTACCCAATTGCGCCAATCAGGCAGCTGAAACACTGCGCGGCAGAACCACAGGCCCAGCAAGGCGCCACTCCATTCCGCAAGGAAGGTGGCGATCGCCACGCCCTGCACGCCCCAATCGAGGCCCAGCACGAACCACAGATCAAGCACGATGTTCAACCCATTCATCCAGACCTGAATGACCAACACGGCACGCGTGCGTTCTTGGGCAATCAACCAACCGGTGATGGCGTAAATCGAGATCGCCGCAGGGGCCGACCAGACCCGGATCATCATGTATTGCCGCGCCAGCCCTTCGACCTCGGCGGATCCCGGCGAGACAGTGAACGCGGCCCAAAACAGCGGGATTTGCAGGGCGACGACCAAGGCCCCTGCCCCTGCACCGATCAATAATCCACGGGTCAGTAACGCGGCAACTTCGGCATGATCGTCATTGCCAGCGGCCTGTGCGGTCAGACCCACAGTGCCCATCCGCAGAAAGCCGAACACCCAATAAAGCGCGGACAGGATGATGGCGCCGAGGCCCACAGCCCCGATGGGCGCGGCAAGGCCCATCTGGCCGACAACGCCTGTGTCTACCGCGCCCAAAATCGGCACAGTGGCGTTCGATATCACGATCGGAATCGCGATGTTCAACACATGTCGGTGTGTCACCACATCGCGTGGATCCAGCGCGCCTTGCTTGACCGCGCGTACTTCGGCGTCGCTGAGGGCATCGGTCATTCAATCACGCTGTGGCATCAGGAAATGCCCGGTGGCCTGCGCAAAAAGTTTGGCACGGTTGTCTTGCCAGCCTTCGACATGCACCGACGCATAGCGCCGCCCCGACCGATTGATCCGCGCACGGGCATAGGCATCGCGCGGCAGGCCGGAACGCAGGTAATCCACGGTGAAATCAATCGTTTTGGGCAAGCGCGGCAGATTTTCGTGATCCAGATTGGTCACATCCAGCGCGCCACTTTCCATGTCCTCCCAGATCAAACTCCAACTCAGCGTCATGATCGCCGTGACCTCAAGAAACGCCGCAGTTGCACCGCCGTGCAGGGCGGGCAAAATCGGGTTGCCGATCAGGGTCTCGGAAAACGGCATCACTCCCGTTAATTCATCGCCGCGCCGTTCGAATTGAATGCCGAGGAATTGGATGTATGGCACGCCTTCGACCATGGCGCGCAACACACCATCGCGGCGTTGTTTGACGACTTGTACAGGTTCAGGGCGGCGGCGTGGCGGGGTGGATTGGGTGCTCATCTTTTTGCCTCCACTGTAAATGTGCCGGTCGCGGTGGCCACTGGGTTTTCGGTATCATCATCGCTGGCCGTGGCGCGCACGAACGCGACGGAACGGGTCACATGATAACAGGTGGCGTGGGTGGTGATCGTCTGGCCGGGTTTGGCCGCACGCAAATATTCGATGCGCAAATCCATCGTAGCCGTCCCCGCCGGGTTGCTGGGGTGGCTCATCACAGCGGCGCCACAGGTCGTGTCCATCAGCGCCGATACCGCCCCACCATGCACCACGCCTGTCTTGGGATCACCAATCAGCTTTTTGTCATACGGCATTGCAACAACCGCTGTGCCATCATCCAAATTCACCACTTCCATGCCCAGCGCCACAGAATGCGGCAGCGCCTGAATGAATTGGCGGGCGAGTTTGATCTTATCCGACATGTTGCGCGTGTCCCTGTCTGGCAGTTTGATCCCTTATCAATCCGACGTGAACAAAGGGCAAGGCCAGTGGTTGCGCTTGGCCCGGCTTGGTTCTAGCCTAACGTGAGGGAGAGAGACCATGGCCGAGCAACGCCTCACGTTCAAAGAAATGTGCGCCAAGTTCGATGTGACGCCGCGCACGCTGCGCTATTATGAATATATTGAATTGCTCAAGCCCGACCGTGAGGGCCGTTCACGGTTTTACGGACCAAGCGACAGGGCGCGCATGAAGTTGATCTTGCGTGGCCGCAAATTCGGCTTTGCCTTGGAAGATATACGCCAA
Organism: Sulfitobacter sp.; assembly: GCA_051252035.1. Classification (GTDB taxonomy): domain Bacteria; phylum Pseudomonadota; class Alphaproteobacteria; order Rhodobacterales; family Rhodobacteraceae; genus Sulfitobacter. The sequence goes on from JBPOFE010000105.1 coordinate 12,055, forward strand.
TGGCTTTTGATTTACGAAAAAGAAGGCACTGAGGCGCAGATGAAAGCCTGGATCGATCTGGCCGATGGTCAACTGGCGGAACTTGCCGAGCAACGCAAACAACTGGACGAGGCAATGGCCGAATTGCAGCGGTTGCGGGATGAGACAAAAGCCGCCCTTAAGGGCTGATCTGTTCCCATCTGTGGTGTGACTTACTTTCAAGTTTGCGAAAATCCGCCGCATATTCCCCTTTACCCTCCCGCCATCTACGTCAACTAAGAAAGTGACGTAGCGTCTTGGTTACGTAAACGTCACCCCTTGTTGTATGGACAGGGAAACGGCCCCATGTCCCATACAGAACGCAACATTCTGATGAGAGTGATGATGATGAAAACTGACACAATGACGATCCGCCAAATGTGCGACGCTTACGATGTCACGCCCCGCACCCTGCGCTTTTACGAAGCAAAGGAGTTGCTGTTCCCAGAGCGTGAAGGCCAAAAGCGTCTGTTCACAAAACGCGACCGCGCGCGGCTCAAGCTGATCCTGCGTGGCAAACGCTTTGGCTTTAGCCTTGAGGAAATCCGGCAATTGCTTGACCTCTATCATATGGGCGACCAGCAACAGACCCAGATTGCCCGTACCTATGAAATCGCGCGCACCCGGCTTGCCGAAATGGAAGCGCAGCGCGACGAATTGAACGAAGCGATTGATGATCTACGTGATCAATTGAAATGGGGTGAAAAGATGATCGCCTCGATGACTGCGCCTCGCAAAGCTGCCGAATAAGCACCCCTGCAATACCAACGTCATATCGACACGTTACAACACCCAACGGAGACCCTTGATGCCCAGCTATATTGCCCCCACCAAAGACCTTCAATTTGTGTTGCACGATGTGCTGAAAGTCACTGAGTCCACGACACCGGGCTATGA
>JBPOFE010000106.1:0-12901 GCA_051252035.1 Sulfitobacter sp.
AAACATCTGGGGCCGTCCAAAATCCCCAGTAAACCGTCGTGAATATGGCCCCGGCCAGCACGGTCAGCGCCGCAAGGCAAAGATTTCCGACTTCGGTATTCAGTTGCGCGCCAAGCAAAAGCTCAAGGGCTACTATGGCGATCTGACCGAAAAGCAGTTCCGCCGCATCTATGGCGAAGCCGAGCGTGTTAAAGGCGATACAGGTGAAAACCTGATCGGTTTGCTTGAGCGTCGTTTGGACGCGGTTGTGTATCGCGCGAAATTCGTGGCGACTGTATTTGCCGCCCGTCAGTTCGTGAACCACGGCCACGTCAAAGTGAACGGTAAAAAGGTGAACATCCCGTCTTACCGCGTCAAAGAAGGTGACGTGATCGAAGTGCGTGACCGTTCCAAGCAGATGGTGGCGTTGCTGGAAGCGACACAATTGGCTGAGCGTGACGTGCCTGATTACATCGAGGCCGATCACTCCAAAATGACCGCGACATTCGTGCGCACCCCAGCCTTGGGCGATGTGCCTTATCCGGTGATGATGGAACCAAACCTCGTAGTGGAATTCTACGCGAAGAACTAATCTTCGCATGCATTCAGAGATTTCAAAGGCCGCCCTTTTGGGCGGTCTTTTTCGTTGAGGGCCGTGCCAATGTCACCGCGGCTGCGCAATATGGCCGCTTTTGGGGCATAGGGATGCGTGTATCCGAGCCACCAGAAAGATGCATAAAACCCGATGAATGCTCAGAACCGATCCGCACAGCAGCGGCATGAACAAATTCATGCGCAAGCAACCATGTTGGCGGGCCCGCCCGGCAATCTGTGCAAGCGTGCCGTGCAGTATCATCATATATACCGCGCCTCGGGCGGTATTTTCTGTTTCGCATTGATTGCGGCACATGGCGCGGTCTGGGCGCAATGGTATCTGAAAATCGCATGGGTCGGCGCGGTGGTATTGGCAGCAGTTGACCGACGTGCACCCGGAAGTTTCCGGACACGGATGATGCATTTTAACGCCTATACCGGGGCGCTCAAAGACATCAACCGCCGGGTTATGATCAAAGCCTATACCGTTTTGCATTTTGCCAAAGATGGCATGGATGATGACGCATTGGTCGATGATCTGCCAAGCGAGATCGTTCTGGAAATCCGTCGCTTGCTTGCCAAACAAATGGCTGGTGAACCTGCGACAAATGCTGAGAAGCGTGCGCTTTATGAGGCGTTCTTTCGCTGGGAACAGGAAAATGCTGTGGGTCCAAGTGTTGAGACCGCAATGGCCGCGTTTGACTGGCCCCTGATGCGCAACTTGTGCCTGCGTCCGTGGGTATGGTTTTCGTACTTCCGCGCAGGTCGCAGTTTGAATTTCAAGGATTTCACCAGCGCTGAAGAGCGTGTGGATAAAGGGTTGGCAGCGTTCGACATCGCCATGCTCAAAGGCTGGGACAACGTCGATAAGTCGTTGCGGCGCAATCCGTTTGTGCGTCGCTTAACAAAACCCTAACGATCTACGGCTGGATAAACCTACTGGTCATGGCTAGGGGGCGGCGTTAGAACGGCCTCAGCGATAGGGGAACTGCTGACATGACTGCGATAACGCCACAACCGGGCATCATGGATATTGACCTGTATCAGGGGGGGGCGGCGCATGTCGCTGGCGTCACGAATGTGGTCAAGCTGTCCTCGAATGAGAACCCGCATGGCCCCAGCGAAGCGGCGTTAGAGGCATACCGCCGTGCGGCATTTGATTTGCACCGCTATCCATCGTCTGATCATGGCCCATTGCGCCGTGCGATTGCTGATGTGCATGGGCTGGATGCGGACAGGATCATTTGTGGTGCCGGATCGGACGAGGTGATTGCATTCCTCTGCCAAGCCTATGCGGGATCAGGTGATGAAGTCATTCACACCGAACACGGGTTTGCCATGTACCGCATTTCCGCGCTTGCTGCCGGGGCAACGCCGATTGAAGTGAATGAACATGAGCGCGTCACTGATGTTGATGCAATTTTGGCAGCTTGTACGGACGCGACGCGGTTGGTGTTCATCGCCAACCCCAACAACCCAACCGGCACGATGATCGGGCTGGGAGAGATCTCGCGCTTGGCCGAAGAACTGCCGCCGCAAGCCTTGTTGGTGTTGGACGGAGCCTACGCCGAATATGTTGATGGGTATGATGGCGGTGCAGCGTTGGTGGATGGCCGCGAAAACGTTGTGATGACACGGACGTTCTCCAAGCTTTATGGCTTGGGTGGACTGCGCGTTGGCTGGGGGTATGGCCCCGCCCATGTGATTGACGTGCTCAACCGAGTGCGCGGGCCGTTTAACTTGTCGCAGGCTGGCTTGAACGCGGCTGAGGCCGCTATTCGGGATACGGATTATGCGATCTTTTGCCGGACGGAAAATGCCCGATGGCGCAGTTGGATGGCCGATGCACTGGCAGAAATTGGTGTGCCTTCGGATGTGTCTTGTGCAAACTTTATCCTGGCGCGGTTTGCGTCGAAAGACGAAGCCGAGGCTTGCGACAAGCATCTTCAATCTCAAGGTCTGATCGTGCGCCGCGTTGCTGGGTACAAATTGCCAAGCTGCTTGCGGATCACAGTGGGTGACGAAAGTTCTTGCCGCCGCATTGTGCATGCCGTGCGCCAATTCAAAAATGGGGGCGCAGATGGCTCAGGTGTATGACCGCGTTGCGCTGATCGGTTTGGGGCTGATCGCCTCGTCGATGTTTTGGGCGATGAAACGTGGCGGGTTGGCAGGCGAAATTGTGGGCTATGCGCGCAGTGCCGAAACCCGCGATACCGCCCGCGAAATCGGGTTGTGTGATCATGTTTGTGATACGCTGCTTGAGGCGGTCGAGGGCGCGGACCTTGTGGTGCTTTGTGTGCCTGTCGGGGTGATGGGCAATATCGCTGCGGAAATATCTGGTGCGTTGAAGCCCGGTGCGACCGTGACGGATGTGGGGTCGGTCAAAGCAGACGTGATTGCGCATGTCGGCCCGCATCTGCCGGATAACGTTCATTTTATCCCCGGACATCCATTGGCAGGGACCGAGCATTCCGGGCCGAAATCTGGCTTTGCTGAACTCTTTGACAATCGCTGGTGCCTGTTGGTCCCGGTCGAGGGCAGCGACGTAGCCGCTACGGCCAAGCTACGCACGCTGTGGGAAGGGATGGGAGCAAACGTTGATGAAATGGATCCCGAACATCATGATTTGGTGGTCGCAGTGACCAGCCATGCACCGCACTTGATTGCCTATACGATGGTGGGTGTCGCGGATGATTTGCGCAGGGTGACGGACAGCGAAGTGATCAAATATTCCGCGGGTGGCTTTCGAGATTTTACGCGTATTGCGGCAAGTGATCCGACAATGTGGCGTGATGTTTTCCTGTCCAACAAGGATGCCACGTTGGAAATTCTGGGCCGTTTCACCGAGGAATTGTTCGCGCTGCAACGTGCGATCCGACAAGGTGATGGCGATCACCTGCACGCCTATTTCACCCGCACCCGCGCCATCAGGCGTGGTATTATTGAAGCGGGACAGGATACGGATGCGCCAAACTTTGGCCGTGCGGCGGGCAAAAAATGATACGTTTGGCTCTGATCTTCTCATTGATTTTGGCTCACGCTGCATGGGCCGCCCCCACCAGTTCAAAACGCCCCGTTCAACGGGGTGGCAATGTGGTATTGCCTGTTCAGGTGGCCCCGTCTGGCGCGATCACACCGCCCATCGGGGATGAACAAACGCAAGATGCGCGTAAACCCAAACGCGGGTTGGGCTTTTCGCTGCGGCCGTTGTTTCGGTCGCGCAAGGTAGAAAAACAAGCGCGTGCGCAGCGACAGCTGTTGGCCAAAGGTGCGGTATGCGGCGACCCGGCCATTCAGGGCGAGGCCATTGGCCGTGTCAAGGGCAGGCTGCGTGGGTGTGGGGTCGAGAGTGCAGTGCGTGTCCGGTCGGTGTCTGGCGTCACGCTTAGTCAAACATCGGTGATGGATTGCGTGACTGCCAATGCATTGAAAAGCTGGATAAACAAGTCGGCAAAACCCGCGTTAAGCCGAAAGGGTGGCGGTCTCAAGGGTTTGCGCGTCGCGGCACATTACGCCTGCCGGACGCGGAACAATCAAAAAGGCGCAAAAATCTCGGAGCACGGACGCGGACGGGCGATTGATATTTCCGCTTTTCGTCTGAATGACGGGACCGAGGTGAGTGTGCTCAAAGGCTGGGGTGCGCGATCATACAGCAAGGCTATGCGACAAATGCATCAGGGCGCCTGTGGGCCGTTTGGCACGGTGCTTGGCCCCAATGCCAATCGGTTTCACCGCGATCATTTCCATTTTGATACGGCCCGCTATCGCAGTGGGCGGTATTGTAAGTAATCAGGGAAAGAAGACCTGTGGGGCAGGGCCGAGGTATATCGGCCCCACGGACATTTCTCCGTTTTTGAACGTCAGGTTTAGGTCCAGATTGTCCGGGCTGCCTTCAAGATTTGCCAGTGCACTGAGCATTATTTCCACCTGTTGCCGCTCTGACGTGGATAGCGCACCGCTGGTTTCGACCAAATCGACGATGTCACGCCAATTGGAAATCGTTGTGGAAACAGCACCGCTCAAGACGCCCGATGTGTCAATCGCCACCTCACCGGATGCAAGAATTTGAAGCGACCCCCAAGAAGCATCGACTTTGTGCAGCGTTACATGGCGCGGCTGTGGGCGGCGGTCACTCAGGGCGTTGCGGTCCCATGGGATGTCAAATTTTACCTCAAGATCGGCGGCAAAAGTGTCAAATGACGCTGGCCAATCCATGGGTAAGGCCAAGATAGAACGGGGCAGGGTGCCGGGGGTTAAGTTGGTGGCGTTTACATCAAACCTATAGGTTTCAAGGCCTATTTCATCTTGTATCACGTCTATGTGCAAATCATCGGCTGAAAGGGCGCGGTCCCGCGCGAAATCAAGTTGCCAAGGGCCGCTGGTCACTCGCATACCTTGCAGTTGAAGTGTTGTGACTGGACGCAAGTGCAGAACGAACTGCGCATCAGATGTTTGTAAGATAAAGCCGCCAGCAGGTGTTTTAATATCAATTGGTGCATCCGGCAGTTTGACACTCATAAATCCAGGCCAATAGGCCGCTGCCACCAGATCAAGTTGCGGGGTAGCAAGGGCAACGCCAGTGACCGGGTCCGCAATAGAAAGCTCTCGTAAGCGGCTATGTAGGGCGAGCGGAAATCCTTGTTTTGAAACCTCACTGACCTCAGCTTGCCAGCCCATGTTTTGCCGATCTTCTATCCAAGAAACAATTGAGCGGTGCAGAGCGGTGGATGCCGCCATCCACCATGCGCACCAGATCACTAGCAAGATCACGATGAGCGACATCAATCTGCGCATCTTTGAAAATCCCTTTAACTTGGTCCGCAGATGCGGTTTACCCAAGACAACATAGAAGGACCAGCGCGATGGCAATGTGGGTATTTGGTTACGGTAGTTTGTTGTGGAATCCCGGTTTCACTGTGGCGGAAAGCGTGATTGCCACCTTGCCGGGTTATGCGCGGTCATTCTGCATGCGCTCCATCCATCATCGTGGCACTGAGGATGATCCGGGTTTGGTGCTTGCCTTGGATGAACATGTCGAAAGCGCCTGCGAAGGGTTGGCGTTGCGGGTGGCGGAGGGCGCCGAGGCGGAAACGCTGGAATACCTGCGTGAACGTGAATTGATTTCATCGGCTTATGTAGAAAAAAACCTGATGATCCACCTGTCCGATGGCCGTGACGTGATAGCGGTGGTCTATGTGATTGACGAGGATCACGTGCAATATTGCGGTGGTTTGCCGCTTGAAGAGCAGGCGCAGATCATCGCGCAAGCGGTGGGCGGACGTGGTCCGAATACCGAATACCTCTATAATACGGCAACCCATCTGGCGGAGGTTGGATTGCACGATCCGGCACTGGAATGGCTGCACGACAGAGTGAAGACCCTGACTGCATAAATTCTTGGCATATGCCGTGGTTTTTAGTGTAAGCTACGCTTAGAGCAGACAAAAAGGGTCAGGAGCAAGGCCGCATGGCGCAGCCAGACCAAAAACAACGACCACAGTTCTCCCAGCCCGTGCGTCAGATCACTTTGATGTTGATTGTGCTTGGGATGACCGCCGTTGGTGGTTTTTTGGCTTTGCCTTCGGTGTTGCCAATTTTTGCTGCGAACCCCTATCTGAACGGGTTCATCATTTTTGTGTTTATCATCGGCGTGGTGGCCTGTTTCTATCAGGTGTACCAATTGATCGGTTCTGTGCGTTGGATCGAAAACTTCGCCTCAGCCGCGCCCGATCCCGAGACTGTCGCGCCACAGCTGTTGGCCCCATTGGCATCTCTGTTGCGGACCCGAGGCGCGCGCATGCAGGTCAGTGCGACCTCCACCCGGTCGATTCTCGATTCTGTGGCCACGCGCATAGACGAGGCACGCGAGATTACGCGTTACATCGTCAATATGTTGATTTTCCTTGGCCTTTTGGGAACGTTCTATGGTCTTGCAACGACCGTCCCGGCGGTTGTCGACACCATACGAAGCCTTGCCCCAGTCGAAGGTGAAGGTGGCGTTGATGTTTTTGGCCGCCTAATGACGGGCCTTGAAGCGCAACTGGGCGGTATGGGTGTGGCGTTTGGATCGTCGCTATTGGGGTTAGCGGGATCTTTGGTTGTGGGCCTGCTGGAACTCTTTGCGGGCCATGGGCAAAACCGTTTCTATCAAGAGCTTGAAGATTGGCTTAGCTCAATCACCCGCGTGGGCTTTAGTACAGGTGAAGAAACCAGTGGCGAGCAAAATGTGATGGCCGGGGTCATTGATCACATGACCGAACAGATGGAATCGCTGCAACAGATGTACACGCAATCTGATGTGAGCCGTTCAATAGTCGACGAAAAATTGGGAAAACTGGCCGATGCGGTGGACCGCATGACCACGCGGATGCAGGGCGCGGACCCAGCCAGCCAGGCGCTGGAACGTGTTGCCGCGGGGCAGGAACGGTTGATAGCCACGCTGGAAACCCAAGGGTCAGGTGAAGGTATTGATGCGGAAAGCCGGATGCGGCTCAGGTCGATCGACGTGCAGATGCTGCGTATCTTGGAAGAGATCTCGGCCGGGCGTCAGGAAACCATGGCAGAATTGCGCAAAGATATTTCATTGCTGGCCAAAGCCGTTTCAGTCGGACGTACGACTGAGCCGCGCCGCGCCCGAAACCCGGATAGACCCGGCAGCGAGGGGCGTTAACCATGGCATTGTCCCGGCGGACAGGTTCACGGTTTCAGGCGTCGATATGGCCGGGTTTTGTGGATGCGATGACCGGGCTTTTGCTGGTGCTGATGTTCGTGCTGACCATTTTTATGGTGGTGCAGTTCGTCTTGACCGAACGGATATCTGGGCAGGAAACCGAACTTGATGCTCTGTCTGGGGAAGTTGCCGCTTTGGCACAGGCGCTTGGCTTGGAAGAAAGCACAAACGCACAACTTGAGGCGCGGCTCGGGGCGTTAAACGCATCCCTGAACGACGCGCGTGGCGAAGTGTCGGAACAAGCGGCTCTGATCGCAGCGCTGACCATACAACGCGATGAACAGACCGCAGCGCTGGATGCGGCACAAAGCCAGATTACCAGTTTTGAAGCGCAAGTTGCTGGGTTGTTGGCAGACCGTGACACAGCACTGGGGCAAGTCGAAGCACTTGAGACCAAGCAAGATGAGCTTTTGAGCGCGCAACAGGCGCTTGACTTGGCATTAGCCGCGGCCCGTTCCGAAGTGGATGCGCAGACCGAAATCGCGCGACTGGCCGCCGCCCGTCGGGAGGCGCTAGATGCCCTTGTCGCTGATTTACGCGCGCGCAATGCCGACGCTAACGCGCAAGTGGCGGAATTGACGGGGCAAGTCGCTGAACTCAGCGATGCAGAGACCGCGCGTCTGGCCGAGGCCGCGGCGGCAGAGGCGCTGCGTGAAAAGCTGAACGACGCAGACGCCGAATTGACCGCAATGACACTGGCGCTTGAGGCGCAGCGTCAAAAGGCCGAAGATACGCTGACTCTTTTGGCCGCCGCCCGCGCCGCAGAGGGTGATCTGGATACACAACTGGCCGCAGCGCTGGTGCGATTGGAAGCCGCAGAGAATGCCGCAAAAACTGGCGCTGAGGCAGAAACGGAATTGGCGCGCCTGCGGGAAAGAGTCTTGATATTACAGGCAGAACTCGACGCGGCACAAAACACTTTGACCGCTGATCGCGAGACATTGCGGGCGCAGTTAACGCAAGCCTTGGCGGCGAAACTCGCGGCGGAAATGCTTGCGGAAGATACGGCAACCGAGGCCGAAAAGCGCGATGCCCTGCTCGCGGCTGCCCAGCAAGAGCTTTCAACCGAGCAGGAGATTAGTGCCAAGGCACAGCGTCAGACCGAACTATTGAACCAACAAGTCGCCGCATTGCGCAGTCAATTGGGCAACCTACAGGCGTTGCTGGATGATGCGACAGCACGGGACGCTGCAAAGAATATTGAACTGCAATCATTGGGGTCAGATCTGAACACCGCTCTCGCCCGCGTCGCCGCAGAACAAACCCGCCGCGCTGAGTTGGAAGCGGCAGAGCGTGAACGGCTGGAGGCGGAAACCAAAAATCTGGAGCAATATCGTTCCGAGTTTTTTGGTCGTTTGCGCGACGTTTTGGGATCTCAGGAAGGTGTGCGGATCGAGGGCGACAGATTTGTGTTCTCGTCCGAAGTCTTGTTCCCTCCCGGTGGGGCCGTGCTGTCTGACGATGGGCGCGCCGAAATTGCCAAGGTTGCAAATATCTTGCGCTCGGTTGCTGGCGACATCCCAGATGAGATTGATTGGGTGATCCGGGTGGATGGGCATACGGATAATGTCCCACTGTCGGGTACGGGAGAATATCTGGACAACTGGGAATTGTCGCAAGCGCGTGCCTTGTCCGTGGTGAAATATATGATCAGCTTTCTCGGCATCCCACCGGACCGTTTGGCTGCAAATGGCTTTGGGCAATACCAACCCGTGGCGCAGGGTGATAGTGAAGATGCGCGGGCGCTGAACCGACGGATTGAGTTAAAATTTACTGAAAAGTAATATTGGTTTTCGCCATCGCTGCCCATGGCGCATCGGTATTTGAAAAAGGGTGACCGGGTTTAGCATCGCCTCACTCAACGTAGTGTGATGGTTGTTTCTGAACGGCTGATCACCGCGTTACCTCGTAGCAAGCTGACCGCACCTTGGTATTTACCAACGGGCCAAGGTCGCCAGGGACGTTTTTTACCGATTGCTCGAAACGAACGTGATTGCGTTTTCTCCAACTTAACGTCCTGCGCAATCACTTTGCCTTCGGGTCCGGTAATCGACAGGCGCATCACATCACCAGCCTGAATACCAAACCCGAAACCATAGATCACAAGCGCCGGGGCATCGGCGGGGATATCGGTCATTGCGGCAGTGCCTGTTTTGACTGCCGAAAACTCCGGAATATGGTCGGAAAACCCAATCGAGATCAGGCCTCCAGGGCGATAGACTGGCGGGTTGGCCCATAATGTACTGTCACCCGGCGTGGCACAGGTCACGCTGCCGTCCGGATCAAAAGGGTCGATGGTTTTGCCATTTTTGCGCACTGACAGATGCAAATGTGGGAACGCGGCGCGGCCTGACATGCCAACATGACCCAAAGGATCACCCGCTGAAACGCGTTGGTCGGTTTTTACCATCACCGATCCTTGTTTAAGGTGGCAATACTGCGTCACCCATCCTTGTCCGTGTTTGATCTGAACACCGTTGCCACATTCGCGATCTTTGACCTGATCGGCAGTTTCCACAGTGTATTCGACATCCGACATGCCATCGCGCACACCTTCGACAATACCATCAGCGGCGGCGAGAACGACAATATTCTTGTCGATATCGGCGATGGAGAGCAGCGCAAAATCAGTGCCTTGATGACCATCATAACTTTGCTGCGCGCAAGAATAATCGCTGAACCCGATTGAGGGGTCGTGATCCATATATTGCTGGATATAGCAGGTGTTGTTGAGGTCGCAGTCAATCGGCGACAGGAGCAAAATTCCCTCCGCCAGTGCCTGACCAGCGAAGGGGAATAGAAGGGCCAGTGCGGCCCGTTTGATCATTCTGCCGTGAGCAAAGGCGGTTTGTTACCAGACAGGCGCGGCTTTTCGAGGCCCAGAATGGTGATGTCCAATTCGCCCTTTTTGGCACCGACTTTGACAACACCACCTTTGGCCAGCTTGCCAAAGAGGAGTTCTTCGGCCAGTGGTTTTTTGATGTATTCCTGAATGACACGGCCCAATGGCCGCGCACCCATTTTGTCATCATAGCCTTTGTCAGCCAGCCATTCGGCAGCCTTCTTGGACAACTCAATCGTCACATTACGGTCCATCAATTGCGCTTCAAGTTGCAGCACAAATTTCTCGACCACTTGCAGGATCACATCTTTGGACAGAGGTGCAAAGCTGATCACGGCATCCAGACGGTTGCGGAATTCCGGCGTGAACGTGCGTTCGATCGCTGCGGTATCTTCGCCCGTGCGCCGATCACGGCCAAAGCCAACTGCTTCTTTCGCCTGTTCAGAGGCACCCGCGTTTGACGTCATGATCAACACCACATTGCGGAAATCCACAGTTCGACCATTATGGTCGGTCAGTTTCCCGTGGTCCATCACCTGCAACAGAATGTTGTAAACGTCAGGATGGGCTTTTTCCATTTCATCCAACAACAGCACGCAGTGCGGGTGTTGATCCACACCATCCGTCAACATCCCGCCCTGATCAAACCCGACATAGCCCGGAGGCGCACCAATCAGGCGCGACACGGCGTGTTTTTCCATGTATTCGGACATGTCAAAGCGCAACATCTCAACGCCAAGCGTGTCAGCCAGTTGTTTTACTACTTCGGTTTTACCCACACCTGTTGGCCCGGCAAATAAGTAGTTGCCGATGGGCTTTTCAGGCTCCCGCAAACCCGCACGGGCGAGTTTGATCGCTGATGCGAGCGCATCAATCGCCTTGTCCTGACCAAAGACCACACGCTTCAGCGATTTTTCGAGGTCTTTCAGAACGACAACATCATCCTTGCTGACATTTTTAGGTGGAATACGTGCGATCTTGGCGACGACCGCCTCGACTTCCTTTGTGCCAATGGTTTTGCGGCGCTTTGATGCGGCAACCAGATGTTGCGCTGCACCAGCTTCATCAATCACGTCAATTGCCGAATCTGGTAATTTGCGGTCGTTAATATACCGGTGCGCCAGTTCCACCGACGTTTTTATTGCGTCAGACGTGTATTTAACGCTGTGATGATCCTCGAAATAAGGCTTCAAACCTCTGAGGATTTTTACCGCATCATTCACCGATGGCTCATTCACGTCGACCTTTTGGAAGCGCCGGGCCAATGCGCGGTCTTTTTCAAAATGCTGACGGAATTCTTTGTAGGTGGTGGACCCCATTGTGCGCAATTTACCGCCTGCGAGGGCTGGTTTCAGCAGATTTGATGCATCCATCGCGCCGCCGGAGGTTGCCCCGGCACCGATTACAGTGTGAATTTCGTCAATAAATAATACTGCATCCTTGTGATCTTCCAGTTCAGTCACAACCGCCTTCAGGCGCTCCTCAAAATCGCCGCGGTAGCGTGTGCCAGCCAGCAAGGCGCCCATATCGAGGGAATAGATCGTTGTCTCGGCCAAGACTTCCGGCGTTTCGCCCGCAACGATCTTGCGTGCCAGACCTTCAGCGATGGCGGTTTTGCCAACGCCGGGATCGCCGACCAGCAAAGGATTGTTCTTGCGGCGACGGCACAGCACTTGGATGCAGCGTTCAACCTCATCTTCACGGCCAATCAACGGATCAATGTCCCCTTCGCGGGATTTCGCATTCAGATCGACGCAGTATTTTTGCAGAGCGGATTCTTTTTTCTCACCCTCGGTGACACCTTGCACTTCTTCTTCATGCTCGGGTGCGCCAGCAACGGGGCGAGGTTCGCCATACGCAGGGTCTTTCGCGACACCATGGGCAATGTAATTCACGGCGTCATAGCGAGTCATATCCTGCTCTTGCAGGAAATAGGCGGCGTTTGATTCACGCTCGGCAAAGATCGCGACCAGCACGTTGGCGCCCGTTACTTCGGTACGGCCTGAGGATTGCACATGGATCGCTGCACGCTGAATAACACGCTGAAAGGCGGCGGTTGGCACAGCTTCAGAGCCATCAACGTCTGTCACCAGATTGCTAAGGTCCTCATCGACAAATTCGACAAGTGTGTCGCGCAGTTCGGAAATATCGACAGAACAGGCTTTCATAACCTGCACCGCGTCCGGTTCATCAATAAGCGCCAACAACAGATGCTCCAGCGTGGCGAATTCGTGGCGGCGGGCATTGGCCAGCGCAAGGGCTGCGTGGATTGCCTGCTCTAATGTAGTCGAAAATGAAGGCACGTGCGTGCTCCTTGTCGATCGGGGTCGGTGGGGGTGCCAAGATATATCAACACCCTCGGTCCAACCATGGCCTCATAGTATTAGAGTTTGGTTGATCATGGCCTGTCTTCAAGACTTTTTTTGCAAAATTCAGTCACATTTGCCGTGAGCGAGTCTTTTTGACCATGATTCTGGCGCTTAGAACTTGTCTTTGCGCGCACGTATTTCGGTAAACACTTGCGTGTCGGTGGCGTCTTGCATCCCCAATGTCGCGCGAATGCCCGGATCGGCGGGCCGCAAAAAGGGATTGGTTTGTAGTTCGGTTAAAAGTTGTGACGGTACGGTCGGCGCACCTTTTGTGCGTGCGGCCTCAATGTCCTTGGCTCTTGATATAAGGTTGGGGTTCTTGGGATCAACCGTTAGCGCGAATTTTGCATTGGCGGCGGTATATTCATGGCCTGAGCAAATCATCGT
>JBPOFE010000107.1:0-12720 GCA_051252035.1 Sulfitobacter sp.
ATTTTCGATTTCCTCTCAGGCGAATTCATCGACGTCATCCATTGGACCGACGACACCCGTGACACCATGGTCTGGCGGTTTGAGCGTGAAGGCCATGAAATCAAGTACGGTGCCAAGTTGACCGTACGCGAGGGTCAGGCCGCCGTGTTTGTGCATGAGGGGCAGTTGGCCGATGTGTTCACCCCCGGTCTTTATATGCTTGAGACCAACAACATGCCGATCATGACCACCCTGCAGCATTGGGATCATGGCTTCAAAAGTCCGTTCAAATCCGAGATTTATTTCGTCAACACCACCCGGTTCAACGACCTGAAATGGGGCACCAAGAACCCAATCATCGTGCGTGACCCTGAATTTGGCCCGGTGCGTCTGCGGGCCTTCGGCACCTATTCTGTCAAGGTCAGCGACCCAGCGCGATTTCTGACCGAAATCGTCGGCACCGATGGTGAATTCACCATGGACGAGATCAGCTATCAAATCCGCAACATCATTGTTCAGGAATTTTCCCGTACTATCGCACGCGCGCAAATCCCCGTGCTCGATATGGCCGCCAACACCCGCGAGTTGAGCAAGCTGGTGGGCGGTGAGATTGCCGCACAACTTGCAGAATACGGCTTAGCGATGCCCGAACTCTACATCGAAAACATCTCCTTGCCGCCAGCCGTTGAAGAGGTCATGGACAAGCGGTCGTCCATGGGCGTGATCGGCAATCTCAATGAATATGTGCAGTTTCAGGCCGCAGAAGCGTTGGGCCGTGATGGCGGTGGTGCCGCGGCGATTCAAGCGGGTCTGGGTGCCGGATTGGGCATGCAGATCGGCCAACAGGCCGCCGCCAGCGCCGGACCGTGGGGCGCGCGGCCACAGGGGGCGACGACGCCCGCAGCTTCACAAATCGCACCACCGCCCCCACCCATCGAAAAAGTCTGGCACATCGCTGTAAATGGCGAAACGACAGGGCCATTTTCCAAGGCACGCCTGGGGCGTATGGCGTCCGAGGGTGATCTGACCCGCGAAACATTCGTGTGGACCCCCGGTCAGGACGGTTGGCAAAAGGCCGAAGATGTCGCCGAACTCGCGCAGTTGTTTACCGTGCTTCCACCGCCACCGCCGGGTGCGTAAAGTTGACGCGCTTCGTTGATCTGCTTGAACCAGCCCCCAGACCTTGGGGGTTGCGCGGTGATCCGGTGCTTTTTGACGCGATGAAACAGGTCGTCGATGATCTTCCCCTGCCCGCAACCGAAGCTGCCTTGCGCGATGCTTTTGAGAACACATTCGAGGTTCTGACTGGGACACCGTTAGCCGATGCGCCCGATCTCCTGCGTGTCGCAGCCACCCGGCGGGAAAATGGCGGCATGTCCAATGGCATCGTTTCGCCCGGCTATTGGCGAGACAAGATGTTGCCCGCCCTGATCAAACGGTTCCACGCAGCAAACGCGCCATGACGCGCCGCACCGCCCTCAAAATCCTTCATTGGTCGATGGTGCCGTTGCTGATCTGGTTCATCCTTGTCACCCCATCTGATGTTCTCCCCTTTGGTCCCCGTGCATTCCAATTCCATTCAATACTGGGCCTGATTTTTGTTACCCTGTGTTTACTGTGGACCGCCGATTACCTGCGTAAAGGGTTGGCGAGCCGCCCCGGTCCGAAACTGCCACCATGGGCGCGCAAGGTTCATCAAGGACTGCACAAAGCGCTGATTTGGGGGCTATTTGGTGTGGCGCTTACCGGGTTTTTCCTTGGGCTGACCTCGGCAACTTTGCTCAAGGCCGGGGGATTCCTGCCGATTGCGCCGCCCTTGGGGTTGCGAAACGCCAATGAGATCATCGGCACAATTCACATCTATGAATTCTACCTGTTGGCCGTGCTTGCCATTACACATGCAGGATTTCATATCTGGCGGCACGTCCGTCTGCGCGACAACGCATTGCGCATCATGGTGCCGCGCGTATTTCACCGTTTTCTCTAGGCCAACCCGCAACTGGTCTGGAACGCCGCCGCCACCCGCGCTATGTCTTGAGCCACGCACCTGTGACGGAGCAAACATGACCGATACTTTCAACGCCCCAGCGCCCGTCTCGGAGCACCGTTTCCCCTGCGACAATTGTGGCTCTGACTTGCGGTTTGACCCGCAGGCGGGCGAATTGATCTGTGATCATTGCGGCAATACCCAGGTCATTGACGGCACAGGATTTCAGTTTCAACCGATCACTGAACTTGATTTGCGCGCCGGATTGCGTGCCGATCTGCCATCGAACGAGATGGAAGAAACCCGCGTCACATCTTGTCCCAACTGCGCAGCGCAGGTTGAATTTGAGGCAGGCAAACATGCCACCGAATGCCCGTTTTGCGCGACCCCTGTGGTGGTTGATACCGGCGCACACCGGCAAATCAAGCCACGTGCCGTCCTGCCCTTTGCCCTGACCGAAGATGTGGCGCGCGACGCCATGAAAGGCTGGTTGGGCCGCTTGTGGTTTGCGCCAAACGGCCTGCAGGAATATGCCCGCAAGGGCCGCAAGATGCAGGGGATTTATGTCCCTTACTGGACCTATGACGCCGACACCAAATCCAGCTATCGCGGTGAACGCGGCACGGTCTATTATGAAACACAAACCGTGATGCGTGATGGCAAGCGCCAACAGGTGCAGGTTGCCAAGGTCCGCTGGCGCGCCGCCTCCGGTCGTGTGGCCCGGTTTTTCGACGATGTGCTGGTACTGGCCTCAACCTCCCTTCCCAAACGCTTTACCGACGCACTGGAGCCTTGGGATTTGGCAGCGCTCGAGCCTTACACCCCCGAATACCTTGCGGGCTTTCGTGCTGAGGCCTATGCGGTATCGCTTGAGGATGGGTATGCCGAGGCGCGCGCGCATATGGACCGGGTGATTGAGCGCGACGTCAAATTTGACATCGGTGGTGATCGGCAACGTATTCATGGCATTGACACCTCCGTGTCCGATGTCACCTTCAAACACATCCTGCTGCCGGTCTGGCTTGCAGCTTACAAATACCGTGGCAAAACCTACCGCTTTGTCGTCAATGGTCGTACCGGGCGGGTGCAAGGCGAACGCCCCTATTCCGCAATCAAAATCACCTTTGCCGTGATCTTTGGCCTGATGGCCGCCGGGGTGATCGGTTACTTTATGGCACAACAATAATGACAGCTTATGATACCCTCACCGACACCTTGAAATCACGCTATTCCTGCCGCGCCTTTCGTACCGATCCGGTGCCCGACAAGGTGATCACCCAGATCATCGACGCCGCGCGTCACGTGCCATCATGGTGCAATGCGCAGCCTTGGCAGGTGACACTGACCAAGGGTGACGCGACCGAGAATTTCCGCAAGGCGCTGATGGCAGAGGCCGGCAAAGGCACCGCGCCCCAACCTGACTTGGCATGGCCGTCAGGCTATTCCGGTGATTATGCCGACCGCCGCCGGGCTTGCGGTTTTCAACTCTACGACGCGGTGGGCATTGAAAAATCAGACCGCGTTGCGCGCATGGCGCAAATGCTGCGCAACTACGCGCTGTTTGATGCGCCACATGTCGCGATCATCCATGCACCGGCTGAGCTTGGGCCCTATGGCGCGATGGACTGCGGCGGCTTTGTCACCGCGTTTGTGCTGGCTGCAACTGCACTTGGTGTGGCTACAATCCCGCAAGCCGCCATCGCCGCCTACGCGCCTTTGGTCCGCGCACACTTGGACATCGCCGATGACCGCCTTGTTCTTTGCGCCATCTCGTTTGGCTATGCCGATGCGGATGCGCCAATTAACCAATTCCGGACCACGCGCGCAGACCCAGACCAAATCATCGATTGGAAATCCTGATGCGCGCGGTATTACAACGCGCCAGCCAAGCCCGTGTCGATGTTGGCGGCACGACCGTCGGTCAGATTGGCCCTGGCCTGCTGATCCTGATCTGTGCCATGCCGGACGACACCGAAGCCACGGCAGCTGCGCTTGCCCTGAAAATATCAAAACTGCGCCTGTTCAAAGACGACGCAGGCAAGATGAATTTGAGCCTGACCCAAATTAGCGGTGCAGCCCTTGTCGTCAGTCAGTTCACCCTTGCTGCCGATACCTCTCGCGGCAATCGCCCGGGGTTTTCAGGTGCAGCGAAACCAGATCATGCGAAACACCTTTATGAATATTTCGCAGCCCAACTCGCCACCCTGAACATACCTGTCCAAACCGGTGAATTTGGCGCGGATATGGCCGTAAGTCTAACCAACGATGGCCCGGTCACAATCTGGCTGGACACGGATCATCCCTGATCTTCATTGTTCCAGAAATATGTCGGGGGTTCAGGGGGCTGGCCCCCTGTCTTCTAAGGCTCCCGAAACGCCTCTTTCGACTTATAAAGCGGCTTCAGCAAATACTGCAAAACCGTCTTTGACCCGGTGTGCAGTTCAACGCTTGCCTGCATCCCCGGCCTGATCTGTAACGATGCCTGTCGTTCGGTCAGATGCTCGGTATCAACTTGCAACGTCACTTTGTAATGCGGATTACCATCGGGGTCCCGTGCGCGTTCATCTTTGAAAGTATCTGCGGAAATCAACTTAACCTTACCTTTAAGCGTTCCGAAAATCGTATAATCATAAGCGCTGAGCTTGATCGTTGCTTCCTGACCCGGACGCACACCTGCGATGTTTTCGGGTTTTACCCGCGCTTCGACAAACAATTCCTCATCCAGCGGAATAATCTGCAAAATCTCCTCACCGGGGCGCACGACTCCGCCGATGGTGGTTACAGACAAGTTATTCACAATCCCGCGCATCGGGCTGACCAGCACCGTTCGGTTCAACTGGTCGGTGCTGGCCTTGAGGTTTTGCCGCAGCGTGCTGAGTTCTTTCAGCACATCGGAATATTCCTGCGCGCGGTCCAGCTCGGTCTGGGTGACAATCTCATCGTATTTGATCCGCGCATCAGCATGGACTTTGCGTGCCCGGGTCACTTCGATCAGCGACACGATTTTGCGTTTCAACAGACCTTCCAACAGCTCGCGTTCCTTTGAGGCCTCGGTCAGCACCCGCGCAGCGCCTTCGGTGCGAGACACAAAATCCGATTGCCTCGCTTGCAACAACGCGCGTTCAGAGGCGACAATATCAGGTGTTCGCAGCGCCAGAACATCCGGGACCTTGAAGTCAAATTGCCCGGCAAGTTCCGCTTCCAACCGCAACCGCCTGATATCGAACGCGGTGATCTGATCCCGCAGGTCGTCCACAGACGATTTGAACTGTGTCCCGTGCAGCCGGGCCAGCACATCGCCTTTCTCGACGATATCACCCTCGCCCACGGCAAGTTCGGCCAGAATGCCGCCCTCAAGGTTTTGAATGATCTGCGGGCGCGACGATGAAATCATTGAGCCTTCGGCGCGCACGATCTCGTCGATCCACGCGAAGGCCGCCCAGATCAGGAACACCAGCACGGTTCCCATACACAACCAGATCACCAACGACGGTCCACGCATATCGCGGCCCAGTTGTGCGTCAAGGCCCGTGGGGTTGGCGCCGAATGGATCTGCGACCGTCATGCTGCACGCCCCTTTTTGCTGGCCAGATGCGACAGCACCATGTTTTTGGGTCCATCAATTGTCATGCGCCCGCCCTCAAGGATCAACGTACGCTCCGTCAACGCCAAGATCGGCGCGCGGTGCGTGGCAATCACGGCGGTGCGACCCTTCATCCAAGTCTCAAGCCGCGAAACCAGCGTGGCCTCCAGTGTTTGATCCAACGCGGCGGTGGGCTCATCCAGCAGGCAAATCTTCGGGTCCTGCAACCACAGCCGCGCCCAGCCAATCGACTGACGTTGGCCAATCGAAAGCCCAGCACCGTTGTCTTGGATTTCAAGATCGAGGCCTTTGTGATGTGCTTTGACAAATGGACCCAGCCCGGCAAAATCCAGCGCCGCGTGCAGACGATCATCATCACGTTCCAACATCGTCAGGTTCAGGTTGTCGCGTAGCGTACCAGAGAACAGCCGCACGTCCTGCCCCAGATATCCGATCAGGCGGCGCAGGTCGCGCGGCTCAATCTGGCTCATCTCGGTGCCGTCGATCATGATGCGTCCGGTTTCAGGCGCATAAAGACCGCTGAGCAGTTTCAGAAGCGATGATTTGCCCGATCCGTTCGACCCCAACACCGCAACATGTTGCCCCGGCAAAATCGCCATACCCTTAAGGTCCAGCGTCGGCGCACCGTCGTCTTCATAGCGAAACGTCACATCACGCAATTCGAAATGCCCGTTCAGACTTTCGCGGCGCAAATACGTGCGTTCCTCGTTCGCGTCCTGCGGGGCGGCGGCGATGCCCTCCAACCCGTCCAGCGCGCTTTTCACGTTGCCCCATCGTGCCATCGTGCCCGCCAATTGTGTCAAAGGTGACAATGTGCGGCCCGTCAAAATACCAGTGGCAATAATCGAGCCAACAGTAAATTCACCTGCAAACACCAAATAAGTTCCCATGATCACAGCCGACACATAGGTCGCTTGCTGCACGCCTTGGCTCCAGAACGTCAGTGCCGAGGCCAGCTTGCGCTGCTCGGATGATTTCATCGCGGACAATGTGTTCAACTCAGTCCAGAGCCGCATCACACGGTCCTCGCCGCGCTGGGTTTTTACCGTATCAAGCTCAAAGATCGCTTCATGCAGCAACCGCGAAGATTTAGCAGAGGCCCCTTGAGTTTCCTGCGTCAGCCGGATCATTTTGCGCTGCAAAAAGAACCCCGGCACCACCATCAGGATGCCTCCCAAAACCAGCACCCAGACAACATTGCCCGCGATGCTGGCCACGAGGAACAGAAACACAAAAATAAACGGCACATCGGCCAAGGTGCCAATGGTCGACGCGGTGAAAAACTCGCGAACCGATCCAAATTCACGCATCGCGGAAAACAATTGGTTCGGTGCGACCCCCTTGGTGTCGGAACGCATGCCAAGCAGGCGTTCCATCAGGATGTTCAGCACGCTCAGTTCGATCTGGCGGCCCGATCCATCCATCAACCGCGCACGGGCAACTTTTAGGAAGGCCTCCATCAACAAGGCCAAGCCGCACCCGGCGGCCAGCACCCAAAGCGTGGCTTCTGATTGGTGCGGGATCACGCGGTCATAGACTTGCAGCGAAAACAGCGCCACGGCCACGGCCAAGAGATTGGCCACAAATGAGCCCAGGGCGACCTCACCAAACTGGCGTTTGAACCGTCCAAACTGACCCCAGAACCAATGCGCAGGTGCGCTTTCGGTCTTATGAGTTTCAGCGACTTTTCTGAGCGGTGCCTCCGCCCGAACCAGCAAACCCGCATAAAACGGTTTGAAATCACTGATCGGCACATAGGCGCGGTTGTCTGTGCATGTGGTGTCAAACACAATCAGATCGCCACGCGACTGCCCCAAGATCAACAGCACCTGCCCTGATGTCATATAGGCCATCGCGGGCCAGTAATCCGCGCTCAATGCTTCGACCCGGCCGACCTGTGACAACAATCCCAGCTCTTTCAGACCATGACTGATGGCGGCGGCTTCGTCCTTGTCTGCGGCCCCTTCCTTGGTCGCAGCACCGATACTTTCGAACAGGTCGCGCGCCACCGCTTCGACCCCCAGCAACCCGGCATAAGTCGCAGCAAGCTGGGCGCGCGCGCGGATACGGTCCTCAAACTTGTTGACGTTGGTGGCTTGCGGGGGCGCTTTGGCGGAATTCACCGGGGCAATACACCCCTTGTTGCCGTTGCTGATCGTCAGGGTAAAGGCACGTTTCTGGGTCAAATCGCATTCCCGTCCGCGAGCACACCCAATATCTGAGCCATCTCGAGTTTCAGGCGCACGGTCTCATATTTCAGCGTCACTTCGGCCTGTTGTTGACGGGCAAAAGTTTCATAAACGCCAACCACGTCAATCACCTGCCGCTGACCTGCCTCATATTGTTCCTGAAACAGATCAAGATTCTGCTTGGCCGCGATCGTCAGGGTTGCGGCTTCATTGGCTTGGCGTGACTTGGCTGCAATCTGCCCTTCAAGTTTGCGCAATGTGCGATTTGCGTCTTCATTGGCTTGGCTGACACGACGGCCAGCGGCCTCTTTCGCAGCCTCAATGGCCTTTAGCGACGCACCTGTGCCGAACCCCAAAAGCTGATCAGATTTCACGTTCAGACCCAGATTTGTGCTGTCACCCACCGTGCCTCCTGCGGTCAGGCCCGGCAATTGGTTGGCGCGTTCCACCTTGGCGGCGGCGATGGTACGGGTTTTTTCCGCCTCGGCCAGAACCACGCTCAGCGGTTGCGCAGCTGAGGACGACACGTCGAACGCAGGCACACCACGCAAATCAGACAATGGCTGGATCGACATAGCATTCAGTTCAGACATCGACGTTGCTGCCTTTTCGGCATTTGCGGTCTGGCTGGCCTTAATCTCTGACAGTTTCTGGTTCAGGATATTCAGGTCAGACATGTCAGACACGCCACCTTTGACCCGCTCCTGCATGATCCACGCGAAATGGCCCATGTCCTGCAGCGCGATCTGCGACAGCGCGGATTTTTCACGCGCTTCAACAGCGTCGGTATAAAGGCCAAGGGCGGTATGCACCCGATTATTGGTATCTTGGGCCAGCGACACAGCGGCAACCTCAACATCGGCGATTGCAAATTCGCGTTCACCCTTGCGGCGACCATTGTCAAACAGCACCTGTTCCACGACCAGATTGGCAACAAGCGACCCAAGCGATGTCAGACTGATCTGTGGGCCAAGTTTGGGCAACCAATTCTTGCTGGCCGCCTCTGAACGCAACCGGGCAGAGCGCAGCTCAGACTCAGCAGCACGGGAATTTGCCGCCAAAACGGCGGTGCCAACCTGATCAAACGAACTGCCCGAGGGCAGCGCAGAACGGCGACCCGCAAGACCTTGAATGATCTGGCTCTCTGCGTTCACTTTTTCCGAATGTGTTGGTTTCGGCACGGACGTACCATCTGGCGATTTCATTCGCGAAACCAGGTTGGCTGACCCAGACCCGCCACCCATATCTGAAAGGCATCCCGTAAGGAGGCACGCCATTGCGCACACCCCAACTGCCTTTTTTACACCATGCCTCATGTCCTGCCCTTAACGTGCCGGTTTTTTGCAGGGCGCGGGTCGTTATCCGCCCGCGCCTCTGGTCGTAAGTGTGGTCGCTTAGATAACGCCGTTCACACCGATGTCCGCATCGATATACAGCGTGCCTTCATCGCCCAGTGTATAGATATTATAGGTCTGGCCATCACGCACGGTCGTTCCTGTCTGTTGTGCGCCATTGATGGTCACACTGTCATCCGCGCCGCCATTGATTTGCAGTGCATTCGAGTTCGCCGAAAGTGCAACTAGCAGCGCCTCATCAATGGTCAGATGCCCATCCTCTACAAAGTTCAGATCGACAGTTTCGATGTTATATTCACCCAAAACCCCACTGTTCAGTGTGATATTATCGATGCCTGCAGTCTCATCGTCGAGCGCCACATAGGTGCCTGACGTATTGCCCGCATCGTCGGTGGCAGTAATCACAAGATGCGATCCATCCGGCACTTCAGAGTTGAAGGTAAAGAAGGTTTCGTTCACGGGCCCGCCCACGTCGGTCTGCTCTGCACTGACTTCGGTAACAACGGAGCCGTTTTCAGAAACTTGATGCACAGCCATATCATCTGCGTTCATCTCGGTTGAGATGCCGCGTATACCATCGCCATCGCGGGTATAAGATGCAATGACCGGGCCATCCGGCGCATCAGTGTCGATGGCCAATGTGTCGTTGAGCGTATCAACGTTGTCATGCGCATCCGTCGCAGTAACGACAATCGCGGCGTCATAAGTGCCCGCACGGATGTCGGACGGCGCAATGGTCAGCGACCAGTTGCCCGCCGCATCCACGGTCGCTGTATGATCTGTGCCATCAAAGTTCACAACAACGGTTGAACCCGGCTCAACCTGGCCACCAAGATCAATGCCAGTTGCAACCTCAGCCGCATTGGTCACACCGTCGGCACCGCCACCTGCGTTAGCCATGTTCAGTGGCAAAACCTCGGTATCAACCAAGACTGTGTCGCTGATAGTTGCGGTGTTACCAGCGCGGTCTGTCGCATCAACAGTGACAGTTGCGTTATATGTGCCTTCGGCAACCTGCGACGGCGCAAAGGTCGCGATCCAGTTACCATTTGCATTCACAACCGCATTCACGGCCACACCATTAAGCGTCACAACAACAGATGTTGATCCAATCTCTGTGGTGCCCGTGACCTGCACGCCGCCGCCCTCAACCCGTTCAGCCGCGTTGATCACGCCATTGCCTTCGACGGCGTCTGCGTTGACCGACTGGTTATTCACCCGCGTATCAACCTGAACACTATCTGTGGCGTTCAGCACATTGCCCGCACTGTCAGTTGTTGTGGCGTGAATGTCAGCCATATATTCGCCCGGCGTGATTTCCGAGTTTGAATAGGTCGTGGACCAGTTGCCCGCGCCATCCGCGGTCACGGTATGGCTAACGCCGCCCATGGTCACGGTCACAATCGCGTTCGCATTTGATGTCCCGGTTAGGGTCACACCATCGCTGGCTTCAACCATATTGATGATGTCGTCCCCTTCAACCGGGGTTGCGCTGATTGTCAGGATACCGGCATCGCGGTCGACGTTCACATCCTGTGTGATCGTATCGACGTTTCCAGCCACATCGGTTGCGGTCGCCGTCATGGTGACCGTTTGGACCCCTGTCGGGATTTCGCTTGCGGCAAAATCAACCGTCCAGTTGCCATTGGCCGCTACAGTCGCCTGATGGGTAAAGCCGTTCATGTTCACATTGACGGTCGATCCCGGCTCAGTCGTGCCTGTCATGGTAAAGCCGCTGGCGGCTTCTTCGATGTTGATGATGCCATCAGCACCACCCGTTGTCGCGGTAAAGGCAAAGTCGCGCACCAACGTGTCGATATCGACCTGACCGGTGGTGGTGGAAGTGTTGCCAAAGCTGTCCGTTGCTGTCGCGCTGACAGTTGCCGACATTTCGCCGGTTGGCACTTCGCTCATCGCGAAATCAACGCTCCAGTTGCCGCTTGCATCAACTGTTGCTTGATGTGAGCCTGTGCCAAACGTCACAACCACAGTTGATCCGGCCTGTGCCGTGCCTGTCAGTGTCACGCCGTCTTCACGCTCAACCGCGTTGACGGTGCCGTCTGTTTCAACGCTGTCGGTTTCGATGGTCACATTGGCAATCGTATCCACAACCAAGGTATCCGTGACCGTTGTGGTGTTGCCAAAGGCGTCTGAACTGACAATCGTTACACCAGTGGTATATTCACCTGCCTCTAAGGTGCCTGCCGCCCATGTCACCGACCATGTCCCATCATCGGAGACAGTCGTAGATTGTGCGATTCCGGCAATTGTCACCACGACAGATGCGCCCGCTTCGCCCGTGCCGGTCAATGTCACGCCATCTTCAAAACTTTCCAAGTTAAAGAAATCGTCAACAGAACCTGTGCCCGTGCTCACTGCAACTTCTGGCGGGGTTGTATCAATTTGGTAATCCGGGCCATCCAAAACAACATCGCCAGTGGCTGTTGTAACCGTCACAACGGCCTCATAGACACCGTCTTCTGGGAAGTTTTCACCTTCAAACACAGCCTCAAACGTACCATCGTCGTTAATGGTGGTTTCCACAACTCGATCACCGATGGTGACAGTCACAGCATCACCGGGTTCACCGCCACCTGTCACAGTAATGACATGTGGGTCGCTGTTGTCGCCACCGATGGTAAGCGATGCATCTGGGTTATTCACAAACGGATCTGCGGGCGTTGGCGTTCCACCGCCACCGCCGCCGCCACCGCCAGCACCACCGATTACCGCAGCGCCACCAACAACGGCTGCCGCTGCTGCACCGCCACCAAAAGCACCAGCGCCAAGCAAGGGGGCGGCAAACATCGATACTTCGTCATCCCCTGCAACCGATGCGATTTCGGTTCGACCCAAATAGATCAGGTCGTCCGACGGGGACCATTTGCCCCATTGTTCTGTGGGGCCAAACTGTGCGAACAAATTGCCGCCATCGGTTTCGACGAATGCGACTTCGTTCAGGTATCCATCTGCCGAAATGAACAAACGGTTCGCTGGGCCTGATGCATTGAAATAATTATCAATGGTGATGACCCGCCCATCCGTAAGCGTGATGACTAAATCCTCGCCAACACGCTGTTGGCCAGCCAAATCAATCTGCCGCAGATTTAGGGAAATTTCTTGGCCCGATTGAGCCTGAATAACGTGTGTTTGCGCTTCGCTCGAAACCGTACCACGTTGCAAACCGCCCGCATTATCGCGGACGACGAAATCAATCGCCTTCATAACACCACCACTCTACCTAGAAACCCCGTTCTATGCGGAGTCTCATTTATTTGTTTTTTCGTACCGAAGCCGACCCGTTCAATCGCGCCGTGCATTCGCCTGTATTTCCCCTAAATACCTCTAAACCATTCACAAATCTAGGGACTAATTTCCAGAACCGTTCCCCTAAACCTGAGCGTGCGCTCCAAATTGACACAATTTCGGTCAGGCCCGACGCGTCAAATGACTCATTTCAAAGGGTTATTGGCTGACAAAGGGTCAACACGGCACAGATGCAACAGTTGACAAAATCCACCCGCCGCTGGACGTATATCAAATGACATACAACCCAAACGCTCTGCGTGCCCTGATTGAAGAGCCTGACTTGGGCATCACCTTGAA
>JBPOFE010000108.1:0-12618 GCA_051252035.1 Sulfitobacter sp.
CCCAACGCGGCAACAATTTCTTCCAACGCAGGTGCGGCACCCTTGGGGCGGGTGTCCAAAGCGGCCCGCATCGCGGTCAGGTGTTCCGGCATGGTGCCACAACACCCACCAATAATTGTCGCCCCGCAATTGCGCGCCATCACCGCGTATTCGGCCATTAATTCGGGTGTGCCGTCATAGTGAATATGGCCTTCATGGTATTTGGGAATGCCCGCGTTGCCCTTGGCGACAATCGGAAGGTGACCGCCTTTGGCATTAAAGCCGAGTACCGTGCGCAACAGATCGGAGGCACCTGTGCCGCAATTGGCGCCGTAAGCCAGCGGCGTGTTCTCGAGGCCGTGAACCATGTCGACCATACCTTCAGACGTTAGGCCCATCATTGTGCGCCCGGCGGTGTCAAAGCTCATGGTGCCGACCCAATCGAGGCCCGCAAGCGCAAAACCCTCGGCGGCGGCGGCGTATTCTTCGGGGGCGCTGATGGTTTCCAGCCAACCGATGTCGGCACCGCCCGCCTTGAGGCCATCGGCAGTTTCGTGAAACATTTCAACCGCGACAGAGTGGCTTAATGTACCGACAGGTTCCATAATTTCGCCGGTCGGGCCAACGGACCCTGCGACAATGACCTTACGGCCTGAGGTATCAGCAACTTCACGTCCCAATTCGGCTGCGACGCGGCTGAGTTCATGCACGCGTTTCTGCGCACCGTGTAACTTCAGACGCGAGGCATTCGCGCCAAAGCTGTTGGTCAGGAACAAATCACTGCCCGCATCCACCGCACCTTTATATAGAGCGATGATCTTTTTCGGCTCATCCGTGTTCCACATTTCCGGCGCGTCGCCCGACATCAGCCCCATATTGAACAGGTTTGTCCCCGTTGCACCATCGGCTAGGAGCGTGCCTTTTTCGGCCAAGAGGGTGGTAAAGGCATTGGACATCCGGGATACTCCGCGCAGGATAACAATTGGCCCTGATCTCATGATGTCGGCCACAGGACAACCTCATAATCTTCATCTTGATTATGAATATCTCGGGGGCGTGTCGCCGCTAGGTATCGACCAACGAAAAACGCGCCCCTCATGTTACTGAAAGGCGCGGTTCATTTGTTTGACTTTGGCGTGTAAGCTGTTGATTTATTCTATTTCTGTCATGATCTGGGCCTTGGCCTCAGCCATCAATGACACCATCTTGGCGCGGATCGTAGCTTCATCCGCTTTGTCGCCAAGATCACCCGAGACTTTGCGGTAGACGTCTTCATCACCTGCTTCTTCGAAATCGGATTTGATCACCTCGCGGGCATATTCCGCCGCATCGTCGCCGGATTTTCCCAAAAGGTCAGCAGCCCAGAGGCCCAGCAATTTATTGCGGCGCGCTTCGGCCTTGAACTGCATGTCAGCGTCATGGGCAAATTTGTTTTCAAATGCATTTTCGCGGTCGTTAAAGGTGCTCATTCTCAGTCTCCGTTTGTTGGCAACGTGTTGCCCTTAGATATGCGGTGTCTGATCACATTGCGCAAGAGCAACCCCAAGATGTCTGCAAACCTTGCGGGCAAACAGGGCTTGCACTATGAGACCTGCAAGCGGCGGGGGATGCGCCCCGGCTGATTGGTGAAGGGGTGGCCCATGGCCCGGCGCAAGAAGATTTACGAAGGCAAAGCAAAGATCCTGTATGAAGGCCCTGAACCGGGTACGATTGTGCAGTATTTTAAGGACGATGCGACCGCCTTTAATGCGCAGAAAAAAGATGTGATTGAGGGCAAGGGCGTTTTGAACAACCGCCTGTCTGAATATTTCATGACGGGTTTGAATCAGATCGGCGTGCCGACGCATTTCATCAAACGCCTGAACATGCGTGAGCAGCTTTGCCGTCAGGTTGAGATTGTGCCGCTTGAAGTGATCGTGCGCAATTATGCCGCAGGCACGATGTCCAAGCGGTTGGGGATCGAGGAAGGGACTCAACTGCCGCGCCCGATCGTCGAATACTGCTATAAGGACGACGCGCTTGGCGATCCTTTGGTCACCGAAGAACACATCGCAGCCTTTGGCTGGGCCAGTCAGCAGGATATGGAAGATATTTTAAGCCTCGCCCTGCGGGTCAATGACTTTATGTCTGGTGTGATGATGGCCGTTGGCATTCGTTTGGTTGATTTCAAGATTGAGATTGGCCGGGTCTATGACGGTGATTTCCAACGCCTGATCGTCGCCGATGAAATCAGCCCGGATTCGTGTCGGTTGTGGGACATCGAAACGGGTCAAAAGCTCGACAAAGACGTGTTCCGCCGTGATCTGGGGTCATTGACCGACGCCTATACCGAAGTCGCCAAACGGTTGGGCGTGATGCCCAAAACCTCGACACCGATTACAAAGCCGACTTTGATCAACTGATGGAGTTGGCACTATACTTGTTTCTAGGTTTAGTGCCCTTTGTTGTGTTTCAGGTTTACCGTGGTTTTACCCGCTCGACAGACGAACTGCGCACGGACAACATTCAAAGAATTTATGCGGGTCAGGACCGTTGGCCTGGTTCAAAGGAATCGAATGATGAAACCAGGCGAAAGTTTGAGGGGATAGGCCTCGATCTTGAATCCTCTCAATGTGTGGAGCATATCGCAAGTTTTGTTGGTGGTGAGGGCGCTCTGGGCGTTGAAGAACTGGTTGAGTTGTGTGAATCCCATGGCTACAAGACCGAAAATAGCTCAAAAGACTTGGTTTTCTTGATTCATCCCAATGAGAGTACGCTGCTCTCGATGGTATTTGATCGAAAAACTGGTGAATTAAACGACTTCCTGCATGAACATGGTTGGAAATACGAAGGATGGTCTATCCGAGGTGACTGATAACGGTGTAGCACCCTCGCAGTTCCTCAAGGATCCGAAAACGAAAGAAGTGAGAAATGAAAGCACGCGTGCACGTAATGTTAAAAAATGGCGTATTGGACCCGCAAGGCGAAGCGGTCCGTCATGCGCTTGGGGCGATGGGCTTTGACGGGGTCAATGGCGTGCGTCAGGGCAAGGTAATTGAACTTGATCTGGATGAGGGCACCTCTGAGGAGGATGTCACGGCGATGTGCGAGAAGCTGTTGGCGAATACGGTGATTGAATCCTACTCGGTGGAGATGGGTTGATGCGTGCCGCGCGGCTTAGCGCATGGCGCACGCCGCTTGAATTGGTCGATATTCCCACACCAGATGCGCCCAAGGGCGGCGTATTGTTGCGCCTGTTGGCCTGTGGTGTCTGTCGGTCGGATTGGCACGTCTGGACCGGGGCGGACCCTGATGTGCAATTGCCGCATATCCCCGGACATGAATATTGTGGTGAAGTGATTGCAGTAGGCGAGGGTGTTACCCGCTGGCAGCTTGGTGACAGGGTCATTGCGCCCTTCATTCTGGCCTGTGGGACGTGTTCGGATTGCGCACAGGGCGAACAGACCATCTGCGCACGTCAAGTGTTGCCTGGGTTTACCCAAGCGGGCGCCTTTGCCGAATGTATTGCAGTTCCTTTTGCTGACGCCAACCTGTCGGCGTTGCCCGAAACCATGGACCCGGCATTGGCGGCGGCACTTGGGTGTAGGGTCACAACCGCGTGGCATGCCCTGACGGGCCGTGCGCAGGTTCAGCCGGGCGAATGGGTCGCAGTTTTTGGCACGGGCGGTGTCGGCCTGTCGGCGATGTTGCTGGCGCGTGCGCTGGGGGCCAAGGTTGTGGCGGTTGATGTGGTCGCGGAAAAACTGTCGTTTGCGACCTCTTTGGGTGCTGAAGCCGTTGTAAATGCAGGCGAAACCGATCCCGTCGATGCGATCAAAGAGATCACAGGCGGTGGCGCACATGTCGCGATTGAGGCACTTGGCGTTGCCGCAACGGCGGTGCCCGCGCTCAAATCACTGCGCAAATTGGGCCGGATGGTGCAGGTGGGCATGCCCGCAGGGGATCACGTCACAATGGCGATGCCGATGGATGCGCTGTATAGCGGCCAATTGGCGCTGTTCGGGACACGCGGTATGCCAAGCTGGCGCTATCCGCCGCTGCTGGATTTTATCGCGCGCGGGCGGGTCGATTTGACGCCTCTGATTGCGCGTCGCGTGACGCTGGGCCAAGCCACCTCTGAACTGGCGGCCTTTGACCATCCCGCACCACCCGGTGTGGCCGTTATCACCGACTTTCACACGTAGGAGTTTCTCACATGCGCGCAGCGGTTGTTGTTTTTCCGGGGTCCAATTGTGACCGTGATCTTGCCGTGGCCTTTAAGGCGGCGGGGATGCAGGTGGATATGGTCTGGCACAAGGACAGCGACTTGCCACAAGGTGTTGATATCGTGGGCATACCCGGCGGTTTTTCCTATGGTGATTACCTGCGTTGCGGGGCGATTGCGGCGAACTCACCAATTTGTAAATCGGTCGCAGCACATGCGGCGCGGGGCGGATATGTGTTGGGTGTGTGCAACGGATTTCAGGTGCTGACAGAAACCGGCTTGTTGCCGGGCGCGTTGCTGCGCAATGCGGGGCTGAAGTACATCTGCAAGACAGTTGGTCTTAAGGTTGAGACATCAAACAGCGACTTTACCGCAGGTTACAATGCAGGCGATGTGATCGATATTCCGATTGCGCACCACGATGGTAATTACTTTGCCGATGCCGACACCATTGCACAGTTGCAGGCGCAGGATCGTGTGGCGTTTAGCTACACTGATAACCCCAACGGGGCGCAGGCAGATATAGCCGGTATCTTGTCCGAAAATCGCCGCGTGCTGGGGATGATGCCACATCCTGAGCGAGCTGCGGATGCGGGCCATGGCGGCACCGATGGGGCGGCGCTCTTTCGCGCATTGGCAGGGGCGCTGACAACGGCGTGACTTGAGTGCGCAGCACCTTCCGCGTAGATTACGCAGATGAGCGAGACCCCAGAGCAAAATACAACATTGGCCGTCTCTTGGCGGGTTAGGGTCGCGGTTGTGATCTTGATGGTGTTGGCGGTTGTCACGATATCTGTGACCAACAAGCTCCTCACAGATCGGTTCACAGAAAATACACGGAGCCGGGCAGAGCTGCGTATCGCGCTTTATAGCGGTAACTTGTTGGCCGAGTTGCGCCAGAACGCCATTGTACCGCAATTGTTGGCGCGCGACCCAACATTGATCAATGCATTGGATACGGCGAATTATTCGCTCTCCACGCAGCGGTTGATTTCATTTGTTGATGAAATCGGAGCGGCGTCCCTGATGCTTTATGACGTTGACGGGCGTACCGTTGCGGCTACGGATCGTAACCGTTTGGGGTCAGCACACCGGGCAGAACCGTATTTTGTCGATGCGATCCGGTCCAATGCGACGATTTTCAGCACGATAAAACGTGAAGAAGGCGGCTATGGTTTTATGTATTCGAAGCGCATTCAGGATGGTGGCACCACCCTGGGTGTGATTGCGGTTGAGGTGGATCTGCAAAAGTTTGAACGCGCTTGGGCAGGTATTTCCGATGCGGTGATTGTCATGGACAGCACTGGCGAAATCATCTTGGCAACTGCACCGTCGTGGCGCGGATTGACAGAGATTGAGGCGCTATCCAGCCACACGCCGCAAAGCGCCATTGAACGGGCAATCAAAGCCACTGCCGATTGGACAGCGCTTCCGCCTGATGCCTATTTACAAGGTGAAGCGGTGATGCGGCTGGAAAACAAAATCCCGTTTCGTGGCTGGCGGATGACCAGCTACACCACCTACGAATCCGTGCGTGAACGTGTGAATGGTGTCTTGGCGCTTGAGGTGATGGGTTTCGCGATTCTACTGGCGCTGACATTCTATTTCCTGAGTCGTCGCACAGCCGGGCGGTTGGCGATTTTCCAACGGGAATCGGCCAAACTTCGCGCATTGAACGTCGCCTTGCAGCGTGAAATCGCCGAACGCAAACGGGTACAAAAGACCCTCGCGGTGGCCGAACAAACCCTTGAACAATCCAGCAAATTGGCTGCCTTGGGCGAAATGTCAGCGGCGGTGAGCCATGAATTGAACCAACCGCTTGCGGCGATGAAAACCTATCTGGCAGGGGCGCGGTTGCTGCTACGCCGCAACCGTCCTGAGGAGGCGCTATCGTCCTTTGGGCGCATTGACGATTTGATTGAACGGATGGGGGCAATCACCCGGCAACTCAAGAGCTATGCGCGCAAGGGCCAAGAGGCGTTGAGCCCTGTGGATATGGGGGCTGCGCTTGCCTCAAGCCTCTCGATGATGGAGCCACAGCTGCGTCAGCGCCACGTTCAAATCAGTCGCATTTTGCCTGATTCCCCGGCCATGGTGATGGGGGATCGGATGCGTATTGAGCAGGTGATGGTGAACTTGCTGCGCAATGCGCTGGATGCCACCAAATCCGAACGCAACCCGCAGGTGGATATCATCCTGTCGGCGGGTGAAACTGCGACGTTGACAGTGCGCGACAACGGTCCCGGAATTAAGGATCTCGATGCGCTGTTTGAACCGTTTTATACAACCAAGCAGCCCGGCGATGGCGTGGGGCTGGGGCTTGCCATTTCGTCTGGTATCGTGAACGACCTTGGTGGACGATTGACGGCGCGGAATGGTCAAACTGGCGGCGCGGTGTTTGAAATGCAACTGCCCATTCTGGGCGCTGAGACAATAATAGAGGCGGCTGAGTAACTATGGCACAGGCAATGAAAATCGCGATCGTCGATGACGAACAGGATATGCGCCAGTCGATCAGTCAATGGTTGGCTTTGTCGGGCTATGACACTGAAACATTCGCCAGCGCCGAAGATGCATTGAAATCATTGGGGCCGGATTATCCGGGTATCGTCATTTCTGATATCAAAATGCCGGGCATGGATGGCATGCAATTTTTGAAAAAGCTGATGGGGTCCGACTCTGCGTTGCCCGTGATCATGATCACAGGGCACGGTGATGTGCCGATGGCCGTTGAGGCGATGCGTGTCGGGGCGTTCGATTTTCTGGAAAAGCCGTTTAACCCCGACCGGATGTCTGAGCTTGCCAAGAAAGCCACCAATGCGCGGCGTCTGGTAATGGACAACCGTGCGCTGCGCCGCGAACTCAGCGATGGTGGCCAGTTGATGAAAAAGCTGATTGGCCAATCCCCGGTCATGGATCGTTTGCGCGAGGATATTCTTGATCTGGGGCAGGCCGACGGGCATGTGCTGATTGATGGTGAAACTGGGACAGGCAAGACACTGGTGGCGCATGCGCTGCATGCGGTCGGGTCGCGGGCTGGTAAGAAATTTGTGCTGGTCAGTTGTGGCGCGTTTGAAGAAGATTCGCTGTCCAAACGCCTGTTTGGCCCAATGCAGCCCGAGGATGCACAATTGCCCGCGATTGAAGAGGCGCGTGGCGGGACGCTGGTCCTTGAAGACATCGAAGCGTTGTCAGAAACATTGCAGGCGCGGTTACTGAGCGTGATCAACGAACAAGGCACGCCCGCCGAAACCCGCATCGTGGCGATTTCCAACTTGCAAGAGGCCGGACGAACGTCCGAGGATGCTCTGCGCAGCGATCTGTTTTACCGTCTGGCCGCCCTGCGGATTACCGTACCGCCCCTGCGCCAGCGCGGAGAGGATATATTGACCTTGTTCACGCGGTTGAGCGATCAATTTGCCGATGAATATGGCTGTGACGCGCCACAAGTCAGCGCCCAGGAGGCCGCGCAGTTGTTGCAGGCCCCATGGCCCGGTAATGTGCGTCAATTGATTAATGTGGCTGAGCGTGCTGTGCTGCAATCGCGGCGCGGCTCTGGCACCATCGCATCGTTGTTGATGTCTGATCATGACGAAATGCAGCCCGTGATGACCACCGAGGGTAAGCCGCTTAAGGAATACGTGGAGGCATTTGAACGGATGTTGATTGACAATACCATGCGCCGTCACAAAGGGTCGATTGCGTCCGTGATGGATGAATTATGCCTGCCACGCCGGACATTGAATGAGAAAATGGCCAAATACGGTTTGCAGCGGTCAGATTACCTCTGACCGCGCGGCGTTCATAGTTGTTTCCAAAAGATCACCTTATCATCGCCCGGTGCCCAGAAATCACGAATGCGTGCTTCTTGGGTATAGCCGTTTTGAGTGTAAAATGCGCGGGTGTTGGCAAAGGCGTCAGCGCCTGATGTGTCAACAATCAGAACACGTTGGCCGTTTTCCTTGAGTGTGTCTTCCATCTGCTTGGTAAGGGCCGCGCCCGCACCTTTGCCTTGGCTGTCGGGATGTACGGCAATGGCAAGCATGTTCCACGTGCCGTCGGCCAACATTTCTGGCCGCGCATAACAAAGTCCGATGGCAACACCGTTTGCTTCACATGTCAGCCACAGATCCTCTGGTGCGTCAGCTTGCAGAAATCCCGCAACCATTTCGGGCAGCATCTCGCTTGGGAAAAGCTCCGTTTGGTCAAGCACAATTTGCAGCGCCGGAATGTCCGACGCTAGCGTGGGTCTGATGTTCATTTAGGGTTGCCCTTTCGGAGCGGCTGGGATCAGCCTGATTGTTGTTCAACAATCTGTGTCGCCTGGCCGTTTGCGTCCGTAACACAGGTCCATCTTTTGGCGTTTGGCACATCGACGATATAGCGCCCGGTCTCAATAACCGGAATTGTCGTATTGATTGTTGCACCTGCGTTACCCGTTTCCTTGGCCACCGCAGCAACACAGGTCTTTTGCCCGCGCAGTTCGGCCCGCGCCACAGGATCGCCTGCCACGGCAACTTCGTCACAGGCAGCAACGGCCAGCAGGGACAGGCATAGGGCAGGGCGCAAGAAATATCGCATGAAGTGGTTCCTTTGGATCTTGGCAGCCACACGTTAGCTGTGCAGCAAATTGGCAGAAATTTCATACCGGGCAGTCCGGTTTGTAAATGCTGAATGTTCCCAGCCGCGCGGTTTTTGTCAAGCCAAGCAGACAGAATGATATAAATGGATGCAATTGAGTGGTGCGAGCCGCGATTGCCCATTGTCATTTGACCTGCAAACCCCTTAACTAGAGAGATAGATGTGCTGACGCGTACCTGCGTCACCTGCATGTCTTAAGAGATTCGCTGCGTTTGCATGACCCCGAAGGGTGCGCATCGCAGACCGATTGGGCCAGAAATGGCTAAAGTACCGCTGCAGTCTTGATGGGTATCCCCGGAAAAGACCCAGTAAATTAAAGGATGTGAAGCGGCATTATGTTGACTTCATGTCGGAGAAGAACCGCGATGACGCGCGTAGAAGCTATGAGCAGACGATCAGAGGCCGTTTTCGGCCCGATCTCGCGCACGTCTACAATCGCCCTGACAAGACACACCCCGCAAACCCTTGCCCCACCAGGATCATTGGTTTCGCGCGGCCTGTGCAAATTGGATTTATGCCTAAGAAAATGCTTATCGATGCCACCCACGCCGAGGAAACGCGCGTTGTTGTGGTCGACGGAAACAAGGTTGAGGAATTTGACTTTGAATCCGAAAACAAACGCCAGCTTGCTGGGAACATCTATCTAGCCAAAGTTACACGGGTTGAGCCGTCGCTTCAGGCGGCCTTTGTGGACTATGGTGGAAACCGCCATGGTTTTCTGGCGTTCTCGGAAATTCACCCGGACTATTACCAGATTCCTGTCGCTGACCGTCAGGCATTGTTGGAAGAAGAGCGCGCCTATGCCGAGCAGCAGGCGGCAGAGGAAGAAAAGCCTAAACGTAAGTCACGTTCGCGGTCACGCAGCCGGCCCAAGTCCAAGGCGCAGGACGCCACCAGCGATGATGCGACCACATCGACTGAAATTGAGGGCATGGAAACCGTTGATCTGAGCGACGATGACGAAGTCGAAGTAGATGAAAACGAAGCGTCCTCTCCGATGGAGCGGGTACCGGAAACGCCTGTGGAAACTCCGGCGGTCGGTGAAGACGATGATTCCAGCGAAGATGATGCTGACGACGGCAAGGACGATTCTTCCAAGGCATCTGAAAAAGATGAGAATATTGAATCGGTCGCTGATGAGGATGACAGCGAAGACATCCGCCCGGTGCGCAAGCCGCGGCCCAAGCGCTATAAGATTCAGGAAGTTGTCAAAGTGCGCCAGATCCTGCTGGTGCAGGTCGTCAAAGAGGAACGCGGTAACAAGGGTGCTGCGCTGACCACTTATCTGTCATTGGCTGGTCGTTACTGTGTCTTGATGCCCAATACCGCGCGCGGTGGTGGTATCAGCCGTAAGATCACCAATGCGGCTGACCGTAAAAAGCTGAAAGAGATTGCCAACGAGATCGAAGTGCCACGTGGTGCGGGTCTGATCGTGCGCACGGCGGGAGCCAAACGCACCAAGGCCGAGATCAAGCGCGACTATGAATACCTGCAACGCCTATGGGAACAGATCCGCGAGCTAACGCTGAAATCCATCGCACCTGCAAAGATCTATGAAGAGGGCGATCTGATCAAACGGTCGATCCGTGACTTGTACAATCGCGATATTGACGAAGTTTTTGTCGAGGGTGAACGCGGCTACCGCATCGCCAAAGATTTCATGAAAATGATCATGCCGTCCCACGCCAAGAACGTGAAGCTGTATCAGGAAAACCTGCCGCTGTTTGCACGATATCAAGTGGAAACCTACCTTGCGGGTATGTTCAACCCCACGGTTCAATTGCCCTCTGGCGGATATATCGTGATTGGCGTGACCGAAGCGCTGGTGGCGATTGACGTGAACTCTGGTCGCGCGACCAAGGAAGGCTCAATTGAACAAACCGCATTAAAAACCAATCTTGAGGCCGCCGCCGAAGTGGCCCGTCAATTGCGCCTGCGTGATCTTGCAGGCCTGATTGTCATCGACTTTATCGACATGGACGAACGTAAGAACAATACGTCTGTCGAGAAGATGATGAAAGACAAGCTCAAGACCGACCGTGCGCGTATTCAGGTGGGCCGCATCTCAGGCTTTGGCCTGATGGAAATGTCGCGTCAGCGCCTGCGCCCGGGTATGATCGAGGCGACAACACAGCCGTGTGCGGCCTGTCATGGCACGGGATTGATCCGGTCGGATGACAATCTGGCGCTGTCGATTTTGCGCCAGATCGAAGAAGAAGGTACCCGTCGTCGGTCACGTGAGGTTCTGATCACGGCCCCCGTGGGCATCGCCAATTTCTTGATGAACCAAAAACGCGAACATATCGCACATATCGAGGCGCGCTATGGTCTTTCAGTGCGGATCGAAGGTGATCCCAAGCTGATCAGCCCTGATTTCACGCTGGAGAAATTCAAAACAGCGACCCGTGTGGTCGCCCCGTCTGCGGCACATGTGGTGTCGGTCGATACTTCATTGATGGATCAGATCGACGAAGATGATGCCGTTTCTACAGGTGCTGAGGACGAAGCCCCAGAGGCACCGGGCAACAGCCAGAGCAATGGTCATATCCACAATGATGAAAATGGCCAAGGTGATGGTGAGGGCAAACCCAAGCGTCGGCGCCGGCGCCGTCGCAGCCGCAAGAAATCCGGCAATGGCGAAAACCAAAACGGTGAAAACCAAAATGGCGAAGCCAATGATCAGCAGCAGCATGGCGGCGGACAATCCCAAAGTGAGTCGCAGGCGGATCAATCCAGTGGGGATGCCGAACCTAAAGCTCCGAATGAGGATTCCGACGAGAGCCCCGCAGATAAGCCCAAGCCAACCAGTCGCAGCAGATCGCGCAGCAGCACGGCCAAGGCAAAAGCTAAGGTTGAGGCGGAGGACACTGCCGATGTGGATGCAAAAACATCGGAATCGGTAGAGACCACAGCAGCCGAGGATGCCCCCAAGCCAAAGGCCAAATCCACACGGTCGCGGAGTACTAAGCCAAAAGCGGACAAGGCTGATACGGACAAGGTTGAGGCCAAAACGGAAGACGCGGCCGAGGAAAAACCCAAGCCTAAATCAACGCGCAGCCGGGCAAAGCCGAAACCTAAAGTGGAGAAGGCGGCGGATAAACCCGCTGAACCGGTTGTGGTGACAGAACCAACGCCTGTGCCTGAGGCAAAGCCGGAGCCCAAAGCGGAACCCGCACCTGAACCGGTTGCCACCGCGGCTGAGCCAGAGCCAGAGCCAGAAAAGCCCGCTGCAAAAAAGCCAAAACGTAAGGGGTGGTGGTCACTCGGCGGGTAAGACGCTGGTTAAATTGAGATAAAAGGCAGGTCCACGTGGCCTGCCTTTTTGGTTAACCACCTTTACGCACCAGGTAAATCTGTGCGTTACCTTCGGTGATCGTTTCAACCAAAGCATGTCCGGCCTCAGCACAGAAATGCGGTACGTCGATCACAGCGGCTGGGTCATCCGCCCGCAATCGCATGCAATCGCCGGGCATTACAGCGGCCAACCGTTTGCGCAATTTTAACACGGGTAAGGGGCAGAGCAGCCCTGTCGCATCTAGGTCATGTATTTCCATGTTGCTGAGATAGGTCAGATGTTTCATCTCGTCCACAGGGTTGTGACAATTCGCGTGTCCATGAGGGCGTGACGGGGCGGCGCAACGGGGCTAAGGGTAGGTCATGTTTGGAATTGAACTTATCGACGCGGGATTGCTGCCCGCGATGTTGATCGCACTGGTCGCTGGCGTGATCAGCTTTTTGTCGCCCTGCGTTCTACCAATTGTCCCACCGTATTTGGCCTATATGAGTGGTGTTTC
>JBPOFE010000109.1:0-12519 GCA_051252035.1 Sulfitobacter sp.
ACGCCCAGCTTTATCATCGACGGAAAACCGCAACCGAACATGTCATATGACGACATGAAAGAACTCATCGACGCGGCCATTGCTGGTTAATGTCAGCACCGCTTAAAGGTCTTAAGGTTATCGAAATGGCCCGTGTTCTGGCTGGCCCTTGGGCTGGCCAGACGCTGTCCGACCTAGGCTGTGACGTGATCAAAGTTGAGAGCCCGGATGGTGACGACACCCGGCAATGGGGTCCACCCTTTGTCACCCGGGACGATGATGTGTCGGCGTCCTATTTCCATTCAACCAATCGTGGCAAAGCGTCTGTGACCATCGACTTTCGCAGTCCTGAGGGACAAGCGCAGGTCAAAGACCTACTACGTGATGCCGACATTCTAATCGAGAATTTCAAGACGGGTGGCCTTGCTAAATACGGGTTGGATTATGCTAGCCTTAAGGCCGAATTTCCCAAGCTGATTTATTGCTCAATCACCGGGTTTGGCCACACCGGACCTTACGCGCATCGCGCTGGATATGATTTTATCATTCAAGGCATGTCTGGCCTGATGTCGATCACGGGCGAACCGGATGGCCAGCCGCAAAAATCCGGCATGGCAATTACTGATGTTTTCACGGGCATCTACGCCACCACCGCTATCCTCGCCGCCGTACACCAAAGGACGCAAACGGGTTTGGGACAACATATCGACATGGCATTGCTGGATTGTGCTGTGGCGATCACGGGTAATCAGGCGATGAACTATCTAACGACCGGCAAAGCACCTTCGCGTATGGGTAACGCGCATCCGAACCTTACACCATATGAGGTGTTTGCATGCAGTGACGGGCATCTGATTATCGCAACCGGAAACGACGGCCAATATCAACGGTTGTGCAAGCTGTTGGGCTTGGACGACATGGCAACTGCGCCAGATTTCGCGAAAAATGCCGACCGGGTCGCCAATCGACCCGAAATGATCCGCCGCTTGAATGGGGCAACGATATCGCGCACCCGCGATGACCTTTTGGCGGCCTGCGAGGCGCATAACGTGCCTGCCGGGCCGATCAATGACATGGCCGATGTAATGGCCGACCCGCAGGTTGTCGCGCGCGGTATGCAGATTGAATTGGACGGTGTGCCGGGCTTGCGGTCGCCGTTTAGCTTTTCGGACGCTGAATTGGCGTTGCACCGTCCCTCGCCAAAGTTGGGCGAAGACAATTGATATCTAACTCGGCTTTTGCAACGCGTTCAGCGCGTCGAACAATGCATTACCTTCGGGCAATCCCAACCGTACGGGCAACGTAATTACTTTCATTCGAAATGCCGCCGGAAGCCGCACTGCGTCTTTTTCCGTTGTCACCAATTGTGCACCACGGGTCGCCGCGTCCGCCTCAAGCCGAGCCATCAGGGCGGAGGTCAGCGGTTGATGATCATCCAGCGCCTCGCAATGCACCAGCGTCGCGCCCAAGCCCTTCAACGTGGCAAAGAACTTCTCAGGATGACCAATGCCAGCAAATGCCAGCGCCCGCATGTCTTTCCAATCCATCCCAGTCTGGAGCGGTTTTAGCGCGGCGCGCACATGCGGTAGCGTCGCGGGCAAGGGGCTTGTATCAAAACCCTTTTGCGCCGGATCATCCCCAATCGACAGCAACAGATCGGCCCGCGCCAATCCAACATCAACGGGTTCGCGCAATGGACCCGCAGGCAGGCACAATCCATTGCCAAACCCCTTGGCTGCATCCACCACCACAATGCTGAGATCATAGCGCACCGCAGGGTTCTGAAACCCATCGTCAAACACCACAACGCTTGCGCCTGCGTCCTGTGCCGCGCGTGCCCCAGCCGCGCGGTCGCGTGCTACCCAAACCTCAGCAAAGGCTGCCAGCAACAGAGGCTCATCGCCAACATCTGCGGCTTTGTGTTTGGCTGGATCAACACGCACCGGGCCTTCCAAAGTGCCACCATATCCGCGCGATACGATATGTGGTTCGTGAAAAAGCCCACGCAGGTGTTCAACAACCGCCATCACAGTGGGTGTTTTTCCGGTCCCACCTGCGTTGATATTTCCCACACAGATTGTCGGAACGTCCAATGTGATTGGCACACCCTTGGCCAGACGCCGCGCCGTTGCCATGGCGTAAAGTGTACCCAAGGGCTGCAACGCACGGGCGCGCCAATCCGGTTGCGGCCTGTGCCAGAAATCAGGGGCGCGGCTCATGGCTGTCCTGCCCGCATATCCAAGGCATCCTGCACCAGATCAATCACCCGATCCGTCAATGCCGCACCCTGGCTGATCACATCCCATCCTGCATGTGCCATGGCGGCGGCTTGATCTGCGGCGATCAAATGTGAAACCGCGGTGCCAAGCGCATCTGCATCATTCACAATCCGCGCTGCACCAGCTGCAGCAAGGCGCGTATAGGACGGCATAAAATGACGTACTTTGGGACCGTATAACACCGCCGATCCAAGGGCCGCCGCATCAAACGGATCGGACCCGCCCTTTTCAGACATCAATGAAGACCCGAGGAAAGATACCGGAGCCACGCGAAAAAACAGACCCAGATCAGCGGAATCATTTGCGATCATTACTTGCGTTGCATCGTCAGGATAGGCTGTGCCGTCCCAACGGATTACATTCAGATCGCTGTCACGTGCATGTTCTGCAATTGCATCTGCGTCGGTGGGTTTTTCCGGGTTCAGGATCAATAAAAGCCGATGCGACAGGCGCATTGCTTTACGGTGCGCTGTCAACACAATCGGGGCCTCTTGCAGCAACACCTGAGATGCAAACCAAACCGGGCGCCCGCCAAGTGCAGTGGACAGATCCGCCAAATCAGAATCCGCACATTGCAATGCTTGCCCGCCTGCCAACAAAGGTGAGGTTACTTCGATATTTGGACGCGGAAGTCCCAGTTGCAGCAACCGTCGCAAGCCCGCATCCGATCGCGTCAGGATGGCTTCAAACTTGTTCAGTACATTGCGGGTCATGTCAGGCAACCAACGGTCCCGGCGGCCATCTAACCCTTTGCTGTCCACATCAATCAGGATCAGCGGGCAGTGTCGGTTAGCAGTTTCCAAGATCAGGTTGGGACGCAGCGCCCCCCAGACCCAGATGCAGGTATCAGGCTGCCAATGATCCAGAAACGCTGCAACACTGCCTGGATGTTCATTTGGCACAGTCTGTATGATCAGCGTCGCATCCTGAGGTATGGCGATACGTTCGGGGCTGGCCGTGCCTTCGGGCAATGTGATCAACACGTTTAACCCCACGCGGTTGGCGCACAATCGCACTGCAAGATCTTGCACAGCGATGATATTACCTGGCTCAGCCAGATGTATCCAAGCCAATTCACCATTGGGGCGTGGCGTCGCGGGCGCCTCCATATGCGCCTCGCTTCGTCGGGCCAAAGCCCGGTACGCCGTCAACCCCAGTGACTGCGCCATCGCAGGATTAGCCCAGTTCTTCGGTGGATGATGCGGCTGTTTCCTCATCCCTCAGGCGGTGCAGATGTGCGATAAAGTACCGCATGTGGGCGTTATCTACGGTGCGCTGTGCCTCATTTTTCCACGCGTCATAAGCGGTTGCATAGTCGGGATAGATACCGACAACATGGATATCATCGACATTTTTGAACGCAGTTTCGGTGGGTGTTACCAATTCACCGCCAAAGACGAGGTGCAGGCGTTGGGTCATGGTCTGTTTCCTTTTACAGTTGTCTTAGGTCTGTGGGTATCAGATCGGGCATGTCACGCAAGTGCGTCTATCAATGCTGTATGTACAGATGTGCCTCCTGTAACCACGCCGTTTAGCCGCGGATCCGGATTGTTAAACCGCAGCTTCGTGCCCGCCCGGTCCGTGCATTTTCCGCCCGCCTCTGACACAATCAACGCACCCGCCGCGATGTCCCATTCCCAACTTTGGCGCAGGGTGATCATCGCGTCAAAGCGGCCTTGTGCGACTAGGGCAAGTCTGTAGGCCAAAGACGGTCGGTGGCTCCGTTTGAAAGTTGGCGTGGTTTTGGCTGCCCAATGGTCGGCAATCATCGCGGGTCTTGCGGCCAAGACAGTAGCCTCTGAAAGATCTGATAAATCCGACACCGCAATCGTTTTGCCATTCAACGTGGCGCCGTCACCTAAACCTGCCGCATAAAGTTTGTCGCGCATAGGCAGATAGACCACGGCAGCAGTGATAACGCCATTTCTGGAGATGGCCAGCGAATGCGCCCACGTGCTTGACCCTTCAACAAAGCTGCGCGTGCCATCAATTGGGTCGATGATAAATACATATTCATTTGTGAGGCGGCTCTCGTTGTCTTCGGTTTCTTCAGACAACCAACCATAGTCAGGGCGCGCCAATCGCAATACGGAATGCAGCAAATCGTTCACGGCCAAATCGGCCTCGGTCACGGGGCCCGCGCCGTCGGGTTTGTCCCATCGCTGCGCCGTGTCACCGACAAAGCTGGTCGCGACGCGGCCCGCCATCAACGCGGCATCAATCAGCAGGGATAGATCACGCCCCAGCAAGGGTCATTCCGGGCACCAAAAGCGACGGCACCACACGCGACAGATGTGGTCGTGCATCATTGGCTGGGACTATCTGGCGCAGCATATCGCGCAGATTTCCGGCAATCGTGCATTCGTTGATTGCATGGGTGATTTCGCCGTTCTCAATCCACAGGCCTGCCGCCCCACGCGAATAATCCCCTGTGTTGGGGTTGATCGTGCTGCCGATCATCGACGTGACCAACAATCCGGTGCCCATGTCACGGATCAGATCATCGCGGCTTTGGTCGCCTTGGGTGAGTTCAATATTCCAGTTTGTCGGGCTCGGCCCGCCCGACGTGCTGCGCGCGGCGTTACCTGTGGGGGACAGACCCAGCTTGCGTGCCGTAGCAAGATCAAGTGTCCAACCTTGTAACACGCCATTGTCAACAATCATGCGCCGCTTTGTTTGCAAGCCTTCCCCATCAAAAGGGCGCGAGCTGCCCGTGCGGGGGCGATGCGGGTCTTCAATCAAAGACAGCGTATCAGGAAGCACCAACTCACCCATCGCATCGCGCAAAAATGACGCTCCGCGCGCAATTGAGGTGCCGTTAATGGCACCAAGAAGATGTCCGATCAGGGAAGATGATATGCGTTCGTCAAACAAAACAGGATACGCGCCGGTTGGGGGCTTGCGTGCATCCAACCGGGTAAGAGCGCGTTCACCTGCTGATGTGCCAATGTCGTGTGCGTTACGCAAATCGCTTTGGAAAATGCGGCTGTCACCGTCATAGTCCCGCTCCATCCCCGTTCCGGTTCCCGCAATCGCAACACATGACAGGCCACGGTCTGTGCGGGCATATCCCCCTTCAAAACCATTGCTGGTCGCAAAGTGAACCTCTTGCACACTGTATCCGGCGCTTGCGGCCTGCACCTGGGATACCCCTTTGACAGCCAATGCCGCCGCTTCTGCCGCCGCTGCGTCCTGTTGCAGATCAGTTGGTGAAGGTCCTGGCGTGGGATCACACAGCTCTAGCGCTTCGACATTCCATGTCGTGGCCAGTTGTTCGGGTGATGCGAGGCCGCTGTGCGGATCCTCCGGCGCTTCTTTTGCCATGGCAACTGCCCGTGCGGCCATGTCTTCGATTGTGCGCGTTGAGGTATCCGAGGCTGAGACATTGGCTGACCGATGCCCGACGAACACACGCAATCCGATGTCGATTCCTTCGGCGCGTTCTGCTTGCTCCAACATGCCGCCGCGCAC
Source organism: Sulfitobacter sp. (assembly GCA_051252035.1). GTDB lineage: Bacteria > Pseudomonadota > Alphaproteobacteria > Rhodobacterales > Rhodobacteraceae > Sulfitobacter. Next base: position 5,730 of record JBPOFE010000109.1, read on the forward strand.
ATCAACAGAAACCGATGTGGCCTGAACGGCTTTGGCATCTGCACCATCTGCGCCTGCATTGCGCGCTGCCTGCAACAGGGATTTCGTCAGCGCATCAAGGGGCTGGGACATATGCAGACTCCGTTCATGATTGAAGCAAACAGGTAATGGTCTGGCATCCGCGGGGCAAGGGGCCAAAGCAAAAGGGCGCGCCGTTTGACACGCCCTTTCTAAGGATCAAATAGATGATTTACTTGATGCGCTGGCCGTTGGCCAAAACCTGACCATCTTCGGTAAATTCGATCTTGGAACTCAACGTGTCAGGTTCGGTGCCCGGAACGGCAAATAAACCCATCATCATACGTGCGCCCATTGCCTGATCTTCTGGCAGCATTCCCATTGCAACCAGTTTGTCCAACAACCCGTTGCCACCAACCAACGACAGGTTAAGCGCACCAATGGGTTTAGGCATGCCAGGGAACGTTGTTGTGTCGGCATTGTCAAAAGTGAAATCACCAGAACCGTCCAACTTGGCACCTGCAGCATCCAGTTGCAGTTTGTTGACGGTCAATGCTTCGACCTCACCCGGCTTATCCATGGCGAGCTGCGCCGCGGCATCGGGGTCAAGGAAATCGACCAATAGTTTTGCCTTACCGGACAAATCGAGCACCACGGTTGCTGGGTCACGTGGCAATTGGCTGGTTGGGTCAAAGATACCCCAAATCATGTCTGACATTTTGAAGTCACCCAAGGTGATGCCAAAGGCAAAATCCTGTGGATCATCTGATTTGCTAACTGGCATACTTAGATTAAACGCACCTCTGGCCATGCTCAGATCAATGGGAAACGGCAGGCCCTCAACATTTGCAGTCACCGCCAGATTGTTCTGGGCACCGTTATAGGCCAACCCATCTGCGCCCATCTCAACGCCCAGATCGCCACCGTCCGAGGATGACGTCATGGCAAAGTTGCCATTGGCTGGGTCCTCAACATTCATGTTTGACGTACCCGCACCATAAGCGATCTGGCCTGTCACGTCGAAACCGGCCTTGAGCATTGTGGCCATGTCTGCGGCATCAACAATCTCAAGTGGGATGGTCCCGCCACCGTTCATGGTCACATCTGCAACGCTGCCCGTCACCATCACCTTGGCGGGTTCTTCAGGGTTATTGATTGCAATATCGTATTGAAGGGTGTCGATCTTGCCAGTTTGATTATACCCGCGCATGTCGCCGATGGTCATGGTTGTGCTGCTGCTTACACCCGTGCCTATCACATTTACCTTGGCGTTTTCGGGGCCAAAAGTGTCCGCCCCGACTTGCAATTGTTCCAGCACAAACTCAATGGTTCCTGCCGAATAATCATAGACCATTTCTTCGGGCGACCCGCTGGCGGTCATCGCGTGATCTGTTTGGGTATAATTCAGGTTGGCCGTGACCGGGTCATCATCCCCTTCGGGTGTGATGTTAACCGTCATCGGCATAACGCCAGGCATGACCACGGACACCGTGCCATCGCCGTTCTGCACGAAATTCAGCGTGCCCATCGACATTGACATCGCTCCAGCGTTCTCTGGCATCGCCATGCTCATGCGGATGTCAGCGACCGTCAGGTCAGACCCGTTTTGGGTCTCTGTGGCATCGATGCTGTATCCCATGCCCTCCATGTACTGGCGCCAATCGCCCCAGACATCGGCAGGCGTCAAATCGGCCAACGCTGCTTGAGAGATAATCGTAATCGGGAGCGCAAGGCCAAGGGCCATCGGGGAAAGACGCAACATATGAAATTCCTTTTGAACAATTTTCAGCGGTGAGGGTCCGATAATCCCACTGAATCGTCAAGGTGTCAGGGCTGGACCATATCTTATGGGCAGATTACCACTTGGTGAACACCGGATGCAAAACCTCATTTCAGGATCAAAGGATCAGAACCATGGATATGACAGGTAAAACAGTGATGATCACTGGCGCAAGCCGTGGCATTGGTGCCGAGGCCGCGAGGGTTTTTGCCGCTGCTGGGGCGAATGTTGCTCTGATCGCGCGCTCACAAGAGGCGATTGCGGATTTGGCAGGCGAGATTGGCGCAAAAGCGATCGCAATTCCTTGCAATGTGGCGCGGTTTGGCGAAATGTCAGCGGCTGTAGAAACCACAGTGCGTGCCTTTGGTGGGTTGGACGTATTGATCAACAATGCAGGTGTGATTGAACCGATCTCGCATCTTGCGGACGCGGATCCCGATGAATGGGGGCAGGTGATTGATATCAATCTAAAAGGTGTTTTCAACGGTATACGCGCAGCGCTGCCCGTGATGAAGGACGCCGGGACCGGGTCGATCCTGACCATTTCATCTGGTGCGGCGCATGGCCCGGTTGAGGCATGGAGCCATTATTGCGCCTCCAAGGCGGCGGTGAATATGCTCAATCGCTGTGTGGACAAGGAAGAAGCGCAAAACGGCATCCGCGCCATTGGTCTGTCACCCGGCACGGTTGCCACACAAATGCAGCGTGAGATCAAGGCAAGTGGCATTAATCCCGTCAGCCAATTGGATTGGGATGTGCATGTTCCCGCTGAGTGGCCCGCCCGCACCTTGTTGTGGATGTGCAGCGCTGAAGCGGATCGCTATTTGGGCGACGAAATCTCATTGCGAGATGACGAGGTGCGCGGTGCGGTCGGCCTGATATGATTGATCTTGACCGCGACGATGATGTTTGGACGGTAACCATCAACCGATCGAGCAAAGCCAATTCGCTGACCCATACGATGTTGGGCAGATTGGCTGACATCATGGAAGATGCCCAAGCCGCGCGCGCTGTGATCTTGACCGCGCAAGGTAAAGTGTTCAGCGCGGGTGCGGATTTGGAAGAGGCGCGTGCGGGACTTGCAAAATCTGAAGTCTGGGAACGGTTGTCGGGGGCCATAGCGGCACTGCCGGGCTTAAGTGTTGCGGCGTTGAATGGAACATTGGCGGGGGGCGCAATGGGCATGGCGCTGGCCTGCGATCTGCGCATATCCGTGGCAAGCGCTAAATTTTTCTATCCGGTGATGAAACTTGGCTTCTTGCCACAACCCTCTGATCCGGCCCGCATGGCCGCACTGATTGGTCCATCACGTACCAAGCTAATCTTGATGGGCGGTCAGAAAATCACCGCTGATGAGGCGTTGAGCTTTGGGCTGATCGATCGGATTGTGCCAGATACAGACCTTATGGGTCATGCAAGAGCACTTGTTGCCGACACGGTTGCGGCAAAACCTGATATTGCGACAGGCATTAAGGATATGTGTGCCGTAACACCGAAGAGTTCCGATTAAATACTGAATTTAACGTCACCTAGGTCGCGCTCTGCCGGGGCGTTCTGGCATCAAACTGGCAAAAACCACTCACAATGCATCATGAAGTACCAATAACCTTGATCCTTTCGCGACACAGAGGCAAGAGAGGCTGTGACACCCTTAAGAATTGAGGATTCTCATGGAGTTTGATCTCTCCACCCAGCCTGAAATAGTGCAACAGGCATACGGCTATGCCCTGCAAGGCTGGGAATTGGCGCTCAGTTGGTTGCTTAGTCCCGCGGCGTGGTCACAATTTGGGTTGCTGGTGCTTTCCTATCTCTTGGCGATATTGGTGGCGCGGCGCTTGCGCCCCATGCTCGCAACCAAAGTAACTCCGGCAAAAGGCAGCAAAGGCATGCTTTCCGATGCCCGCCGATTTGCAGTGTTGTTTCTGCCGCTTTTGCTGCCCTTGCTTGCCTACGCATTTACCGCCATTGGTGAAACGCTTGTGCGATCTCTGTTTGACAGTGGCGCGGTCATCGCATTTGGCAAGCGCGTTTTCCTGTTCCTCGCTGCCCGGCGATTGGTCCGTGACATTGTCGACGACCCGTTCCTGAAAATGCTTGGGCGTTATGTGCTGCTACCGATTGCAGCGCTTTATATGTTCGATGTGTTGGACGACGTGCTGGTGGCTCTGACGGCACTCAAGGTCACTTTTGGCAACATCTCCATTTCTGTGATGGCGCTGATCCGTGGCGTGATTGCGGGCAGCATCTTGTTTTGGCTGGGCGGCTGGTCGGCCCGGCAGTCATCGCAGTTCATCGAAGCACAGGAACACATGCGCCCTTCTGTGCGGCAATTGGTGGTCAAGGCGATTGAATTCACGATTTTTGCTACCGCGTTTTTGCTGTTGCTTAACATCATGGGAATCAACCTTGGCGCGCTTGCCGTGGTTGGTGGCGCGATCGGTGTGGGCCTTGGTTTTGGCCTGCAAAAGATCGCATCGAATTTTATCTCTGGTGTGATTCTGTTGATAGAAGGTCAGGCCACAGTTGGTGATTTTGTCGAATTGGACGGCGGTGAAAAAGGTACAATTATTAAGATGATGGCCCGCGCTGCCATTCTTGAGACCTTTGATGGCCGTTGGATTGTGGTTCCGAACGAAGATTTCATCGTGACACGCGTCACCAACTATTCGGATTCTGGTTCGGCCAATCGGTTCGAGGCCCCTTTTTCCGTCAGCTATGACACCGACATCAACAAGGTGCCTGCCTTGATTGAAGCGGCCGTGGCAGAGCACCCCGAAGTTCTAACGGAACCCTATCCACCAGATTGCGAGCTGCGTGGGTTTGGCGATAGCGGTATCGATTTTGCCGTCGAATTCTGGGTCGAAGGGCTTGACGATGGTCCGAATAAATACACTTCCGACGTGCTGTTCTTGGTCTGGAACGCATTGAAAGACGCAGGCATCGAAATTCCGTACCCACAGCGTGTTGTCGAAATTAAAGGTGGTTTTCCACAGGCTGACACATGAGGCAGGCCGTTGTCATTGGCGCAGGTCCAGCTGGATTAATGGCGGCAGAGGTGCTGGCCTCTGCGGGGCTAAGTGTGTCGGTTTGTGATGCAAAGCCGTCTGTGGGCCGCAAGTTTTTAATGGCTGGTAAATCTGGGTTAAACCTGACCAAAGCCGAACCATTTGAGCGGTTTATGGCAGCCTATACAGAAGCTGCAGCTGCGCTTGCACCGATGATCCAATCGTTTGATGCAGATGCGGTGCGGGTTTGGGCCGATGATCTGGGCCAAGAGGTTTTTACCGGGAGCACCGGGCGGGTTTTTCCCAAAGCCATGAAAGCCTCCCCTTTGTTACGCGCGTGGTTGGCGCGGCTTGCCGAGACAGGTGTGCAGTTCAACACGCGCTGGCTTTGGCAAGGATGGCAAGATGGTGCATTGGTATTCGAGACACCTCAAGGAGTGCAGGAAACAACCCCCGACGTGACCGTACTCGCGCTGGGCGGGGCTAGTTGGGCGCGTTTGGGGTCGACGGGCGACTGGGCAGGATACCTGCGGGCCAAAGGCGTGAAACTTACTGTTTTTGCGCCAGCCAATGCGGGTATCTCCGTTGAATGGTCGGATCACATGACCCGCCATTTTGGCGCAGCACTCAAGGGGATCGCGCTTACGTCCGGGCCGTATATGTCGCGTGGCGAGGCAGCGATCTCCAAACGTGGCTTGGAAGGCGGTGGGATTTATTCCGTATCGCGTGGCGTGCGTGAAGGGCGACCACTTATCATAGACTTGCTACCGGATTTGAGCGTGCCAGAGATCACAGCGCGCCTGTCAAAACCACGCGGCAAAGCCAGCCTCAAAGAACATCTGCGCAAAACGTTAAAATTGCCCCCTGCTCAGATTGCATTGATGCAGGAAATGGCGCGGCCTTTGCCTGATGGTCTGCGGGCGTTGGCACGTGTGATCAAAGCCTTGCCAATCAATCACGCTGGGTTGCGCCCGATCGACGAGGCGATTTCAACCGCTGGCGGCATTTCGTTTGGCGCGCTTAATGAGAATTTGATGATACGCGACCTGCCGGGCGTGTTCGCAGCGGGTGAAATGTTGGATTGGGAAGCCCCGACAGGTGGTTACCTGATTTCGGCCTGCCTTGCGACAGGCCGATGGGCCGGAGAACACGCCGCCGCTTGGGCTTTGCGTCACTAAGATGCTTCTTTGGCCTGCGCCGCTTTGAACGCGGGACGGTCCCGCATGTTCTTGGCCCACGCACCAAGTTTATCATCGACCCGCGGAAAGCCCGCACCAATTGACCAATTGATGCAATGCACGGCCAGAATATCCGGGATCGTTATTTGATCCCCCATCAAGAACGGCCCGTTCAACCGATCAGATAAGATTGCCGCGGACCGGAGGAATTCTGCTTTTAGGCTGTCTTTGACAGCGGGCACGCGCTGATCTTCGGGAAATACAAAGCTGTGTTTCGCAGCAGCCCACAAGATTGCGTCAAATTCATCGACCAGCCAGAAAGTCATTGCATCCTGACGTGCGCGCGCAGGCGTTCCGGCGGGTGCGGTGAGCTGGCCATGTTTGTCGCCGAGATAGCTCATGATGGCCATGCTGTCTGTCAGCACCTCATCGCCATCCACCAAAGCAGGGATTTTGCCCAATGGATTGAATTTCTTGGCCTCATCAGACCGCGCTGCCGCCGGGTTTTGATCATAGGGAATGCCCATTTCCTCAAGCATCCACATGACCCGAAAGCCGCGTGATTTGGTGGCGCCAACAACAGTATACATTAGTGATCCTTTCGAGGGTTAGCGTTGTGCGCCCAGCATCGCCAGCCGGATAAAAGCGCGTTCCACCAAGGCCAGCGCCGGGGCGTGTTGCCCGGCAGAGCGCAGCGTGAGGTCGGTATCGGTCAGCACACCAAGGGCGGTTTCCAGCTTGGCGGCACCCCAATTCTTCGCCTGCCGCATGGCTCGGTCGCGGTCGCGCACCCCGTAAATCGGCGCGCCAGGATTGGCGGCGATGCGGTA
>JBPOFE010000011.1:0-36101 GCA_051252035.1 Sulfitobacter sp.
ATATGCCCAGCGGCCCCAACCGCGTGCGGTGCATGGCTCAGTGCAATTTCATTCACCTTGTCCAAAATCCGCGCCATGCCCAGCCCCGCGTCATAGCGCATGGGCATCGGGGTTGACCCGGTGTGGCTGTCTTTGCCTGTTACGGTCACTTGCGTCCATGACAAGCCTTGGCCGTGTGTCACAACACCAATATCCTTGCCTTCAGCCTCCAAAATCGGACCCTGTTCGATGTGCAGTTCAAAGAACGCATGCATCTTGCGCGCGCCGACTTCTTCCTCGCCACGCCAACCGATGCGGGACAATTCATCGCCGAATTTCTTGCCTTCTGCGTCAACGCGATCATAGGCCCAATCTTGCGTGTGGATTCCCGCAAACACCCCCGACGACAGCATCGCAGGTGCATAGCGCGTGCCTTCTTCATTGGTGAAATTCGTGACCACAATCGGGTGTTTCGTTTTGATCCCCAGATCATTCAGCGTGCGGATAATCTCAAGCCCGCCAAGAACCCCCAACACACCGTCATATTTGCCGCCCGTCGGCTGCGTATCCAGATGCGAACCCACATAAACTGGCAGCGCGTCCGGGTCCTCACCCTCACGCCGGGCAAACATATTGCCCATCTGGTCCAATCCCATGGTGCATCCGGCTTCCTCGCACCACATCCGGAACAAGGCACGCCCTTCGCCGTCTTCATCGGTCAGGGTCTGGCGGTTATTCCCCCCAGCGACGCCAGGTCCGATCTTGGCCATCTCCATCAAACTGTCCCACAGACGATCAGGATTGATTTTAAGGTTCTCTCCGGGCGCGGGCATGGCTGGCTCCTTGTGGCAGGTGGCTTGCAGAAATTTTACCATTTGGTAAATCCACGATTGCGGTTAGGGTGGTAACTGTCAAGAACTGGTTTTATGAGAACGGGCGCAGCGGTGCAGATGCCGTATTTCAGCGCACATCAAGTGGAGAGCGCCCTTGCCTGATGGCAGCCAAAAAAAACCAAGCCGTATTCAGCAGCGCAACCGACGTGTCATTCTGGATGCGGCTTTAGAGGTGTTCTCGATGCATGGGTATCGCGGTGCAACACTTGATCTGATTGCATCTGAGGCGGGATTAAGCAAACCGAACATCCTGTATTATTTCGACGGCAAAGAAGACATTCACGTCACCCTGCTTAGCCAGTTGATGGAGACATGGCTGGACCCATTGGTCGAGATGGACCCAGATGGCGACCCGGTCGAAGAGATTTTAGCCTACGTGCAGCGCAAACTTGATATGGCACGGGATTTGCCGCGTGAAAGCCGATTGTTTGCGGGAGAAATCCTGCAAGGTGCGCCGCGTATTGAGCCAGAACTACATGCCAATCTCAAACCCTTGTTCGATGAAAAGTGCGCGTTGATTTCACGCTGGATTGATCAGGGGATACTGCCGCCACTTGACCCACAACATCTGATTTTTTCGATCTGGGCCACAACCCAGCACTACGCCGACTTTCAGGCTCAGGTGCAGCTTTTGTTGGCCCCGAAGTCAGACGCCTATGACGGCGCGGCAACACATCTGACGGCAATGTTCCGTAGCATGCTGACACGTGCATGATGCGTTAACCTTCTCTGCATTTTCGGACGCAGATTAAGGGTTTGTTTATATCTCTGTCGCAGTGTTCAAGGGGTGGCGGGCTCCTTTTTATCGGGATTGGAGCACAACATGAGTTCTATTTTATTAAGTAATCCGTTTGTGACCCCTGCGCCGCAGCCAAGCGGCCCTCAGGAAACGGTGGCACCTCTTGGCGTCGCCCCCACCCAAGCCGCGTCCTCAGGAAATGGTGCAGGCAATGCCACGTCATTCTCTGGGTCCGGATCAGGCTACAGCGGCGGCGGCGATCAACAAACCGCTGCGGCACTTATGCGCAGCCGCGCACGATCAACAATGGCGCGACCAGTCGACGCAACGGGTACTTCGGTGGTCAACGCACAGGCCCAAGATGTCATGCCATTTGGTTCAAACCTGCCGAAGGTCGAAATGCCCGATCCGCTGCCAACATCGCCATTTCTAAAACCAAGCTAGGTCCGCTATTCCGCTGCGGTTGCACTCGGATTGTTCGGGTGCGTTGTCCAGTTGGCGTAATCCGGTTCGACAACTTTGCCAGTGCGCGGATCGGTCTCACCGGCGGCCATCTGTTCCATCGTGATGCAATCTTCGACCGGACAGACATTTACGCAGAGGTTACAGGCCACGCATTCCTCATCAATCACTGTGAATGTGCGGTCTTCTGACATCGCGATGGCTTGGTGCGAGGTATCTTCGCAAGCCGCAAAGCAGCGTCCGCAGGAAATACACAGGTCTTGATCAATCTTGGCTTTGGCGATGTAGTTCAGGTTGAGCTGGTTCCAATCCGTTACATTTGGCACTGCTGCCCCGCAGAAATCATTAATGCTCGTATGGCCCTTGCTATCCATCCATTCCGATAAACCGCTAATCATCTCTTGCACGATCTTGAACCCATAGGTCATCGCTGCGGTGCAGACCTGCACATTGCCACAGCCCAACGTAATAAATTCCGCGGCATCACGCCATGTGGTGATCCCACCAATCCCCGAAATGGCAATACCGCGCGTGTCCTCACCGCGTGCAATTTCAGATACCATCGACATAGCGATAGGCTTAACCGCAGGACCACAATACCCACCATGAGAGCCGCGTCCGTCAATCGACGGTTCAGGTGACATGCTGTCAAGGTCCACGGACGTGATCGAGTTGATGGTGTTGATAAGGCTGACCGCATCCGCACCGCCGCGCTTGGCCGCCGCCGCGGGTTTACGGATGTCAGTAATATTTGGCGTTAGTTTCACGATCACAGGTTTGGAATAATACTGTTTGCACCAGCGGGTCACCATTTCAATGTATTCGGGCACTTGGCCAACGGCGGCGCCCATGCCCCGCTCACTCATCCCGTGCGGACAGCCAAAGTTCAGTTCAATCCCATCCGCGCCCGTATCTTCAACCAAAGGCAAGATCGCCTTCCAGGCCGCTTCCTCGCAAGGCACCATAATCGACACGATAATGGCCCGGTCAGGATAGTCTGCCTTGACCCGTTTGATTTCCTCAAGGTTGGTGTAGAGATCGCGGTCAGTGATCAATTCGATGTTGTTCAGACCCAGCAGCCGCCGATCCGCGCCATAGATTGCGCCATATCGCGGGCCGTTTACGTTGACCACAGGCGGCCCTTCAGCCCCCAGTGTTTTCCAAACCACCCCGCCCCAACCAGCCTCGAACGCGCGGCGGACGTTGTATTCTTTATCAGTCGGCGGTGCCGACGCGAGCCAGAATGGGTTTGGGGATGTGATCCCGATAAAATTACTTGTGAGGTCTGCCATGTGCTGTCTCCCCGTAGGGTGGGTTTCAACCCACCAATGTCTTGTGAATATCCATTGCGGCGTCGCGCCCTTCGGCCACTGCCGTCACGGTCAGATCGTCACCGCCAGACGCGCAATCGCCGCCTGCCCAGATGCCTTTCACCGATGTGCGACCCGCCGCATCAACCTTGATCTTGCGCCCGTCAAGGTCCGGCAATCCATCACCCACCAGCGTCTGACCAATCGCTTTGAACACTTGGTCCGCCGCCAGCTTTAGTGTTTGCCCCGTGCCTTTCATCGCGTCGTCAACATATTCGAATTCAATCTCGCGCACGCTGCCGTTGCCATGCACCGCCACGGACACCGCATGGGTGACAATCCGCACGCCTTTTGACGCCGCCAAATCCTGCTCAAACGCGCTGGCATTCATCCGGTCACGACCGCGGCGGTACACCAGCGTGACATTCAGCGCGCCAAGCAATTTGGCCTGCACTGCGGCATCCACTGCTGTCATGCCGCCACCAATGACCACCACATCGCGGCCAATCGGGATGCTGCCCATGTCACCCGCTTGCCGAAGGTCGGCAATGAAATCAACGGCATCAGTAACACCGTTCTTATCTTCGCCTGTCGCGCCCAGGGCGTTAACCCCGCCAAGGCCAATGCCAAGGAACACCGCGTCATATTCAGACTGCAAACCCTCCAGCGTCACACCCTGACCCAAAGCAACCTCATGCTTGATCGTAATGCCGCCGATCTTCATCAGCCAATCGACCTCTCCCTGCGCGAACTCATTTGGCGTCTTATAAGCTGCAATGCCGTATTCATTCAGGCCACCGGGCTTAGGTCGCGCATCATAGATCACAACGTCATGGCCCAGCATTGCCAATCGGTGTGCGCAAGACAGCCCTGCTGGTCCCGCCCCCACCACGGCCACCGACTTACCAGTGGCCGCAGCACGGGAGAACGGATGCGCGCCTTTGCCCTGCAACGTGTCGGTTGCATAGCGTTGTAATTGCCCGATCAACACTGGCTTACCTTCCGCCAATTCGCGCACACAGGCTTCTTCACACAAGGTTTCGGTTGGGCAAACCCGCGCGCACATTCCACCCAAGATATTCTGGGTCAGGATCGTCTTGGCCGCCGCATCGGGCATGCCTGTAGCGATCTGGCGAATAAACAACGGGATGTCGATGTCAGTCGGACAGGCCGTAATACAAGGCGCGTCATGGCAGAAATAGCAGCGATCCGCCGCCACCAATGCCTCATGGTCATCCAAGGGTGGATGCAGATCGGAAAACTGTGCCTCATAGGTTTCGGGCGCAAGACGCCCTGCTTTGATCCCCGGCTCGAACACGTCTGATGTCATCTGGCTCACCTCACCTTGGCTGGACAAGCAAAATGCTCACACGGTTTCAAAATTTTATCAACTGGTAAAATTATTTTTCAGTGCAGAAACTTTGGGCCAACATCATCGGTTGTTCTGATCAACTGAGGCGGGAAACCAAGGATGAACGATAAGTGCGCGTTACGTGCAGTGGCTCTAGGGACCGTTCCAATCGACATCATCGGCAGGCTCAATTGACAAACGCCCCACTGGCCATGGCCGCATCAAGGGTGTCACGTCACCCGGCGCACCCTTCAACCATGTCTCAATATCAGTCTTTTCCAGAATGACCGCCATACGGTGATGGATCGGCTTCACATCGGCATTGGGCGGGCAGGTCACGGTTGCAACCTGATGAACCGCGACCCCGCCCGGTCCGTTCCAGACATCGGTGATGGCGGCAAAGTATAAGAATTCCGCATCAGTGGGCATAATCCGCCACGCAGTTTTACGCCGCTTTTCCCCCGTCCATTCATACCAACCGTTCACCGGCACGACGGCACGGCCCATCCCCTCAAACGCGGATTTGTCGAACACGGTTTCAGATCGCGCATTGATTATTGTTTCCATCACCGGTCGCCCGCGTGCATTCACCCTACCTACCGGAATGATACCCCAGCGCATCTGCACAAGACCACTGGGGGCAAGGGTGATGATCTGTTGTCCGGGTGCGATGTTATGCCGGGCTGGCGCGTCACTAAATGGTCCGGTGTCCACCTCAAGGTCCGCCGCCAGCGCAGATATCCCAGAAGTTAGAAACAACCGGCCCGGCATCGCAGCTACTCCCTGATTTTATCAATTAGGGTTAAAACTTCTGGCCCGATCCGGGCGACAATTTTGGTAACGCCTTCGGCATTGGGATGAATGCCATCGCTCTGAAAAAAGACCTGCAAGGCGACGGGGTCAAACGGCGCATCATCTTCGACCAAGCCTGCAAAGAAGCTCTTGTGAAACAGTGTATCGTATTCTTCGGCGAGGTCCGGATAAAGCTGATCAAACTGGGTCTTATATTCGGCACCTAAGTTTCCGGGTGCCTGCATCCCGACCAACAAAACTTCGACGTCAGCGGTGTCAGCAGCCTGCAAGATGCCTGCAATATTGCTGCGCGCTTGGCCCGGATCAAGACCGCGCAGCAGGTCGTTGCCCCCCAGCGTCACGATCATCCCATCCACGTCAGGCGTCAGCGTCCAATCAACCCGCGCCAACCCGCCAGCGGTGGTATCACCTGAGACGCCCGCGTTGACCAGCCGCACATCAGCCCCCGCATCCGCCAGCCAGCGCTGCAATTGCGGCACAAAACCATCTTCAACAGGCAGCCCGTACCCTTGGGTCAGGCTGTCGCCCAAGGCGGCAATCACCACTTCGTCGGCCTGTGCCGCACTTGCAAAACTCAGAACAATCCCAATCAGTGCCTTGCGCATCGGTCTTAATACTCCATATCCAACAGAACCCTATCAGAAAGCAGCGCCTGTGACAGACAGCATGACAGACCCCGTATTCCAGTTACAAGATGTGATGCTTTCGTTAAACGGCAATGCCGGGCCTGTTGAAATCCTGCGTGGGATATCAATGAAAGTGGCACGCGGGGAAACATTGGCCCTGACCGGGCCATCGGGGTCGGGTAAATCATCACTGCTTATGGTGATGGGCGGATTGGAACAAGCGACGGGTGGCAGCGTTCAGGCCCTTGACCATGATCTAAGCACAATGAACGAAGACGCATTGGCACGGTTCCGTCAGGGCCGCATGGGGATTGTGTTTCAATCCTTTCACTTGATCCCGACGATGACAGCGCTGGAAAACGTGGCGACACCATTGGAACTGGCTGGCATTCGCGATGCGTTTGAGCAAGCCGAAGAGGCGCTCAAATCCGTGGGTTTGGGCCACCGGATCAATCATTACCCGGCGCAAATGTCGGGTGGCGAACAACAACGTGTGGCATTGGCCCGCGCCTGCGCTCCGCGCCCCGCGATCTTGCTGGCGGATGAGCCTACCGGCAATCTTGACAGTGTAAACGGCGAGGCAATCATCAACCTGCTGTTTGATCTGCGCGACCAACATGGCGCAACACTGGTGCTGGTCACCCATGACCCGGCTCTGGCCGCAAGATGTGACCGGGCCGTATCACTGGCCGATGGGCGCATTGTATGAGCCTGAGCATTGCCAGTCGATTTGCCCGCCGCGAGATGCGCGGCGGCTTGCGCGGGTTTCGTCTGTTTCTGGCCTGCCTGGCCTTGGGTGTCGCCGCAATTGCTGCCGTGGGTTCCGTCAGAGCCGCCATTGAAGGCGGGCTGAAACGCGAAGGCACGGCCTTGCTCGGTGGTGCAGCAGAGCTGGATTTCACCTATCGGTTTGCGAGTTCTGAAGAACAGGCGTGGATGGCGGCGCGTGCGAATGCGGTGTCTGAAATTGTCGAATTTAGGTCCATGGCGGTGGTCACCCAGAATGGCCAAGATGAACGGGCGCTGACCCAAATTAAAGGGGTCGACGCAGCATATCCCTTGGTTGGTGCCATGGTGCTGGACCCTGAAATGCCGCTGGACCGCGCCCTTGCCACACAGAACGGCGTCGCGGGTGCAGTTATGGAACGCGCGCTCGTCGACCGTCTTGGGTTGAACGTCGGCGATACATTCCGCCTTGGCACCGCGACCTTCCGACTTAGCGCACTGATTGTCCGCGAGCCGGATAGCGCCGCCAGCGGCTTTGCGCTTGGCCCGCGCACCTTGCTGCGGCGTGACGCCCTTGAGGGGTCTGGCTTGTTGGGCGCGGGCAGTGTTTTCAACAGCAAATACCGCCTTGATCTGCCCCCTGAAACTGACCTCGAAGTGATCAAGAAGGCGGCGCAAACCCACTTTGAAAACAGTGGTATGCGCTGGACCGACGCCCGCAATGGTGCACCCGGTGTTGCCCGGTTCGTTGAGCGGTTGAGCGCGTTTTTGGTGCTGGTCGGCCTGTCGGGATTGGCGGTTGGCGGCGTCGGCGTGTCCGCAGCGGTGCGTGCCTATCTCAACGGTAAGACCGAAGTTATCGCAACATTGCGCGCCTTGGGTGCCGACCGCGCCACGATCTTTCAGACCTATTTTATCCAAATCGGACTATTAACATTGCTCGGTGTTGCCATCGGCGTGACCCTTGGTGCTCTCGCCCCCTTGGCCCTCTCGCCCTTGATCGAAGCTCGTCTGCCGATCCCAGCGGCCTTTGCGATCTATCCCGCGCCTTTGGCCGAAGCGGCAATTTACGGATTGCTCACCGCGCTTGCCTTTACTCTCTGGCCCTTGGCGCGCAGCGAAGATGTTCGTGCGGCGACTTTGTTTCGCGACGCATGGCAAGGGGCGCGGGCATTACCCGCACCGAAATACTTGGTCATCATTGCCGCCCTTGTCGCCATGCTAGTTGGGCTGGCCGGATGGTTCAACGGCTCTTGGTGGATCACACTTTGGACGCTTGGCGGGATCGCCGTTGCGCTGCTCTTGTTGGCATTGGCTGCGGGCCTGATCCGTTGGCTGGCACGCCGCGCAACCACATTTGCACGCGGGCACCCACGGCTACGTTGGGCATTAGCCGCGATCTCAGGCCCCGGCGAAGGCGCGGGCGCCGTTGTGTTATCGCTGGGTCTGGGTCTTTCGGTTCTGGCCGCTGTCGGGCAAATCGACGGCAACCTGCGCAATGCGATTTCTGGCAACCTACCCGATGTGGCGCCCTCATATTTCTTTGTCGATATTCAAAAAGACCAGATGCCGGGATATTCTGAGCGTCTTGAAAATGACCCCGCCGTCAGCCGCATCGACAGCGCCCCGATGCTGCGCGGGGTGATCACCCAGATCAACGGCAAACCCGCCCGCGAAGTTGCTGGCAACCACTGGGTGGTGCGCGGCGACCGCGGCCTCACCTATGCCGCGCAACCGGATCCAGACGCAACATTGACAGCAGGCACATGGTGGGCTGCCGATTACGAAGGCCCGCCCTTGATCAGTTTCGCCACGGAAGAGGCGGAAGAAATCGGCCTTGATCTGGGTGATACGCTCACCATTAACGTGCTCGGCCGCGACATCACCGGCACCATCGCCAGCTTTCAGGAAGTGGATTTTTCCACTGCCGGGATTGGCTTTGTACTGACGATGAACCCAAGTGCGCTGCAGGCGGCACCACATACATTTATCTCAACCGTCTATGCTGACGAAGACGCCGAAACCGCGATCCTGCGTGATCTGGCAGAGGCATATCCTAACATCACCGCGATCCGGGTGCGCGACGCCATCGACCGGGTATCCTCGGTCTTGGCGGGCTTGGCAGCGGCGGTATCCTACGGCGCGCTGGCGACGTTGTTGACCGGATTTATCGTCCTGATCGGTGCCGCCGCTGCCGGGTCAGAAGCGCGGACCTATGAGGCCGCATTGCTCAAGACCTTGGGGGCATCGCGCCGCAAAATCGCAGGCAGCTTCGTTTTGCGCGCAGCACTACTGGGCCTGTTCGCGGGCACAGTCGCCTTGGGCGCAGGTATCCTGGGTGGTTGGGCCGTCAGCCGTTTCATCATGGAAACCGATTTCGCGGTGATCTGGCCAAATGCCTTATTGATCGTCGCGGGCGGCATACTGGCGACCGTGCTGGCAGGCCTCGGGTTCGCGATCCGATCGTTGAACGCGCGGCCCGCGCATGTGCTACGCTCAAAGGAATGAGTGGGAGTCCCACCGGACATGCAGTTTGAGGGCGAAGAACAATCCCCGCCCTCCGTTATTTTACTCAGCCGCTTCTAAATAATCTTCAAGCGGCGGGCAGGTACAGATCAGGTTGCGATCGCCGTGCACGTTGTCGACGCGGTTAACCGGAGGCCAGTATTTGTCGACACGGAAGGCACCGGGCGGGAAACAGCCCTGTTCGCGGGTATAGGGCCGTTCACCCCATTCAAGCACCAGATCCTCAACCGTATGCGGCGCGTTTTTCAACGCGTTGTTTTCGCGCGGCATGTCACCTTTTTCGATGGCCGTGATCTCGTCCCGGATCGCCAGCATCGCGTCACAGAAACGATCAAGCTCGGCTTTGGTCTCGCTCTCCGTCGGCTCTACCATCAGCGTACCCGCCACCGGCCAAGACATGGTCGGCGCATGGAACCCCGCATCAATCAGGCGCTTGGCAATATCGTCCACAGTCACACCCGCACTGTCCTCGAACGGGCGCACATCCAAAATACATTCATGCGCCACCCGGCCTGTTGGCCCTTTGTAAAGCACGTCAAACGCCCCTTCGAGCCGCTTGGCAATGTAGTTTGCATTGAGGATTGCAACGCGCGTCGCCTGCGTCAGACCTTCGCCGCCCATCATCAGGCAATAAGCCCATGAGATTGGCAGCAAAGATGGCGATCCAAATGGGGCCGCCGATACTGCAGCGCCGCCTTCATTCGGGTGGCCGGGCAAATGCGCAATCAGATGCGACTTTACACCAATCGGCCCCATGCCCGGGCCACCTCCGCCATGCGGAATGCAGAACGTCTTGTGCAGGTTCAGGTGGCTGACGTCACCGCCCAGATCACCGGGCCGAGAAAGACCGACCATTGCGTTCATGTTCGCCCCGTCAATATAGACCTGCCCGCCATGGTCATGCACAATCTTGGTAATGTCCTTGACCGTCTCCTCGAACACGCCATGGGTCGACGGATAGGTGATCATGCAGGCCGCAAGGTTCTCACTGTGCTGTTCGGCCTTGGCGCGGAAATCGTCCAGATCAATGTCACCGTTGGCGGCAGATTTGATGACAACAACTTTCCAGCCAACCATCTGTGCGCTGGCCGGGTTTGTACCGTGGGCGGACACAGGGATCAGACACACATTTCGATGTCCCTGATCATTGGCCCGGTGATAAGCTGCAATGGTGAGCAGCCCCGCATATTCGCCCTGCGCACCTGAGTTGGGCTGCATCGAAATCGCATCATAGCCTGTGATATCGCAAAGTTTTGACGACAGGTCGTCGATCAGCTCTTTGTACCCCAACGCCTGATCCGCAGGCACAAACGGGTGCATCAGTGAAAACTCACGCCAGCTGACCGGCATCATTTCTGCGGCAGAGTTCAACTTCATCGTGCAAGACCCCAGCGGGATCATCGCCCGGTCCAGCGCCAGATCACGGTCAGCAAGACGGCGCATGTAGCGCATCATTTCCGTTTCCGCCCGGTTCATGTGGAAAATCGGATGGGTCATGAATTTCGACGTACGGATCATTTTTTCCGGCATGTGGTAGTGCGGTGTATAATCCTTATCGGCTTTGTCGATGCCAAAGGCACGCCAGACGGCTTCGATCGTTGCGGGCTTGGTACGTTCATCCAAGGTGATCCCTACCTTAGTATCCCCCACTTTGCGCAGGTTCACGCCCTCGTCGACAGCTGATTTCATGACGGCACCTTGCAGCGGGCCAACCTCAACTGTGATGGTGTCAAAATAGGCAGCAGGCCGCACATCAAAGCCAGCCATTTTCAGCCCTTCAGCCAAACGCGATGTCTTGCGATGGATGCGCTGTGCAATGGCTTTCAAGCCCTCCGGTCCATGGAAAACGCCATACATCGACGCCATCACGGCCAACAACGCCTGTGCAGTACAGACATTTGATGTCGCCTTTTCGCGTCTGATATGCTGTTCACGGGTTTGCAAAGACAAGCGATATGCGCGGTTGCCATGCGCATCAATCGACACACCAACAATCCGCCCCGGCATCGCGCGTTTCATTGAATCTTTGCACGCCATATAGGCCGCATGTGGCCCACCGTAACCTTCTGGCACGCCAAACCGCTGGGTCGATCCCACCGCAATATCTGCGCCCATTTCGCCCGGTTCTTTAAGCAGGGTCAGCGACAGAGGGTCCGCCGAAATGATCCCAATCGCATCGGCGTCATGCAGGGCCGCAATATGTTTGGTAAAGTCGCGGACATGGCCGTAGGTGCCGGGATACTGGAAGATCGCTCCAAATACCGCGCTCGCGTCCATTTTGTCCGGATCGCCGATGATCACTTCAATCCCTAAAGGGGCCGCGCGCGTTTGCATCACCGCTATGTTTTGCGGATGGCAATCATGATCGATAAAAAACGCTTTGGATTTGGATTTCGCCAGACGCATCGACATCGTCATCGCCTCGGCACAGGCCGTTGCCTCATCCAACAAAGATGCGTTGGCAACTTCAAGCCCGGTCAGGTCGCTGACCATAGTTTGAAAGTTCAACAATGCCTCAAGACGCCCCTGCGAAATCTCGGGCTGATAGGGGGTATAGGCTGTGTACCACGCTGGGTTCTCTAGAATGTTCCGCTGTATCGCGGGGGGTGTGACCGTGCCGTGATAGCCTTGGCCAATCAGGCTGGTCAGCACCTTATTTTTGCCCGCCGTTTTGCGCATATGCTCCAGCACTTCGCGCTCGGACATCGCTTTGCCAAAATCAAGCGGCTCTTTGATGCGGATCGCGGCTGGCACCGTGTCATCAATCAGTGCATCCAGCGATTTTGCCCCCACTGTTTTAAGCATATCCGACATTTCCGCAGGCGAAGGCCCGATATGACGGCGATTGGCAAAATCATATGGCAAATAGTCTGTAGGCTTGAAGGTCATGATGACACCCCTGCTTCATTGTTCCAAAAAATATGCAAACTCGGCCTAGGCCGAACCCGTTATCCGATGAATTTCTGGTATCCGGCTTCATCCATGAATTCGTCCATCTGGGACGCATCGCTGGGCTTCATTTTGAAAAACCATGCTTCACCCTGAGCGTCTTCATTCACCAGACTTGGGTTATCGGTCAGCGTGCCATTCACTTCGGTAATCTCACCGTCAATCGGGGCAAGGATATCTGACGCGGCTTTCACCGATTCAATCACCACGACTTCATCATCTTTGCTGACGGTTGTGCCTTCATCCGGCAGTTCCACAAAAACCACATCGCCCAATTGCTCAGCCGCGTGGATCGTGATGCCCACAACAACTTCGTCACCTTCAACGCGCAGCCATTCATGTTCTTCGGTAAATTTCATCTTAGTTTTCCCTGTGGTTGATTATCTTTTAAAGTTTGCCGCAACAAAGGGCAGCTTGGCAACGGTCAAAGACATACGTTTGCCCCTGACTTCGCCCCAAAGCGCTGTGCCAATCTTGCTGTTCTCGGTGGTCACATAGCCCATTGCAACCGGGCCACCTGTCGTGGGGCCAAAGCCGCCAGAGGTCACGATGCCAATGGCTTGCCCGCCCTCCGCAACATCAAATATCTCTACACCTTCGCGCATCGGTGCGCGGCCTTCGGGTTGCAGGCCTACGCGCTTGCGGCTCACGCCATTCTCAAACGCCGCCAGAACCTTATCCGCACCGGGAAAGCCACCTTCACGGTCGCCACCAGCACGGCGCACTTTCTGAATAGCCCAGTTCAACGCACCCTCAACAGGGTTCGTGTCTGCATCAATGTCATGCCCATACAGGCAAAGCCCCGCCTCAAGTCGGAGTGAATCCCGTGCACCAAGGCCAATTGCCTCAACGCCGTCCAACGCCAACAGCGCCTTTGTCAGCGCCTCGGCCTGATCTTCAGGCACGGAAATTTCATAACCATCCTCACCTGTGTACCCAGACCGCGATGCCCAGACGTTGCTACCGTTCAGAGACAAGTCGCGTACGTCCATAAATGTCATTTCAGCCGCCGCAGCGTCCATCCCGGAAACCGCTGCCTCCGCGCCCGGTCCCTGCACCGCTATCAATGCTCGATCTGTGATCGCCGTCACAGTAATCTCAGGCTCCAATGCCGCTTTCAACCGTGCAATATCGGCGTCCTTACAGGCAGCATTCACCACGACAAACAAATCATCGCCGCGCCGGGCGAACATCAGATCGTCCTCGATCCCGCCTGCATCATTGGTAAACAATCCATAGCGTTGGCGACCATCCTCAAGCCCCAGCACATCCATCGGCACCAGGCTTTCAAAACTGCGCGCGACATGATCCCAGCTTTCCCCGGACAATATCACCTGCCCCATGTGGCTGACATCAAAAACTCCAGCCGCCTCACGCGTGTGCTGGTGTTCCTTCATCACCCCCATTGGATATTGAACTGGCATGTCATAGCCCGCAAACGGCACCATCTTGGCACCCAGTTTCACATGCAAATCATAAAGCGGTGTGCGTTTCAGCTCAGTCATTTCGCGCCCTCATTCATATCTGAACCGGAAGCCTGAATTGACCAAACCGGCATCATAGCGTCGCATGTGCAACGCAAGATGCCCCCTCTGTCCTTTCGCCTGAGATCGTTATCCCTTCGGCGGGTGCGATGCACCTCTCTCCAGAGTTTTGTCATCCAACACGGTCCTTGTTGCCTGAGAGTTTCCGGGGCGGTTGCTCCTTCGGCATCAGCGTGCAGCTGATTCTCCCGTGACGGATGGCCATTCGTATGCCACGGTGTACCACCACGTCAAGCGTGCTTGCATGCGTATGGCATCAATGATTTGCTTGTCATGAATAAATCCAGAGGACCTTGGCATTGACACCCTATTTCTTTGGCTATGGCAGCCTCGTAAATCTTAACACACACACTTACCCCGACGCACAACCCGCTACATTGCGTGGATGGCGGCGCGCGTGGGTACGGACCGATCAACGCGACGTGGTGTTTTTAACGGTGATTCAGGACGCTGAAACCACCATCGACGGCGTAATCGCAGCGGTCCCGAATGCAGATTGGCTAGCGCTGGATGCCCGCGAATACGGCTATGCGCGGCACAGTTCCGGTGGCGCTGTCAGCCATGATCTGACCCCCGCACCTGATATCGCCCACTACGCTATCCCGCCCGAAAACACGGGCCGCTCAGGCGATCATGTGATCTTGCTGAGCTATCTTGATGTCGTTGTTCAGGGGTTTCTAAAACTCTACGGCGAGGCGGGGGCGAAGCGGTTTTTCGACACCACGAATGGCTGGGATACTCCGATCCTGAATGACCGACTCGCCCCGATCTATCCGCGTCACCAACGCTTGTCCAAGAATGAAACCGCTTTGGTCGACGATCATCTCACCCGTCTATCGGCGCGCGTGGAACAGCGCCATCAAGCGCCCCTCGCGACCAAAGATATCTGACTTTTTGCGCGGCGATTTGCCTTCACCTGCGATACAACGCAGCGCCAAAATCCAAGCGACAATACCAAACAATACACCTGCCAAGGATTGCCCAATCAACACCCCTTGCGCATCAAAAAGCAGCGATCCGATCCACACCAATGGGATCAAGGCCAACGCATTGCGCCCCCAGTTTGTCAGGGTCGACAAAAACGGTTGCCCCATGTTGTTGAACGCCGCATTGGCGACAAACAATACACCGGGAAAGAAAAACGCCAGCGATAGCGGCCCGCAGAACAAATAGATTAGATCGCGGGTAACGCCTGTGGCGGCAAAAAGATCTGCTATTGGACTGCGAAACGCAAAAAGAAATGCAGAGACAAGTACAATCACCAAGGCCGCAAACAATACCGATGCTTTAAATCCACGCCGCACGCGATCCATATTTCCAGCACCGTAATTCTGACCGATGATCGGCCCCACCGCCCCAGACAAGGCAAAAACCACGCCAAATGCCACGGGTGTCATTCGCCCAACAATCGCCATGCCCGCCACCGCGTCCTCGCCGTAATCGGCCATCACGCGGGTGACATACGCTTGGCCCACAGGTGTGGCGATCTGAGCCAGAATAGCGGGGAACGCAATTGCCATCACCGGTGACAGATCACGCAACATTCCAGCCATGCGCGGCCAGGCGATGCCGCCATAAATGCGGATCACTGGCAGCATCGCCATCACGGCAATCGCCACCCGCGCAGCAAACGACGCCATCGCAGCACCGGTCAGTTCCAGATCAAGACCAAAAATCAGGATCGGATCCAGCACCGCATTCACAACACCACCTACAATCGTCGCCATCATCGCCCGGCGCGCATCGCCATGCGCCCGCAAAATCGCCGCTCCCATCATGCCGATCATCAAAAACGGCACTGATGGTACAACAATCTGCAGGAAATGAATGGTCAGTCCTGCAGTCTCTCCCGTGGCCCCCAAAAGCGCCACCAAAGGATCAAGCGACACCCAGACCATCACCGAAAAGATCACACCAAAAATCAACCCATAGGTCAGCGCATGAGTGGTGCGTTCACGCGCCAATACCTGATCACCCGCCCCCAAGGCTCGTGCGACCAGCGCACCCGCGGCGATGCTGAGCCCAATCCCAAAAGACGTGGTGAAAAACAGGATCGCGCCGGCATATCCAACCGCCGCTGCCAACTCGGCTTTGCCCAGCATTGAGATAAAGATCAGATCGACAAAATCGACGATAAAAACCGCCATCAACCCAACAGATGCGGTCAACGACATCACCGCGACATGTCGAAAAAGATTGCCCGTCAGAAACTTGGCACTGCCCTCAGCCACGGCGCACCCACTTGCATTTCATTGTTCCACAAATATGCATCACGGTCGCCAGACATATATCCCGCGGCCCGATGATTATCCCCGCGCCTTTACAACCTGCAACAGTGGCATCACCGCAGCCATTTCCGGCCCGTGTTCCTGACCCGTCAGCGCCAATCGCAAGGGCCGGAACAACCCGCGCCCTTTGCGGCCCGTCGCCTCTTTCACCGCTGCGGTCCATGAGCCCCATGTGGTCTCGTTGAACGGCATATCGGGCAGCATCGACATGGCTTGGGCGATGAATGCCTCATCGCCGTCCTCAATCACCGGATCGGCGCCGTCGCGGAACATCACCCACCAGGGTTTGAGTTCCTTCAAAGTCTCTATATTTTCACGCGTCACCGCCCAGAATTGCGCGGCTTTGTCTGCTGGCACGTCCAAATCGGCAATCGTGTCTGCGACCGCTTCCAACGGCAATGTCTGCAAATAGCGGCCCGTCAACGGGAACAGATCCTGCAGGTCAAACTTGGTCGGTGCGGCCCCGAATTTATTGATATCGAAACCTTCGATCAATTCCGCCATGTCGGTACGCAGCTCAACCGGGTCGCTTGACCCCAGCCGCGACATCAGGCTGAGCAGGGCAAAGGGCTCGATCCCCTGCGCGCGCAGATCGCGCAGCGCGAGGGTGCCAAGGCGTTTCGACAATGCCTCGCCCTGCGGCCCGGTCAGCAATGAATGATGCGCAAAGGACGGGTGGTCATGGCCCAGCGCCTGCATGATCTGAATTTGCGTCGCTGTATTTGTGACGTGGTCGGAGCCGCGCACCACATGGGTCACACCCATTTCCGTATCGTCCACGACCGAGGCCAGCGTATACAGAATCTGACCATCGCCCCGGATCAGTACCGGATCCGACACAGACGCCGCATCAATCGAGATATCGCCCAAAATACCGTCTGCCCACTCGATGCGCTGCTGGTCCAGCTTGAACCGCCAAACCCCCGCACCGCGTTCGGCGCGCAACTTGTCTTTCTCAGCATCAGACAAAGCCAAAGCGGCCCGGTCATAAACCGGGGGCTTGCCCATATTGAGTTGCTTCTTACGCTTCAAGTCCAGCTCAGTTGGCGTTTCAAACGCCTCATAAAACCGCCCCTTTTCACGCAGATCTTCAGCGGCCGCATGATACTGATCCAACCGCTCTGATTGCCGTTCGACACGGTCCCAATGTAGGCCCAACCACGTCAGGTCTTCTTTGATTCCATCAACATATTCTTCTTTGGACCGTTCCGGATCGGTATCATCAATCCGCAGGATAAACGTACCCCCAGCCTTCCGCGCAATGAGGTAATTCATCAGCGCAGTGCGCAGGTTACCCACGTGGATGAACCCAGTGGGGGATGGGGCGAAACGGGTGATGGTGGGGCTGGACATATGGTGTTCTCCTGTTGGCCGATGGCTTGTCACAGGGGCGCGGAATTGTCTAGGTCGCGTGAACGGGCCAATGATCTGCCAAGTCCTTTATCCCGGCGCGGACCAACTCGGCCAGAACTTCTATATCAGCGTCTTCCAGCTTGTTCAGATAAAGACATGACTTGCCCTTGGTGTGCTTTCCCAACCGCGCCAGAATATCATCGAAATCCGCATATCCCGGCATAATATAGATCGACAGCTTGGCTTTTCGCGGTGCAAACCCAGTCGCGAACCATGATCCCGTGCGCCCGGATTTATAGGTATAATCATACCGTCCGTACCCGAGCATGCCGCCCGAATACAAAACGGGCTTCCATCCCGTGAATTCACGGAAAAAGTGGTCAAGTTTGGCGGCCTCCGCATGACGACGTTCAGGGATGACCTGAGCCAAAAAAGTCTCAACCTCATCCATCGCCGTAGCCTCTCTTTGGTTAACCGCCTTCGTTCAACGCACCGTTGTCCCAAGTGCCGGACGCTTCTTCGCCTGTGGCATAGCGCATAGTGCCATCGCCCTGACGCTTGCCCGCCTTGAACGTACCTTCATAGATATCGCCATTGGCATAGGTCGCCTTACCCTGGCCTTCAATCTCGCCACGGGTCCAATCGCCTTCATAGGTAAATCCGCTGGCCATCGTCAGCTTGCCCTGACCATGGCGCTGGCCTTCCTCAAACGTGCCCTCGTAAATAGTACCATCGGGATAGGTCACTTTGCCCTGCCCGTGGCGTTGACCATCTTTCCAGCCACCCTCATAGCGATAGCCATCGGCATAGGTCATGACACCCATGCCATCATTGCGCGCATTTTTGAATTCACCATCATAGACAACGCCGTTGGCATAGGTTGCGACACCTTTGCCTTGAATGACACCAGCGGCCCATTCACCCTCATAGGTTGAGCCGTCAACATAGGTAATTTTGCCCATACCATCCGCAAGATCATCACGGAAAGACCCGACATAAACCGAACCATCCGGGTAGGTCACGGTGCCCATGCCTTCGATCTGACCTGCCACCCATGAACCCACATAGACATATCCGTCGGTCCCGGTAAACGTACCTTGCCCATCGCGGCGGTCATCTTTGAAATCACCTTCGTAGATATCGCCATTGGCATAGGTGACTTTACCCTTACCCTGACGGCGACCACCGACCAAATCACCTTGATAGACATCGCCGTTGGGCTGGGTCAGCGTCCCGGTGCCATCAATTTGTCCGTCTTTCCACAAGCCGACATAGACCAGCCCATCCGGCATGGTCAGCGTGCCTTCACCGCTGCGCTTACCGTTTTCAATCTGGCCTTCATAAACTGCGCCGTCAGGATATGTGATTGTGCCAAACCCCTGTTTGACGCCGTCTACCCAATCCCCTTTGTATTCATAGCCACCAGGGCTTTGCATCACGCCTTTGCCGTGGTGTTTGGCATTGCGAAACGCGCCCTCATAGCGCACACCATTGGCATAAAGCGCCACGCCATTGCCCATGATGGCGCCGCTTACCCAATCGCCCTCATAGGTGCCGCCATCAGCAAAGGTGATCTTGCCAAAACCGTCGGGCTTGCCTTTGGCAAAGTTGCCTTCATAGACCGATCCGTTGGGGAAGCGGGCAACGCCTTCGCCCTTGATCTCACCTTCTTCCCATGCGCCGGAATATTCATAGCCGTTGGGCAGCTTATAGGTGCCCTGCCCATGTTGAAGGCCACCGCGAAAGGTGCCCTCATAAATCCCACCATCGTCATATTCCTTTGACAACACTTGGCCATCTTGCGCATGGGCGGCCATGGGCAGCAAAGAAACACATAAGATCACTGCGTGGATGGATTTAGGCATGATTGACATAGACGGGCCTGCTCTGGTTGCGCGAAAATCGCGGTGCGGGAGAAAGCCGCACCCCCGCGACATTCCGTGCTAAGACTAAGCAATGGGGACTAAGGGGGCAATCGTCTTTTCATGCGCGGGCCCGGTGATGGGCTTTCCCTTGCCGCCCGATCTGTTACATCAAGCGCCAAGAAACTCATGAGGTCGCATCATGTCAGAGCGTTTTCGCATCACTTTAGGCCAATTGAACCCAACTGTGGGTGATCTTGCGGGCAATGCAGCACTTGCCTTGGACGCATGGGAACAAGGTAAGGCAGCGGGCGCCGATCTGGTTGCGCTGCCCGAGATGTTTATTACGGGCTACAACGCCCAAGATCTGGTGATGAAAAACGCCTTTCAGCTGGATGTGATGGCACATATCGAGGCTCTGGCAATTGATTGCGCAGACGGTCCGGCATTGGCCATCGGAGCGCCCTGGGTCGAAGGCACCAAGCTCTATAACGCCTATCTGATATTGAAAAATGGCAAGATCGCCAGTCAGTCGCTCAAGCACAATCTGCCCAATGAGACCGTATTTGATGAGGTCCGCATATTTGATGCGGGACCTTTGGGCGGACCATATTCAATTGGGAACACCCGGGTCGGATCACCGATTTGCGAGGATGCATGGCATCCGGACGTCGCGGAAACACTGGCCGAAACCGGCGCTGAATTTCTTCTGGTGCCCAACGGCTCGCCCTACTACCGCAATAAGATGGAAACCCGCCAGAACATGATGGTCGCACGGGTTGTGGAAACCGGTCTGCCGCTGATTTATCTCAACATGGTCGGCGGGCAGGATGACCAAGTGTTTGACGGTGCGTCGTTCGCGCTGAACCCCGGTGGCCAATTGGCCGTACAGATGCCTGCATTTGATGCCTGCATTACGCATATTGATCTGGAACGCGGTGCCGAAGGTTGGCGCGTGGTGCCACAAGAACTCACCCCGATGCCCAGCGATTGGGAACAAGATTACCGCGTGATGGTGAAGGGCCTGCGCGATTATATGCGCAAGACAGGGTTCAAAAAGGTGCTTTTGGGCCTGTCCGGGGGTATCGATTCGGCGATCGTGGCGACAATTGCCGTGGATGCATTGGGTGCCGATAACGTGCGCTGCGTGATGCTGCCGTCGGAATATACCTCGCAATCGTCCCTGGATGATGCGGAGGCCGTCGCGAAAGCGCTGGGGTGCAGATATGATTATGTCCCGATCAAAGAGGCGCGCGGTGCGATCACCAACACACTCGCCCCCTTGTTCGAAGGTACCGAACCGGGGCTGACCGAAGAAAACATTCAATCGCGCCTGCGCGGGCTGCTGCTCATGGCGCTTTCCAACAAGTTTGGCGAAATGCTGCTGACCACGGGTAACAAATCCGAAGTCGCGGTGGGCTATGCCACGATCTATGGCGATATGTCGGGCGGATATAATCCGATCAAGGACATGTACAAAACCCGCGTTTTTGAAACCTGCCGCTGGCGCAACGCCCATCACCGCGACTGGATGATGGGGCCAGAGGGCGAAATGATCCCAGAAAGCATCATCACCAAGCCACCGACGGCAGAACTGCGCGAGGACCAAAAAGACAGCGATAGCTTGCCGGATTATCCCGTGCTGGATGCGATTTTGGATATTCTAGTCGATCAGGATGGGTCGATCGCAGATTGTGTCGCCGCAGGCTTTGACCGTGACACCGCGAAAAAAGTCGAACACCTGATCTACATCAGCGAATACAAGCGCTTTCAATCCGCCCCCGGTCCGCGCCTGACCAAGGCTGCGTTCTGGCTCGATCGGCGCTATCCGCTGGTGAACCGCTGGCGCGACCCGTCTTGAGCGACATTGCCCCCGTCAAGATCAAGCTGCGCCCGGTGCCCTATTACATCGTTGGCGGAGCATTGCTGGTTTGCGCCCTGTGTTGCCTCTTGGTTTCCATAGCGCACATACGGGTCAGCGGTGACTTCGGCACTGCCTTTTGGATCACCATCGGCGCGCTGGCATTCTTTGCGCTGCCAAGCATCTGGTTTCTGGGCGTCGCACTCAAACGCCCCGTTGCATTGCGGATAGATGAAAATGGCGTATCGGGTTTCTATGCCGATCCAGCAACATGGCACGAGATCGATCAGATCAATGTCATCCCCAACAACAAGGGCAAACTGGTTTTGGCCTTTGCATTGAACGATCCGATTGGCTTTCGCGACAGACAATCACCATGGCGGCGTTTCACCTATTGGTCGAATGGGCGTGCCTATAATCATCAAATCATTGTGCCGCATATGACCCTCAAAAAAGGCGAGGCAGCGCAACTTGTCGTCAAGGCCCGACACCTCAAGGACGCTGCCACGTCCTGATCTAACAGCGACTTGATTTGCATTCCGGCCCAAACACGACAGTTTGGGCATGAACACCTTTGATCAGAAAGTGCGCAAATGTCCTACATCCGCCTCATTGCGACACTCTTGATGTTGCAACTTCCCGTGTCTGCCGCCCTTGCCTGTGGACCTGACAGCAACTGTACCGTCGGAGACCGCTTTTACCGGATCGCCATGCCATCGGGGCACGACGGCAAAACCCCCGTTGGCGCATTGGTCTGGGCGCATGGCTATCGTGGCACCGCCGCGGGCCTGATGAACAATGGCAGCATGCGGCGCATGGTGTCGGATGCGGGGCTGGCGTTGATTGCAGCACAAGGAGTGAATGGGTCTTGGGATCTGCCCTATGGGCCACGCACATTTGACAGCACCGGGGCAGATGAATTTGCGTATTTCGATGCGGTGTTGAAGGATGCCGCGCGCCGTTTCCCCATCGACCGCAGCCGCATCATCGCCAGTGGGTTCAGCGCGGGCGGTATGATGGTATGGAATCTTGCCTGTTCACACCCCGGAAACTTTGCGGGCTTTATCCCGATGTCCGGCACCTTCTGGCTAAAACCGCCGGACGCCTGCGCCGCACCAGTGTCAAGCATCGTCCATATCCACGGGGATGCTGACACCACGGTGCCGCTGACAGGACGCGCCATCGGCGAGACCAAACAAGGTGAGGTTGCGGATGCGTTGGGCATGTATGCAAAGTTTGGCGGGTTTAACGCAGGGAAAACATCTAAAACGGGCAAGTTGAAATGTCAGAACCAGCACAATGCCAACCGCGAAATCCTTGAGTTTTGCCTGTTCCCCGGCGGTCATTCGTTCCGCACCGAATACCTGCGCTATGGGATCAAACGCCTCAAGGCTGCGGGCCAGATTTAGACCCCAAAGGTCTGCTCAAATGCGGCTTCGCCTTTTGAGGTGAATGCGACAATACGGGTGCCTTCAATGCGCTTGGCCCAGCCCAAATTTTGCATCTGCGCCAGTAACGCCCGCCCGACACTGCCCGCCAAATGCGAGCGTCGCGCGCTCCAATCCAGACAGGGACGGCAGAGCGGTGTTTTGCTGCGTTGCAGTGTGTGCAGATCAACGCCAAAATCTGACAGGAACACCGCGCCCTTGTCGGTTAGGGTCACATCCGCATCTGCTTCAAAGACAAACCCCCGCGACAGCATCCCCTGAAACAACGCAATGCCCTTTTCCCCGGCCAAATGATTGTAACAGACCCGCGCTTCACGCAGCGCCGCGTCCTTCGGCCCGGTGCGCGTGCGCAGATGCCCGGCTCCCGCCGCCAAACCCATCAGCGCCTCAAGCACATGGCCGACATCATCACCGCCAAGGGTGAAATACTTGTGCCGCCCGGATTTACGGCAACCGATCATCCCGGCACTCTCCAACTTGCCCAGATGCGCGCTCGCGGTTTGCAGGGTCACACCCGCCTCGCCCGCCAGTTCCGTCGCGGTCAATGCCTTACCGCTCATCAATGCGGTCAGAATGTTGGCGCGTGCCGGATCACCGATAAGCGCCGCGATGCGGGATATGTCAGGGCCTTCTTTCATACTTCGACCATAGCCGAAGCATTAAGATCAATCAATTCGTTAAGAAAGGTATAGCAACGAAAGGACACATCATGCTCACCTGTATCATCCGCTATCATATCGACCCGACCAAACATGCCCAATTCACCCAATATGCCCGCAATTGGGGGCAGGCGATCCCACGCTGCGGTGCTGATCTGGTCGGATATTACGCACCGCACGAGGGGTCATCGACGCTGGCCTATGGTATCTACAACATTCCCAATCTTGCCGAATATGAGGCCTATCGCGAACGGTTGCGCAACGACCCGCTGGGGCGTGAGAACTATGAATTTGCACAGTCGGAAAAGTTCATCATGCGCGAAGATCGCACGTTTCTAAAGTTGGCCTCAGTACCGCATGGAGCCATGACATGATCGCCGTGATTTTCGAAGTTCTGCCAGACCCCGCGCGCAAGCAGGAATACCTCGACATTGCTGCACAGATGCGCCCGTTGTTGGACCAAATCGACGGGTTTATCTCGGTCGAGCGGTTCCAGAGCCTGACCAACCCCGACAAACTGCTGTCGCTGTCGTTCTTCCGGGATGAGGCCGCCGTTTTGGAGTGGCGTAATCTGACCGCGCATCGCGCGGCGCAAACTAAAGGGCGAGCGGGTGTTTTCACGGATTATCATCTGCGGATTGCCGAAGTTGTGCGCGATTACGGGATGTTCGACCGCGATCAGGCCCCAAGCGACAGCCGGGAAGCGCATCGGTAACAGGCTACCAAGGCACGGGCTTACCCGCCCAATCAAAGAACCCGCCACTGTCCTTTGGGTGCAACCCGTCGATCACCGACATAAGGTTCTGCGCCGCCTCATCCGGGGCCACCGCAGGATGCCGCCCCAGATGTTTCTCGGTGAACGGCGTCGCCACAGTGCCGGGGTGCAGCGCCACACAGATGCTTTGTGGATGGCTACGGGCCAGTTCAATCGCGCTGGTATGCACGATCTGGTTCACCGCCGCCTTGGCGCTGCGATAGCTGATCCAGCCGCCCAAACGATTGTCGCCGATTGATCCGACACGGGCCGAGAGCACAGCAAAAACGCACCGTCTGTCCTTGGGTAGCAGATCACCCGCGTGGGCCAGCACCAGCGCCGGACCAACCGCATTCAGCGCAAACTGATCCATCATCGCCTTCTGACTGATCGACCGAATGGATTTCTCAGGCTGCGCACCGGTAATTTCCAATGCACCCGTGGCCACGATAATCGTATCAAACGGACCTTCAAGCGCGCCCAGATGCACCTGAACCGATGTTTCATCTGTCAGATCCAGCCCATCACTTGACCGCGAAAGTGTCACCACATCATCGCCTTGCGCCGTTGCCGCTTGTGCCAAGGTCATCCCAATACCGCCCGAGGCGCCGATGATCAAAATACGTTTCATAAGCCAAACCTAGCTGCCCTGTGCCGCATATCAATGCCTCCTCCAACCCAAACCAAAGATGGAATAAAGTAATCACCCCCTCTTTCCATTTGCGAAAGCACGGCTATAAATGTCGCCATGACACACGCCGCCCATAATACGACCCTGCCGCGCTCTTGCGCGTGCGTGCTGCGTGCAACCCTACTGCTGCTAATCCGCCTCTGAGCGTGCCATCCGGTGCGTCCGCTCAGAGGGCTCATTCGTTGGAATGAACAGCGCGCCACGGATTTACACAGCAGATATGAGAGAATTCAAATGAACACGAACACCAAACAAGACCGCGTCTTGATCTTTGACACCACGTTGCGCGATGGCGAACAATCGCCCGGCGCCACCATGACCCACGCCGAAAAGCTGGAGATTGCCGGGCTGCTTGATGAAATGGGTGTCGATATCATCGAGGCCGGGTTTCCCATCGCCTCCGAGGGCGACTTTGCCGCTGTCAGTGAAATTGCCCGCCAAAGCCAAAATAGTGTGATCTGTGGCCTTGCCCGCGCGCAATTGGGTGACATTGATCGGTGTTGGGAGGCCGTGAAACACGCGACCAGACCACGCATTCACACCTTTATCGGCACTTCGCCGTTGCACCGCGCCATTCCGAACCTCACGATGGATGAAATGGCCGACCGTATCCATGAAACCGTGACCCATGCGCGCAACCTGTGTGACAATGTGCAGTGGTCGCCGATGGATGCCACCCGGACTGAAGAGGACTACCTCTGCCGCACGGTCGAGATTGCGATCAAGGCCGGGGCTACAACGATCAATATCCCCGACACCGTCGGCTATACCGCCCCACGTGAATCGGCCGCGTTGATCGAGATGTTACTTGAAAAAGTGCCGGGCGCGGATGAGATCATCTTTGCCACCCATTGCCACAACGACCTTGGCATGGCGACAGCGAACTCTTTGGCCGCTGTTGAGGCGGGTGCGCGTCAGGTCGAATGTACGATCAATGGGCTTGGCGAACGCGCTGGCAATACCGCATTGGAAGAGGTCGTGATGGCGTTGAAAGTGCGCAATGACATCATGCCGTTCCATACGGAAATCGACACCACCAAAATCATGAACATCTCGCGCCGGGTCGCAACCGTGTCAGGCTTTGCCGTGCAGTTCAACAAAGCCATCGTTGGCAAGAATGCCTTTGCGCATGAATCCGGCATTCACCAGGACGGCATGCTGAAAAACGCCGAGACGTTTGAGATCATGCGCCCCGAGGATGTCGGCCTGACGGAGACCAATATCGTCATGGGCAAACATTCTGGCCGCGCCGCGTTGCGGTCTAAGTTGGAAGATTTGGGTTTTGAGCTGGGCGACAACCAACTTAAGGATGTGTTTGTGCGGTTCAAGGAACTCGCCGACCGCAAAAAGGAAATCTATGAGGACGATTTGATTGCCCTCATGCGGACCAGCACAGACCCCGAAGAAGACCGGATCAAGCTGAAATCCATGCGCGTTGTCTGTGGTACTGAAGGGCCGCAACAGGCTGATATGGTGCTGGATGTGGATGGGTCTGAGCATAAAACCAGCCAAACGGGTGATGGCCCTGTGGATGCGTCCTTCAACTGCATCAAGGAACTGGTGCCACATGAGGCGCGTTTGCAATTGTATCAAGTGCATGCTGTGACCGAAGGCACCGATGCACAGGCCACCGTTTCAGTCCGCATGGAAGAAGACGGGCGCATTGTGACTGGGCAATCCGCCGATACCGACACTGTGGTCGCATCGGTACGCGCCTATATCCATGCGCTCAACCGTCTGTTGGTGCGCCGCGAAAAGGGCGGCACAGACAAGCGTGAAGTTAGCTACAAAGACATTGGTTGAACTAGCCAAGGTGGGGT
Organism: Sulfitobacter sp.; assembly: GCA_051252035.1. GTDB lineage: Bacteria > Pseudomonadota > Alphaproteobacteria > Rhodobacterales > Rhodobacteraceae > Sulfitobacter. Next base: position 26,655 of record JBPOFE010000011.1, read on the forward strand.
CACCCCCACCTTGCAGCCCCTCACGTTAGATCAGTCAGCCCTGCGGCAAGAACACGCCACCTTGGCCATAATCCCCCCTTTCGCCCCACACCCACGCAGCCTATAAGGCCGTTGCTGCCCGCCTCTGTAGAGTCGCGGGCCAATACTAATTTTTTACAAGGTGCTGTCCGCATGTCGATTTTTGGAAACCTACGCGGAATGTTCTCGTCGGACATGGCTATTGACCTTGGAACGGCGAACACGCTGGTCTACGTAAAGGGTAAGGGCATCATACTCTCGGAACCCTCCGTTGTTGCGTACCACGTCAAGGATGGTGTCAAAAAGGTGCTGGCCGTGGGCGAAGACGCCAAGCTGATGCTGGGTCGGACACCGGGTAGCATTGAGGCGATCCGCCCGATGCGCGAAGGCGTCATCGCGGATTTTGATACCGCCGAAGAGATGATCAAACACTTCATCCGTAAGGTGCACAAACGCTCGACCTTCTCCAAACCCAAGATCATTGTCTGTGTGCCTCACGGTGCGACCCCCGTTGAAAAACGCGCGATCCGGCAGTCGGTGTTGTCCGCAGGTGCGCGGCGTGCGGGTCTGATCGCGGAGCCCATCGCGGCGGCCATTGGTGCGGGCATGCCGATCACCGACCCGACTGGCAACATGGTCGTCGACATCGGTGGTGGTACGACTGAGGTCGCCGTGCTGTCGCTGGGCGACATCGTTTATGCGCGCTCCGTCCGCGTTGGTGGTGACCGCATGGACGAGGCGATCATCAGCTACCTGCGCCGTCAGCAGAACCTGTTGGTGGGTGAAACCACCGCCGAGCGGATCAAGACGTCTATCGGAACCGCGCGCATGCCCGACGACGGGCGCGGCACCTCGATGCAAATTCGGGGGCGTGACTTGTTGAACGGTGTGCCAAAAGAAATCGAAGTCACCCAAGCGCAGATTGCCGAAGCCTTGGCCGAACCTGTGCAGCAAATTTGCGAGGCGGTGATGACTGCACTAGAAACCACACCACCGGATTTGGCCGCTGACATTGTCGATCGTGGCGTGATGTTGACGGGTGGCGGTGCGTTGCTCGGTGATCTTGATCTGGCGCTGCGCGAACAAACGGGCCTCGCCATCTCAGTCGCGGATGAACCGCTCAATTGTGTGGCCCTTGGCACTGGCAAAGCGTTGGAGTTTGAAAAACAACTGCGCCATGCCATCGACTATGACAGCTAATCGCGGCTAGAATAGCCAGTATCCGGTTTAGGGTCTGACCCCCGCCCAACCGGGGCAGGAGCGCTTGAAACCATGGCGAAAGACCGTTCAAACAGCAGCGACTATACCGGCCCTTTGCGGCGGTTGTTGCTGGCTGTGCTGATCTTGGTTCTAGGTGCGACATTCCTGCTGTGGCGTATCGACAGCCCGCGTGTGGAACGCTTTCGCGCGCAAGTCACCGACCGCTTGGTGCCGAACCTTGATTGGGCGATGGCCCCTGTCACCGGGACGGTCAATTTGGTACGCGATTTCCAAAGTTATCAACGGCTTGCCGATCTTAATCAAGAATTGCGCAGTGAATTGCGCCAGATGCAGGCGTGGAAAGAAGCCGCGCTGCAACTGGAGCAGGAAAACGCCCGTCTGCTTGATCTCAATAACGTGCGGCTTGATCCACGTCTGACCTTTATTACTGGGGTAGTGTTGGCCGATTCTGGGTCGCCGTTTCGCCAATCGGTCCTGCTGAACGTCGGCGCACGCGATGGATTGGTCGATGGCTGGGCGACGATGGATGGTATCGGTCTGGTGGGCCGCATATCCGGCGTGGCGCAAAACACCGCGCGAGTGATCCTGCTGACTGATGCAAACAGCCGCATTCCGGCGGTCATCCAACCCTCTGGGCAACGCGCAATTGTGGCGGGCGACAACTCGGCTGCGCCACCGATTGATTTTCTCGAAAACCCCGATCTGGTGCGACCTGGTGATCGGGTCATTTCTTCGGGCGACGGGGGCGTATTTCCAGCCGGGTTGCTGATTGGCCAAGTTGCCGCCGACCCCGGAGGCCGCCTACGCGTACGTCTGGCCGCAGATTACGAACGGTTGAAGTTTCTGCGTGTGCTGCGCCACCACGGCCATGAAACCGTATCTGACACAGCAAAAGTCATCACGACCGAGGTGCCGGTGGCCGATGAGGTTCAGCAATGAATGATCAATCCCCTGCCCTGCTTTGGGCCATGCGGTTGGCCTTTGTGTTGTTGGTATTTGTAATCTTGTTCTTTCACCTGCTGCCGCTGGATACACAGCCTATTGATTTGTTTACACCACAGCTGTTGCCGCTGGAAAACACCGCCCCCGCTGAAGCGCGTTTAGAAGAGCTGTTGGGTACTGAACAACCACGTCGTTGGATCGCGCCCGATCTGATCCTGTGCTTTGCCTGCGCGTGGGCGCTGCGACGACCCGAATATGTGCCCGCTTTGTCATTGGCGCTGGTATTTCTGTTTGCTGATCTGCTGCTCCAACGCCCACCGGGTTTGTGGGCGTTGCTGGCACTGATCGGCTGCGAAAACCTGAAATCTCGTGCGCGATCACTTCGAGACGCAAATTTTGTCGCTGAATGGCTGACCGTTGGCGTCATCATGATTGCCATCACGCTGTTGAACCATATCGTATTGGCATTGGTGTTGGTTGAAACTCCCAAGCTGGCGCTAAGTCTTTCGGAACTGGCCATGACGCTGCTATTCTATCCCGTGACCGTGTTGATCACCCATAGCCTGATGCGGGTGCGCAAAACCGCGCCCGGCGATCTGGACGCATTGGGTCAACGGGTCTGATGGGGGGCTTTAGAACATGAGACGCAATCGCGCAGAAAATGATGCAAGTCACGCCAAACTGACCCGGCGTGCGGCTCTGCTGGGCGGTGCACAATTGCTGTTTATGGGCGGGCTGGCCGCCCGCATGCGGTACTTGCAAGTCGATCAAGCCGACCAATTTCGCCTGCTCGCCGAAGAAAACCGCATCAACATTCGCCTGATCCCGCCAGCGCGCGGCGAAATCTTTGACCGTAATGGCGTGCGTCTGGCGCAGAATGTCCCATCCTATCGTATTGTGATGGTCCGAGAGGATGCAGGCGACGTCGATTTGGTCATGGAACGGCTGTCGCGCGTGATCGACATTGACCCCGAAATCATGGCCAGCGCCTTGGCCGAGGTTAAAAGGTCTGCGCCATTTCTGCCCGTCACCATCATCGACGACGTCAGTTGGGACGCGGTCAGCAAGGTCAGCGTCAATGCACCCGCCTTGCCCGGCATTACACCAGAAGTTGGTTTAACACGGGTCTATCCGCGCGGCTCAGACTTTGCGCATGTGGTGGGTCGCGTGGGTCGCGTCAGCCAAGCAGATTTGGACGCGCTCGAAGACCCTGACCAACTGCTGCGCATCCCGCGCTTTCAAATTGGCAAGATCAACGTAGAGGCCCGCCAGGAAACACTGTTGCGAGGCACGGCTGGCACCAAACAGGTCGAGGTTAACGCAACAGGCCGCGTGATGCGAGAACTGGCCCGCCGCGAGGGGCAATCAGGGGCCGACCTGCAATTGACTGTTGATGCTAAACTGCAAGGCTACGTGCAGGCGCGGTTAACCGGTGAAAGCGCCGCCGTGGTAATCATTGATTGTGAAAACGGCGATCTGGCCGCGATTGCTTCTGCGCCCAGCTATGACCCGAACCTGTTTATCGGTGGCATTTCGTCGGCAGATTACGACCCCTTGCTTAACTCCGAATATCGCCCCTTGGTCAACAAGACCGTTCAAGGCACTTATCCGCCCGGATCAACTTTCAAGATGATGACCGCGATGGCCGCCCTCGAAGAAGGGCTGATCGGGCCGGATGATACTGTCTATTGCCCCGGCCACCTGGAGGTCGCGGGTCGTAAGTTCCACTGTTGGAAACGTGCGGGTCACGGCTGGGTTGATCTGGAAAACTCGCTCAAACAATCTTGCGACGTTTATTATTACGATTTGGCGCTGAAAGTTGGGATTGAGAAAATTTCAGCAATGGCAAAACGCTTTGGCCTTGGTGTCAAACATGAACTTGCGCTGTCGTCAGTCGCTGCCGGGCTGACCCCGACAAAAGCGTGGAAGAAAAACACGCGTGGCGCGGATTGGGTGATTGGTGACACGGTCAACGCCTCAATCGGGCAAGGCTTCATGCTGACCTCACCGCTGCAACTCGCGGTGATGGGCGCACGCATTGCCACGGGGCGCGCAGTGACACCGCGTCTGGTCAAATCCATTGACGGGATCGAACAACCTTTGGGAACGGGTGATCCGCTGGACGTGAATGAAAACAACCTGCGCAAAATGCGTCGGGCGATGTACGAGGTCGTAAACAACCGTCGTGGCACCGCCTATCGGTCCCGCATCATTGCGGACGACATGCGCATGGCGGGCAAAACCGGTACCAGTCAGGTGCGCAACATCACCGCCGCTGAACGCGCGCGCGGTGTCACGCGCAACCGTGATCTGCCGTGGGAACGCCGGGACCATGCACTTTTTGTCAGCTTCGCACCCTACGACAACCCGCGTTACGCCGTGTCGGTACTTGTCGAACATGGTGGTGGCGGGTCCGTTGCCGCCGCCCCGATCGCCCGCGATGTTTTGTTGCAGGCGCTGGCGGGCGGGGACCCCCCGCTTGAGGCCTATCCGACAGGCGACCGAGGCCGCATCAAAACCCAGCAACGCAAACTGCGCGAGATGCAGCCGCAGGCGGCAATTGATGGGAATGATCAAGCATGAGTTATCTTGAATATACCGTCAAATCCGTCCCTACCGGATTTCGCAAAATCCTATTCTTGAACTGGCCTCTGGCTTTGTTGCTGGCATCCGTGTGCGGCATTGGCTTTCTCATGCTCTATTCTGTCGCTGGCGGATCATTCTCACCTTGGGCCGAACCTCAGATGAAACGCTTTGCGCTGGGTCTGTCCTTGATGATCATTGTTGCGCTGATCCCAATCTGGCTGTGGCGTAATTTGTCTGGCGTGGCCTTTGGCACATCGCTGGTCTTGCTGATTGCGGTGGCGTTTATTGGTGAAGAACGAAAAGGATCGCAACGCTGGATCGATCTAGGGTTCATGGATTTGCAGCCCTCCGAGTTGATGAAAATCACTTTGGTGATGTTTCTGGCGGCTTACTATGACTGGTTACCAGCCAAGAAAGTGTCGAGGCCATTTTGGGTTCTTTTGCCCGTGTTGATCATCTTGGTGCCAACCGCTTTGGTGCTCAAACAACCTGACCTCGGCACCTCGATCCTGTTGCTGACCGCTGGCGGCGGTTTGATGTTTTTGGCAGGTGTGCATTGGGCCTATTTCGCCGTTGTGGTCACTTCCGCCATTGGTCTGGTGACGGCAGTATTCCAATCACGCGGCACCGAATGGCAGTTGCTCAACAACTACCAATACAAACGCATTGATACATTTTTGGATCCATCCGCTGACCCGCTCGGGGCCGGGTATCACATCACCCAGTCCAAGATTGCACTGGGGTCTGGCGGCTGGACAGGACGCGGATTTATGCAGGGCACGCAATCACGATTGAACTTTCTGCCTGAAAAACACACCGACTTTATCTTCACCACCTTGGCCGAAGAGTTTGGGTTTATTGGTGGGTTTTCATTGCTCGGCCTCTATGCGCTGATCATCTTGTTTTGCGTTGTTACGGCGTTGAGAAACAAGGACAGGTTTTCCTCCTTGTTGACCTTAGGCATTGCCTTGAATTTCTTTTTGTTTTTCGCCGTGAACATGTCGATGGTCATGGGTATGGCCCCGGTTGTTGGCGTCCCGCTGCCACTGGTCAGCTATGGCGGATCCGCAATGCTGGTGTTGCTGCTTGCCTTTGGGCTGGTACAATCCGCACATATCCACAGGCCGAGGTAACTCATGCCGATCAATGTTCTTTTTGCAGCAAAGTCAGAGCGCTGGGATACCTACGAGCGCCCACTCAAGTCCGCGTTTGAGGCGGCTGGCCTGAACACATTTCTTTCGGTGGATATCCCGCCAAGCGACGTTGATTATATCGTCTATGCCCCCAACAGCGACGTGCAAGATTTCACACCTTTCACCCGTGCCAAGGCCGTATTGAACCTTTGGGCCGGGGTTGAAAATATTGTCGGCAATCAGACACTAAAAATTCCGCTTGCCCGCATGGTCGATCCGGGCCTGACCAAAGGAATGGTGGAATGGGTCACCGGGCATGTGCTGAGGTATCACCTTGGCATGGATATCGATATCACCCGCAAAGACACTGCATGGCAACCGCGCACGCCGCCGCTGGCACCGGAACGATCCGTTGTAGTGCTGGGCCTTGGTGCCTTGGGTCAGGCGGTCTCCGCTTCACTGCTTGGACTCGGCTTTGACGTTACCGGATGGTCGCGCAGCTCCAAGGATATAAAAGGAGTTCGATGCCTGCATGGCACCGGCGGCCTGCACGATGCGCTTGGACGCGCTGAAATCGCCGTACTGCTGCTGCCGGATACCCCCGCCACCGAAAACACCCTGAACGCTGAAACACTGGCCCTGTTGCCTAAGGGCGCACATATCATCAATCCCGGTCGCGGCCCGCTGATCGACGATGATGCTTTGTTGGCGGCATTGGACAGCGACCACATTGCCCATGCCACTTTAGACGTGTTCCGGATCGAGCCGTTGCCCTCGGACCACCCTTATTGGGCACATCCGCATGTCACGGTCACGCCGCATATTGCTGCCGAAACCCGCGCCAGCACGGCATCGCAAGTGATTGCGGAAAACATCCGCCGCGGCGAAAATGGTGAAAGTTTCCTGCATCTGGTGGACCGCAAGCTCGGCTATTGATGCGCATGTGGCCCCCCCTGATGTGCATACTTTGGGAACAATGAAACGAAGCGTCCCACCCAATTTCATTGTTCCTTAAATATGCAAATTCATACTATGCCGCCAATCCCCGCCCCTTCAGCAATGCTTCAACCCCCGGCAAACGCCCTCTGAAGGCAATATATAGCTCTGCCGCATCGCGGCTGCCACCGGTTGATAGAATGTGTTTTTCCAACGCACCGGCACGTTCGTCATCAAATGCGCCGCCTGCTTCTTCAAAGGCCTCAAAAGCGTCTGCGTCCATCACCTCCGACCACATATAGCTATAGTAGCCACTCGAATACCCGTCGCCCGCAAACACATGGGCAAACTGCGGTGTCGCATGGCGCATTCGAATGGCGTCGGGCATGCCAAGAGCATCTAAAACCTCTGTCTGTTTGACCATCGGATCGTCGGGCGCACCACCGTCATGAAACGCCAGATCAACCAGTGCCGACGCCACATATTCGACCGTCTGAAACCCCATGTCGAAATTGGCCGCACCAAGTACCTTATTTAACATCGCACGCGGCATCGCTTCACCTGTTTGGGCATGGGTGGCAAATTCGCCCAATACCTCGGGCACTTCCAACCAATGCTCATAAAGCTGGCTGGGTAGCTCAACAAAGTCACGCGCTACAGAGGTGCCGCTGACGCTTTCATAGGTCACATTCGACAGCATTTGGTGCAACGCATGGCCAAATTCATGGAACAACGTGCGCGCGTCATCATAAGACAGCAGCGCCGGATCAGATTTGGCAAAGTTACACACATTGATCACTACGGGCGTCTGCGCCTCGGGGAATTTTGCCTGCGCTCGCATGGCCGAACACCACGCCCCCGACCGTTTTGATCCGCGCGCGAAATAATCCCCGATGAACACCGCCACATGTTTGCCGTCCCGCGTCACATCCCACGCCCGGCAATCTTCATGATAGAGCGGCACATCAAGCGGCGCGAATTTCAGACCAAACAAACGCGTCGCGCAGGTAAAGGCGGCGTCGATCATCCGGTCCAACTGGAAATACGGCTTCAACGCGGCCTCATCGAGATCATGCTCAACCGCCCGGCGTTTTTCCGCGTAATAGCGCCAATCCCACGGGGCCAAATCACCGTTTATGCCATCCGCAAGCATCATCTGGGTCAGCACCGCAGCATCCGCATTGGCCTGCGCTTTTGCGGGCTCCCAAACCGACATCAACAAGTTGCGCACCGCATCTGGCGTCTTGGCCATTTCGGTTTCCAGCTTATAGGCTGCAAAATTTTCATACCCCAAAAGATTGGCACGCTCCTCGCGTAGCTTCAGCGTTTCCGCTGCAATCCCACGATTGTCCGTTTCACCGCCGTTGGCACCCCGCGCCTCCCACGCGCGAAACGCTTTTTCGCGCAGGTCGCGACGGGGTGAGAATTGCAGGAATGGCACGATCAATGACCGCGACAACGTCACCACCGGGCCATCCGCTTTCTTTTCGACACCCGCCGCACGGGCGGCGTCGACAACAAAATCCGGCAACCCGTCTAGATCATCTTCGTCCAAGGGCATGAACCATGACCGTTCATCCGCCAGCAGGTTCTGGGTGAACTGCGTCCCCAACACCGCGAGCCGTCCTTTGATCTCTTTCATCCGCGTCTCATCGGCACCCGTTAACGCCGCACCTGCACGCACAAAACCGCGATGGGTCAACATCAACACGCGCGCCTGTTCATCCGTCAAATCAAGCGTGTCTCGCGCCTCCCATACCGCCGACACCCTTACGAACAAGGCCTTATTGCCCGAAATATCAGAAAAATGCGCGGCGAGTTTTGGTGAAAACGCCCGCTGCAATTCTTCCCGCGCCGGATTGCTGTCTGCGCCAGCGACAGAGAAAAACACGCCCAGCACTTTGTCCAGATCACCGCCCGCCGCCTCAAGTGCCTCAACCGTATTGGCAAAGCTGGGCGCGTCTGGATTTCCGGCTATCGTTTCAATCTCGGCTTTGTGGCTGGCCAATGCCGCCGCAAGCGCCGGGGCGAAATCATCGTCGGAAATAGCATTGAACGGGGCCACGCCAAAGGGCGTGTCCCAGTCTTGCAAAAGTGGGTTGGTCATGCAGGGTCTCCTTTGGCGTCAAGCTAGGCTGACGACCAAAGGGTTACAATCGCGCGCGCGAAAAATCGCCTCAGGAAATCACTTCGAACCCGCCAAAGATCATCCGTTTGCCGTCAAATGGCATTGCGCTTGGGTCACCCATGTCAGGATCATTCATTGCGGCCTGCATGCCTGCCTCTGCCGTCGCCTTATCCGGCCACGTGATCCAAGCAAAGGCCACGGTTTCATCCGCCTTACACTTCACCGCCATCGGAAAGGACGTGACTTCGCCATCTGGCACATCAGCACCCCAGCAATCAACCGCTTCAATTGCGCCGTGGCGTTTGAAAATCGGGCCCATTGCTTTGCACATTTTGAAATAGGCGTCTTTGTTTGCAGTTGGCACTGCGGCCACCATGCCATTTACGTAAGCCATATTGTCATACCCTATTGATTGCGATGTGTGATCGTAACACAAGATTTCCGAGAAAAGCTATGATAGCCCCTTAGCAAGCACGTCAGCCG
>JBPOFE010000110.1:0-12143 GCA_051252035.1 Sulfitobacter sp.
GTCACCAAGAACCCGCTGCGCATCAGGAATTTCTGCAACAAAGTGCGGATGCGTTCATCGTCATCGACGATCAGCAGGTGGGCGTCCATATCGTTCATGCACCAGACTCCTTCAACTGCGTATAGCTGTTGCGCATTTCTGGGTCCATCATTGCTTCCAGCACCTTTCGAAACCCGGCCACGGATTCTGGTCCAGCATCCCGAAACGCGGCGCGCATGCGGGCGCGCTGTGCGTCGGAGAGTTTCTGTTCCAACGCGCGTCCTTCATCCGTCAAGAACAGATGCCGTTCGCGTTTGTCGTTGCGTCCCACTTTACTGGTCACCAGACCATCCTCAATCAATGTGCGCAACACACGGTTCAGTGACTGTTTGGTGACGCCGAGAATATTCAAAAGGTTGTTTACCGTGGTGCCCGGCGCGCGGTTGATAAAGTGCACCGCACGGTGATGTGCGCGACCGTATGCCATATCAACCAAAATGCGGTCCGGATCGGCGGTAAAACCGCGGTAAGCAAAAAACATCGCTTCAATACCTTGGCGCAATTGTTCGTCGGTCAGAAACAACAGGTTTTCGCCGCTTCCCGCTAAAGATCCCCGTCCGTCTGACATGATGCGTCTTACTCCTTGTTGGGGGGAGTTTATGTCAGCGTTATTGACATTCCAAGTCTCAAAGACATGTGCGCGCCGAGTTAAGTGAATTGCGCCAATCCGTTAGCGTCGCAAGGACGGCAGACCCACACCGGTGCTTTCAAACCCACCATCCGCCGCGATGATTTGTCCGGTGACATAACTGGCCTTCTCAGACACGAGAAACCCGATCACTTCTGCGATTTCAGCCTCACTGCCATAACGATTTAAAGGGATAGCGTCATGGTAGGCGTCGATGATGTCTTGGGTGTGAACCGCCATTGCCAATTTGGTACGCACCGGGCCGGGGCAGACGCAGTTTGCGTTGATGCCATATTCGCCAAGTTCGGCCGCTTGTTGTTTGGTCAGTTGAATGACCGCTGCCTTTGACGTGCCATATGCCACCCGTAGCGTTGAAGCACGTAAGCCAGAAATGGAGGCGATATTGACGATTGCGCCGCGCGTTTCTTTCAAAGCGGCGGTGGCGGCCTGTGACATCAGAAACACGCCATCGAGGTTGGTTTCCATGACACGCCGCCAGCGGGCAAAGTCAGTTTGTTCAATCGGGCCAAAATCGGCAACGCCAGCGTTGTTCACCAGTGCGTCGATGCTTCCGAATTTACCGAGGCAATCCGCGATGGCCTGATCCGCGTGGTCAGGTTGTGACACGTCATAGATCAGCGGATGGGCATCATCGCCAAGCGGTGGAGCCGCTTTAGTCAATTCATCTGCATCCCGATCCAATAACGCGACGCGCCATCCTTCGGCCAACAACAGCTTTGCGGTGGCAAGCCCAATACCACGCGCCGCACCTGTGATCAGCGCAACTTTTGCAGTCATCTAAAAATCCACACCCTTTTGGGCTTTGATTCCAGCCTTGAACGGGTGCTTTACCTCGGTCATTTCAGTGACCAGATCAGCGTATTCGCAGAGTTCGGGTTTGGCATCCCGCCCGGTCAGGATCACGCCCGTACGTTTATCGCGCGCCTCTAACCCGGAGATAACATCGTCAACCGAAACATATTCATAACGCATTGCGATATTTATCTCATCCAGCACGATCAGATCATAGTCACCGCTTTCCATCATCTCGCGGGCCTTGGCAAAGGCGGCTTGCGCCGCGGCGATATCGCGTTCTTTGTCTTGCGTGTCCCAAGTGAAACCTTCACCCATGGTGTGCCAGGTCACTTCGCCCAAGCGGTCAAAGAAGATGCGTTCGCCGGTTTTCCATTTGCCCTTGATAAATTGGACGACGCCGACTTTTTGCTTCCAGCCCAAGGCACGGACCACAACGCCAAAGGCGCTCGATGATTTGCCTTTACCAGCACCAGTATGGACCAGCACCAGACCTTTTTCGGGGTCTTGCAGCTCAGACACTTTGGCGCGCTGGGCGGCTTGGCGCTGCTTCATTTTCTCTTTGTGTTGGTTTTGATCCGCGTCAGACATGGGCAGGCTCCTCAATGGGTGTTTGGCGGCACCATAGGCGGTTGCAGGGCAAGGTAAACCCTCAGGCTTTGGGATCGGTCACAGATCGCGCACGGCCACGTTCCAGACCCAATTGGCGTTCGCGCCAGATGATCAGAACACCACCCGCAATGACCAATGCGGCGCCGATGATAATGGGGCCTGTGGGCACTTCGCTGAACACGACCCAGCCGATGAAGCTGGCAAATATCATTGAGGCATAATCGAACGGTGCCAGCATGGATGCGGTGCCAAAGCGGTAAGACGAGGTGATCATGATTTGCGCCACGCCACCAACCAGACCTGCGCAGATGATCAGCCCCAGCACCTCAATGCCCGGTGAGGTCCACGAAAGTGATGGTACCGGGAAGACCCAGCCCAGCGGCAATGTCAGCAGAGATATGCAGGTCGCCGTCAGGGAAAAGTAAAACACGATAGCCGAGGTGCTGTCGGTTTGTACCAATCGCCGAACATGAATTTGAACCAATGCCCGCAGGATGGAGGCGGTCAGGACCATCAGCGCGCCGATGGTTGCCGTTGCGCCTAATCCTGTTCCAAAGCTGAGGCGGGGGGCGAGGACGATCATCACACCGATAAGGCCAAGCGCGACCGCGGACAGGCGGAACAAACGCACCTGTTCGCCGAGGAAGAGTGCGGCAAACAGAACGGTGAACATCGGTGTCGCATATCCGATTGCCGTGACTTCGGGCAGAGGCAGAAGCGCCAATCCGGCAAAGGTCATCCCCATCGCCGTGGTTCCGAATAAGCCGCGCCAGACATGGCCGAGCAGATTGTTGACATAAAGCCCATCGTGCAAGTGCCCTTGTTGCCAAAGCCACAGGCCAATGATCGGCATGGCAAAAAGTGATCGAAAGAACACTGCTTGGCCTGGTGGTACCGCCCCTGACGCCGCTTTGATCAGCGCAGCCATGACCATAAACAGAAAAACCGCGCCAAGTTTGAGGGCTATGGCGCGGCTGGGAATATTCTGTGTCATCGCACTGGGCATAGCTGCTTAATGCGCTTCGACTTGGTAAAGATCAAGCGGAGGGTGCCGTGGATTAGTTCAGTTGAGCAACGCCCAGCGGCACGGCAAATTTTAGGCACCAGATGTACAGTTCATTGTAGTCATCAATGTTGAGTGACGCAGGCACGACATAGCTTTGTGCGCCATTGAGTTTTTTTAGTTCACCCAGATCTGCGACTGAGATAAATGCACCGTCTTTGCCAAAACCCACGCGTGGGTCAGGTGCGCCATCTAATGAAAAATTTTGGTCGAATGTGACAGTTGCGGTGCCGTTGTCATTTTTGCTGATGGTGACGCCACCTTTGGTTATGTGATCACTTGCGCCCGTGAAAGTGCCGCTTGTGTCTGAATAGGCGCCGGTCACTGGGCCAAATGCGATCAGGGCAGTCAGGGTAAGAGCGAGTAAGTTTTTCATTGTGATGTCCTTTTGTTGTTTGATTTTGCGTCTTGGTGAGGAGTCAATATAATTAGGAACCGATTGGTACAATACACTATGGCGTGAGTTGTGTAACAGTTGGTTCCTAATTATATATGAGGCCTAAAGGAGACTACGATGGCTCGCCCAAGAGAATTCAAAACTGACGACGCGATTGAAAAAGCAATGCAGGTATTCTGGATACGTGGGTACGAAGATGCGTCTTTGCCGGACCTGCTGGTTGGGATGGGTCTGACACGCGGTAGCCTATACAAAGCATTTGGCGATAAGAAATCACTCTACCTTAATGTTCTGCGATTATATGAACAGGTTGAGGTTGATGCCGCAGTGGCGATGTTAACAGACGAAGGCGATCAAGATGGAGCTGCGCGCATCGCCGCGATGTTTGATGGGATTGCGCAGGGTTTTGCCAAAGGAGACCGCCGCGGTTGTCTTTTATGTACCGCGGCGGCAGGGGTTGAGATGTCTGATCCAGACATCGCTGGTTTGGTGAAGGCCAGCCTTGCAAAATTGCGAGATGGTTTTGAAGCAGCTCTTAATGTGTCGGCGACGCATAGGGCATTTGCTGACGATACAAAGACAGACATCGCGAACACGTTATTAACGCAATATATCGGCCTGCGTGTGCTTGCGCGGGCGGATTTATCATTGGACCTCATTGAGGCAGCAGGCCGACAGGCCCGTCTGATATTATCGGGTAGATAGGTTAACCGATAACTCCTTGGTTTTCACCGATCTGGCCCCGATGCAGCAGTAGATGATCCAAGATGACACAAGCCATCATTGCTTCGCCCACGGGGACTGCTCGGATACCGACGCAAGGGTCATGACGGCCTTTAGTAATAATCTCGGTATCTTCGCCCGATTTGGTGATCGTCTTGCGGGTGGTCAGAATACTTGAGGTGGGTTTGACCGCAAAGCGCACAACAATGTCTTGACCTGTGCTGATCCCGCCCAAGATGCCGCCTGCATGGTTCGACGAATAGACCGGACCGTTCGGCCCCATGCTGATCTCGTCGGCATTCAACTCACCTGTCAGCATTGCAGCGGACATGCCTTCACCGATTTCCACGCCCTTGACGGCATTGATGCTCATCATCGCGGCGGCCAGATCAGTGTCCAACTTACCATAAACTGGCGCACCAATGCCCGCAGGGACACCACGCGCGACAACCTCAATGATCGCGCCAACGGATGAGCCGGATTTGCGCAGACCATCAAGGTAGGTGGCCCAGTTGGTTGCAGCATTGGCATCCGGGACCCAGAATGGGTTCTGTTCAATCTGGTCCCAATCAAATGCCTCGCGGTCAATCTGATGTGGCCCCATCTGGACCATATATCCGGTAATCTGCACATTCGGTGCGATCACCTTGATCGCTTCTCGCGCCAATCCACCTGCGGCCACACGGCTGGCTGTCTCACGCGCCGACGACCGTCCGCCGCCGCGATAATCACGGATGCCGTATTTTTGGAAATAGGTGATGTCCGCATGACCGGGGCGGAATTTCTCTTTGATGTCGCCGTAATCTTTGGATCGCTGATCCGTGTTTTCGATCATCAACTGGATGGGTGTGCCCGTTGTTACGCCTTCAAACACGCCCGACAAAATCCGAACTTCGTCTGCCTCACGGCGTTGCGTGGTGTATTTGTTCTGCCCCGGTTTCCGTTTATCGAGCCAGTGCTGAATCATCTCGGCATTCACGGGTACGCCGGGGGGGCAGCCATCAACTGTTGCGCCCAGAGCAGGACCATGGCTTTCGCCCCAAGTGGTCACGCGGAAAAGATGGCCAAAGCTGTTGATCGACATGGAACATACTCCTGTTGGCATGATCCTTAGCGGGCGGCGCTGCGTGCCTCAAGGGGATTTGGCTTGCATCCTTCTACGACACCTCCTACCTCTGCCCCTACCTCGGGGGGCACTTGATGTGCTGAGATTGCGAAAGCTGACCCGTAGAACCTGAACCGGTTAACACCGGCGGAGGGAAGGTTTGGACATCCATCCACCTTTTTCCTTTCGCCGCAAAAGGAGGATGCAATGAAGTATCTTGCACTTGCGACGGCATTTATGGGGGCCTCAGCGGCATATGCTGAAACACCCGTACTCACAGTGTATGCGGGCGATTATTTTACGTCTGAATGGGGCCCCGGCCCAGTGATCGAGGCGGAGTTCGAAAAGATATGCGCCTGCGATCTTGAGTTCTCAACTGGCGATCTGTTGCCGCGGCTCTTGCTTGAAGGAGAGCGGACCAAGGCCGATGTGGTCATCGGTTTGACGTCTGACGTGACTGCCAAGGCGCGCGCGACTGGGTTGTTCGCGCCGCACGGGCAGGACAACAGCGCCTTGACCCTGCCGATTGAATGGACCGACGAAACATTCTTGCCGTTCAACTATGGTCATACCGCCTTTATCTACGATGATACCCGCATGCAAAACCCGCCCGAGAGTTTTGACGCGTTGCTGGCGATGCCCGATGACGTCAAGATCGTGGTCCAAGACCCGCGCACTTCAATCTCTGGTCTGGCGCTCGTGCTGTGGGTGCAGTCGGTTTACGGCGATGAGGCCGAGGCGACATGGGCGAAACTTGCCCCGAAAATCCTGACTGTGACCAAGGATTGGTCATCAAGTTATGGCATGTTTACCGATGGCGAGGCCGACATGGTGCTGAGCTATACGACATCGCCAGCCTACCACATGTTTGCTGAGGAAGATTTCACCAAACATGCGGCGTTGTTCACCGAAGGGCATTACTTCATGACGGAAACGGTTGCTAAAGTTGCCAAGACAGATCAACCGGAACTGGCGGATCAGTTCATGGCTTACGTGATGTCAGAAGAGTTCCAAACATTAATTCCAAAAGCCAACTGGTCGTTGCCTTCTGCTTTGCCGCAAGACCAATGGCCAGATGGATGGTCAGAATTACCCTTGCCGGAAAAGGTGTTGTTTTATAGCGAAGCCGAAGCCGCCGCTCTGCAAGATAAAGCGATTGAAGCATGGCGCAGCGCGCTGACTCAATAACTGTATGGTTTGGCAAAACCGCCGCCACCCTAACAGTGGCGGCGGTTTTGCTGGCGTTTGTCGGTATTGCGACGCGGATTGAACCCGGTCAAGGGCTTGGTCCCGGCGATTGGGCGGCAATTCGGTTTACGGTGGTGCAGTCGGTGATATCGGCGGTTTTGTCGGTGGTTTTTGCGATCCCACTTGCCCGAGCATTGGCGCGGCGCAGGTTCTTCGGGCGCGGCGTTCTTGTTACATTGTTAGGCGCACCATTTATCTTACCTGTCATTGTTGCGGTGCTTGGTCTTGTGACAGTTTTTGGCCGGAGTGGTTGGGTAAATACCGGGCTTGATCTGCTCGGTTTGCCGGGTGTGTCGATCTATGGCCTTCACGGTGTGGTATTAGCGCATGTGTTCTTTAACCTGCCTTTGGCAACGCGGCTTTTGCTGCAAGGCTGGCATACGATTCCAGCTGAGCGATTTCGGTTGGCCGCGCAATTGCGCCTGACGCCTGTATCCGTGTTTCGCACGCTCGAATTGCCGCTGCTGAAACAGATTGTGCCAGGTGTTGCGGCGTTGATCTTTGTGATCTGTCTGACCAGTTTTGCCGTGGCGCTGACGTTGGGTGGTGGGCCGCGGGCGACAACGGTGGAACTGGCGATTTATCAGGCGTTCAAGTTTGATTTCGATTTGGGCCGTGCGGCTATCCTCGCTGTGGTTCAGCTGGTTCTTGCCGGGTCAGCGGCGTTGATTGCACTGTGGATAATCCCGTCGATCAGTGTCGGTGGCGGTATTGATCGGCCGATGAAACGGTGGGACGCAAGCAGTGGTTTCCAACGTCTGTTTGACGTCGGTATTGTGTCGGTATCGGCGCTGTTTTTGCTGCTTCCGCTGTCTGCCGTGATTTTGCGAGGGCTCATTGGATTGGGGCAGGTTCCACTGTCAGTCTGGCAAGCTGCAGGGGCATCATTGTATGTGGCGACTATCAGCATTTTTGTGATGGGTATGTTAGCAATGCCGATGGCGGGCTGGATCGCCAGCCGTAAGTCCGGTGGGGTTGAGGCTATTGGCTTGCTGGGTCTGTCTGCATCACCGCTGATGATTGGCACGGGTTGGTTTATTCTTATCAACCCAGTGGCCGATCCGGTGCAGTTGGCGCTGCCCGTCACAGCATTGGTCAATGCGCTGATGGCGTTGCCGTTTGCTTTGCGGATCATGGTGCCGCGTTTGCGGGATACATTGCGCGACTACGGGCGACTTAGTGAAAGCCTGAACATGCGGGGCTGGTCGCTTTGGCGCTGGTTGATCCTACCGCGACTACGGGCGCAGATTGGGTTTGCAGCTGGATTAACGGGTGCGTTGTCGATTGGAGATCTGGGGGTAATCGCGCTTTTTGCGGATCCGGACCGGACGACATTACCGTTGCAGATGTACCGCCTGATGGGGGCCTACCGGATGGAGGCCGCGGCTGGTGCAGCGTTGATATTACTGACACTGGCGCTGGGCGTTTTTTGGATCTGCGACAAAGGGGGCCGTTGGCATGCTGAGGCTTGAGAATGTCATCATCCGGCAGGGTGATTTTAGTTTGTCTGCTGACATGGTGATTGAGCAAGGGCAAAAGTGTGCTGTGATTGGCCCTTCTGGTGCGGGCAAATCAACGCTGCTGAATGCACTATGTGGGTTTACGCCACTAGATCAGGGGCGGATTACTTGTGGCAGTCGCGATATAACGGATGCAGCACCGGGGGATCGCCCGATGACGATGCTGTTTCAGGACAACAATTTGTTCCCGCATCTGACTGTGGTCCAAAACGTCGGTCTTGGGCTGCGCCCAAACCTGCGATTAAATGCGGTGGACGTTGATCAGGTGCAGCTTGCGTTGCGTCGCGTGGGGCTGTCTGAGCATGCGCATAAAAAACCCAGTTCATTGTCTGGCGGTCAACAAAGCCGGGTGGCGTTGGCGCGGGTATTGGTACAGGCGAGACCATTTGTGTTGCTGGATGAGCCATTTGCGGCGCTTGGTCCGGCCCTGCGCAATGACATGCTTGATCTGGTGCAGGACCTTGTAACTGAAACCAAGGCGGCGTTGATCATGGTCACACATGCACCGGATGATGTGCGGCGGATTGCGGATCAGGTAATTTTTGTCGAAGGCGGCCACGCTCACGCGCCACGTCCAGCGGTGGCATTGCTGGATGACCCACCGCCGGAGTTGCGCGATTACCTTGGTTAGAGGTAGGTGAACTTTTGAAAAATTCCGAGGCGTTTTCTTTGAAAGAAAACGATCAGGTTTCTAATTCTTCATACGCTTCAACAATACCCAGTGCGGCTTCTGCCGCCTCGCGGCCCTTAGTCACGAAATGCGCGCGATAGATGGTGTTGTGGTGCTCGGTCTCTTGGTACTGATGCGGCGTTAGGGATACCGATAGGACAGGTACGCCGATGTCCAACCCCACCCGCATTAAGCCATCGACTACGGAGGCGGCGACAAAATCGTGGCGGTAAACGCCGCCATCGACAACAAAGGCGGCGCAGATAATAGCGCTGTACGTGCCAGTCTTGGCAAGGGTGTTGGCCATCAACGGCATTTCAAACGCACCCGGTACATCGAACACATCGACATGTTCAGGCGGAATGATTTCGGTAAAGCCGTCCAAGGCACAATCAACGATGTCGGCGTGCCATCCTGCTTTGACAAAAGCAAAACGGGTGCGGGCGGAACTGAGTTGTGTCATTTGTGATCTCCTTTTTGTGGTCTCGACACGTCCACCCAAGGCGATCACGCAGGCATAAGGCGGGCGAAAGCCACCTTTGTCCACGCATTCTCTTTCATCCGGACTATGACCGTCGGCTCTGGAATCACACCAGATCTGCTGTCCCGGTGCCTCTCGAAGAGAGGTCACCAGCGCTCGCGGGCTTTGGGTTTCCCCTTACCGCCGGTGGGGAATTTCACCCCGCCCTGAGAATATGCCCAAGTTGCATCGGTCATGGGAAACCTGCAATAGCAAAAGGATCACATCGGTGGGAGACCTGTAAAATGCACCCGAACCCAATTTTTCATGATGCCGACGCCACCCGAAATCTGGCTTTCGCACGAGAGCGAGGATTTGGGGTTTTGGCGGTGAGTGCTGAACAGGAACCTTTGCTTGCTCATGTGCCGTTCCTTCTGAACGAATTGGGTGATGTGGCGGACTTGCACTTGGTGCGGTCCAATCCGATCGCGCGGGCGTTGCGGGAACCATTGAATGTAAAGATCGCGGTGTCAGGGCCGGACACCTATATTTCGCCTGATTGGTACGGGGTGCCAGATCAGGTGCCGACGTGGAATTATGTCGCGGTGCATCTGACAGGTGTTCTTGAACTGCGGCCTCAGGAAGAATTGCGTGGACTGTTGGATCGGCAATCCGCGTTTTATGAGGATCGATTGCTGCCGAAAGCGCCGTGGAAGACAGCCAAAATGACCGAAAGCGTGTTGGACAAGATGATGCGCCAGATCGTGCCGTGCCGGATGCGGGTGACAGCTGTTGATGGCACTTGGAAGCTGAACCAGAATAAACCGGATGCCGTGCGGCTGTCGGCGGCGGACCATGTTGCGGGATACGGGTTCGGTTCAGAAAAAAATGTAATTGCGGCCTTGATGCGCGGCGTGAAAAGCTAAGACAGACGCAAGCGGGAAGCAGAGATCACAGATTGCTATTGCAGGGAAATAGATCGACCATACTAGCATGATTGAAATTCTAGGCGAAAAATATCGAGAGAAACGCGGCAAGAAAGCGACCCTTTGGCGTGGTGATCTTCTTTTCTTTGATGACTCCTGCGGCAGCGATTGCAGGGTCTATATGGTCACCCCGTCAGAGGATCATGGTGGGTTCAATTTGATTAATTATATAGGATATAAGGCTGGTTTGTTGCTGTTGACGACCATTCCCGCAGAGGCAGCAGCGCCTGGATGTCAGAACATCAGGTTATCATGGCTCAAGAAAAATTGGGCAGACGTCATTCCGCTGGGCACATATAAGACTACAAAGTTTTATGCGTGGTCATCCGAATAATATTGGGCCTATCATGGATGGTGGACCGTCACCGAACCAGATCAGGAGAACCCAATGCAACTCGCCTATTCCCCGACCTCACCCTATGTTCGCAAAGTTATGGTTCTGCTGCACGAGACCAAGCAGTTAGATGATGTGGCATTGCAGGAGCAATCGGGCACGCCGTTGGCTCCGGCTCAAGGATTGTTGCCGCAAAATCCGTTGGGCAAAGTGCCCGCATTGGAACGCCGCGAGGGGCCGACGCTGTATGACAGCAGGGTGATTTGCGCCTATTTGGATGATCGGGCAGGTGGCAAATTTTATGGTTCAGGCCAACGGCGTTGGGACGCGTTGACGCTTGAGGCGACGGCGGATGGCATTTTGGATGCGGCGTTGTTGATGGTTTATGAGGGCCGCCTGCGTCCCGAAAACATGCGCATGGACACGTGGGTTGACGGGCAGTGGAGCAAGATTGAACGCGCGTGCGCGGCGCTTAACACCCGCTGGATGAGCCATCTTTCAGGGCCGTTGGACATGGGTCAGATCGCGATTGGTTGCGCGCTAGGCTACGTCGATTTTCGGTTACACGTACGGGGTTGGCGCACTGGGAACGATGCGCTGGCAGCGTGGTTTGAAAAATTCGATTCGCGGGCCTCGATGCAGGCAACCCAGCCGCCGAAGGGTTAATCTGCGTCCAATTGCGAACTTTTTTGCACATGCCTGACCCCCTGCGACCCTTTGCGCGGCTTTGACATCTGGACGGGGGCGACCTGTCCCGGTAGATAACGAACTGAAATATGGTGACATGTGATGTGTTGCCGCTATGTCTGATGGTCAATAATTGGCCAAGAAGTGGAGAAAATTCGTGTCTCAAGCAGATGATCACGCAGGCAACCGGAGGGATTTCCTCTATTATGCCACCGCAGGAACAGGGGCCGTTGCTGTTGGCGCCGCCGTATGGCCGTTGGTGAACCAGATGAACCCGTCCGCAGACGTTTTGGCGCTGTCGTCAATCCGCGTGGATGTTGCTGATCTTGAGCCGGGCACGCAGCTGACTGTGAAATGGTTGGGCAAACCGGTGTTCGTGCGCCGCCGCACACCAGAAGAGATCGAAGAGGCACGCGCCGTCGATATCAGCAGCTTGCCGGATCAAGGTGCGGAAAACGCGAACGTACCTGTGGGTTCAGATGCCTCTGATGAAAACCGCGCACTTGATGAAACAGGCGAATGGTTGGTGATGATGGGTGTGTGTACGCACCTCGGCTGTGTGCCTTTGGGTGATGGCGCGGGAGATTTTGGCGGTTGGTTCTGCCCCTGTCACGGGTCACACTACGACACCGCTGGCCGCATCCGCAAAGGGCCTGCTCCGACAAATCTTCCGGTGCCTGTCGCCGAATTCGTGGATGAAACCACGATCAAACTGGGTTAAGGGAGCAGACACATGGCTGGAATTCCACACGATCATTACGAGCCAAAGACCAAAGGCGAAAAGTGGCTATCAAGCCGCCTGAACGTTGTTGGCTTGCTCTATGATACATTGATGATCCCGACACCGAAGAACCTGAA
>JBPOFE010000111.1:0-12084 GCA_051252035.1 Sulfitobacter sp.
GCGACATACCTTGCGAGCGTGTCGATCTCCAGATTGATCTGATCGCCAACCGCCACATCCCCCCACGTCGTCACTTCCTTGGTGTGCGGAATGAAGTTGATACCAAAGTCACAGCCATCGACTTCGTTCACCGTCAAGGACGTGCCATTCAACGCAACCGATCCCTTGGGCGCTATGAACCGCGCCAGCGTTTTGGGCGCGCGCAGGGTGACGCGGGTGCTGTCGCCCTCGTCCGCCATCGCAATCACCTCAGCCACGCCATCGACATGGCCAGACACGATATGACCACCCAACTCATCCCCCACCTTGAGCGCCCGCTCAAGGTTCAGGCGTTTGCCGACGTGCCAGCCGTTGTGACCGATGTTGGTTTTCTCAAGCGTTTCGGCGCTGATCTGCACGTCATACCAATCATCGCCCAGCGCCACGACTGTCAGGCAGACACCATCGCTGGCAATCGACGCGCCGATATCAATTGTGCCCGTGTCATACCCCGTCCGGATCCGCGCGCGCAGATCGCCCGCTTGTTCCAATTCTACAACGGTGCCAACATCCGTGATAATCCCCGTGAACATGGGCCGCTCCTTTGGTAGTGTTTAGAGGGACGTAACCTTGTGACGCCATACTGACAAGGGGTGCAGCGCATGTGGGTCAGTCATAATGTTGCCCCTATTTTCTGGTGTAACCCGCCAACACGCACGCCAAAGGGACCAATATGACGATCACGGACCCAGACAATAGGGTGTTTTTGTTCCTGCAAGGGCCGCATGGCCCCTTCTTTCACCGTTTGGGCAAGATGCTTCGTTTGGCGGGATCGACCGTGTGGCGTGTCGGCTTTAACGCGGGCGACCGGGCATTTTGGTTTCATCCAGATAGCTATATCCCATTTGACGCCGAATTTTCGGATTGGCCCGATACATATGCGGATTTACTGACCGACAAGGGCGTCACCGATATTGTGCTCTATGGCGACACCCGCCCCATCCATGCCCATGCTGTGGCAGAGGCGAAGGCGCGCGGCATCACCGTGCATGTGTTCGAAGAAGGCTACATGCGGCCCTATTGGGTGACCTATGAACGCGGTGGGTCAAACGGCAATTCGCGCCTGATGGATATGACAATTCAGCAGATGCAAACATCCCTCGCGCAATCAGATATCGAAGCGCCCCTGCCCCCCGGCCATTGGGGCGACATGCGCCAGCACATTTTCTACGGTGCGCTATATCATTGGTTTGTGATGTTCCGAAATGGCGCGTACCGCAATTTCCGCCCACATCGCAGCCTGTCTGTGACCAAGGAATTTCAGCTTTATGTCAAACGCTTGCTGCTGATGCCTGCATTGGCGGCAGATCGATTGTTTGCCACGCAACGCATCCGCTTGGGTGGCTTTCCCTATCATCTCGCCCTTTTGCAGTTGGAGCATGACAGTTCGTTTCAGATGCATTCGCCTTTCAACACAATGTCAGATTTCCTTGAACTGGTGATCGACGGTTTTGCCAAGGGCGCGCCAAAGCATCATCATCTGGTTGTCAAAGCCCACCCGTTGGAAGATGGCCGCGCGCCAGTGCGCCGCGATATCAAACTTCTGGCCCGCAAATTTGGCGTCGCAGGACGCGTGCATTACGTCCGAGGCGGCAAATTGGCGCAGCTGCTCAATGACGCGCGTTCGGCTGTGACCGTGAATTCAACCGCAGGCCAGCAGGTGCTGTGGCGCGGAATTCCGCTTAAGGTGTTTGGCCGCGCGGTCTATGCCAAGCCCGAGTTTGTCTCGGATCAGCCATTACCCGATTTCTTTGCCGGGGCCAGCCGCCCGGACAACCGGGCATACAAAGATTATCGACGTTATCTGCTTGAAACCTCACAAATTCCCGGTGGATTTTATGCTGCACGGGGCCGCCGCCAACTGCTGCGCCAAGTGGTGGACATGATGCTCGCCGCCGAAGATCCTTATGACGCGTTCGAGTTGGGGACCGCGGCACCACGGCAACAGTTGCGTGTTGTCACCTGACCTAACCCCGCATTTTCAGTCGCTTTTGTGAAATTTCTGCGCTACCTTGCCTCTAATTACGTCGGGCTAATCGACGAATTTTGAGGCAGAGTTGAATAGGTCGAGGAGACCGGGCAGTGAAATCCGTATCTTTCCGGTGGGCACGTCCCATCGCAGTTCTTGCGGCGTTGGCCGTTGTTTCGTCTTGTGGGTTGCCGCAGGTCGGTCCCAACAAAAAACAGATTTTTGCGGGTTCCGTGCAAAAAGAAGGCGATGCCTTTGTGGTCGCGGTCAATGACCGCGTGACCCGTGCAATTGCCGTGACCCCCGCACTTGGGTTCTCAAACGAATTTAAAAACGCATCGCAACTTGGATCTGATACCATCCGTCCGGGCGATGTGTTGGGCATCACCGTCTATGAAAATGTCGACGACCCATTGTTAGGTGTCGAAGGTGCGCCCGCCACCCTGCTTGAAGAAGTGCAGGTCGATGGCGCTGGCTTTATCTTTATTCCCTATGCGGGCCGGATCAAAGCGGCGGGCAATACACCTGACGCGATCCGCCGCATCATCACCAACAAACTGGGCGAACAGACCCCTGACCCACAGGTCGAGGTCCGCCGCGCGGCGGGTGACGGGTCAACCGTATCGCTGGTCGGGTCCATCGGCGCGCAAGGCGTCTATGCGATTGAACGCCCGACCCGGACGCTGGCCACAATGATGGCGCGCGCAGGCGGTGTGACGATTGAACCTGAAATTGCCCAGATCACCGTGATCCGTGGCAAAATGCGTGGTAAAATCTGGTTCCAGGACCTTTATGACCACCCCGAACTCGATATTGCACTACGCGGTGGTGACCGCATTCTGGTCGAAGAGGACACGCGGTCCTTCACGGCCCTTGGCGCCACAGGCGGGCAAGCACGCGTACCGTTTGAATCACAAAACCTGTCGGCCCTCGAAGGCATTGCGCAGGTTGGCGGGTTGAACGCGGCCACGGCGGACCCCACAGGTGTTTTTGTGTTCCGCAATGAACCACAAGAGATCGCCGAACAGGTTTTGGGCCGCAATGATCTGCGTGGCACTCAGCGTATGGTCTATGTGCTGGATCTGACCAAGCCAAACGGCATGTTTATGGCCCGTGACTTTGTGATCCGTGACGGTGATACGATCTATGTGACCGAAGCACCGTTCACCCAATGGAGCAAAGTTATCTCGGCGATCACAGGCACTGCCGGATCGGCGGCAAGTCTGACCTCGCTCACGAGCGATTGATCATAAGATGGCTTTAGGGCCAGAGACATATGACACCCCCGCCGCCGGGCCTGAAAAGGTCCGGCGGCTTTTTGTCTATAACAGCGGGTTTTTGACGCAGCGCCGGGTGCGCCGCATTTTGCAATTGTCCGGCTACTCGATCCATCTGGGTCTGCCCAGATCAGATGATGCCGTGGCAGTTTGGGGTCAATCGCCCACATCGCACCGTGGTCTTGGCGTCGCCGAAAAGCGCGATGTTCCCGTGGTCCGTGTTGAGGACACATTGCTACGGTCCCTGCACCCAGGTCGCGCGGGTGACGCGCCGATTGGGCTGGTTATTGACCATCGCGGCATGCACTTTGATCCGGCACAACCCTCTGATCTTGAAATGCTTTTGGCGACCCACAGCTTTGACGATACTGCCTTGCTGAACCGCGCACGAGGCGCGATTGCGCGGATACAAGAGGCGCATCTGACCAAATACACTGGCTTTGATCCGCACACCCCTGCCCCGGCCCCCGGCTATGTGCTGGTGATCGATCAAACCCGTGGCGATGCCTCGGTCACCGCATCAGGCGCGGATCGGGCGCGGTTTTTGGAAATGCTGGTGTTCGCCCAAGAAGAACACCCCGGCGCGCGTGTCATCATCAAATCGCATCCCGAAACCGTTCAAGGTTTTCGGGAAGGATATTTTGGCCCCGAGGATGAGAATGACCGCATCACGCTGCTGCGCGATCCGGTCAGCCCTTGGGCGCTGTTTGAAGGGGCCGTGGGCGTTTATACCGTATCATCACAAATGGGGTTCGAGGCGATTTATGCAGGCCATAAGCCACGTGTGTTTGGGCAACCGTTTTACGCAGGTTGGGGTCTGACCTCAGATGAATTCCCCGTGCAACGCCGTCAACGTGTCCTGACCCGCGCACAGCTTTTTGCGGGCGCAATGATCCTATATCCGAAATGGTACGACCCTTATCGTGATACGCTCTGTGATTTGGAAACAGCGATCGAAACCATGGCCGCGCAAACCCGTGCGTGGCGCGAGGATCATATCGGCTGGGTTGCATCAGGGATGAGCCTGTGGAAACGCAAACCGCTACAGCGGTTTTTTGGCGCAACAAAGCCAGTCGTTTTCGAAGATGACCCCGCAAAAGCACGCAACGCAGGCCGCCCTTGGATGGTCTGGGCCGGAAAGGCGCAGGTTGGTCATGATGATGCCATCCGGGTCGAAGATGGGTTTCTGCGATCCCGTGGATTGGGCGCCGAATTGGTACCTCCGCTGTCGTTAACTTGTGATGATTTGGGGATTTACTATGACCCCGGTCGCCCCAGCCGTCTGGAGAAATGGATTGAAGCCCGCGCTGACTTGCGCCCGGATCAGCAGGCGCGCGCGGCCAGGTTGATCAAGGCGCTGACCGGTGGCGCGCTTAGCAAGTATAACCTAAAAGGTGCAGCCCCTGATCTCACAGGGCTTGGTGCAGGTAAGCGTATTCTGGTGCCGGGACAGGTCGAAGATGATGCATCGATCCTGACCGGCACCGATGCCGTCCGCACCAATCTTGTGCTATTGAAGGCCGCACGCGATGCAAACCCTGACGCGGTGATCCTGTATAAACCTCACCCTGATGTCGAAGCGGGCCTACGCGCCGGGACCACGGATGCCACTGTGCTTGCGGATCGCGTGTTGGAAAACTGCGATCCGGTGGCAGTGTTCGGCGTGGTTGATGAGGTCTGGACCATGACGTCGCTCTTGGGTTTTGAGGCACTGTTGCGCGGCGTGCCTGTGGTGACGCTCGGGGTGCCGTTCTATGCGGGTTGGGGTTTGACCAAGGATCACGGCGATGTACCGCCCCGCCGCCGGGCCACTGTCACGCTTGAGGGGTTGGTGCATGCCGCACTGATTGATTACCCGCGATATTTCGATCCCAAGACGGGCCTCGCCTGCCCGGTTGAAGTGATTGTCGAGCGGTTGGTAACAGGCGATATGCCACATGCGGGCGCTGCAAATCGCTTATTGTCCAAGGTGCAAGGTCTTTTGGCGGGCCAAAGCCATCTGTGGCGCAGGCGGTAAGCCCGGATTTGGGTTATTAGGTCAGATAAACAGGCTTAGGAACGTGCCCAGATATGCAGGACGTCCGGGCCAATGGTTTGGGTGGTGTGCAAGGTAAAACGCGGCGCGCCTGACAGATGCGTGAGGCCCATGGCCCCGATGCCGGGCAACCCTTCGGCACCGATCACCACACCCGCAGTAAAGCCGACAAGCGTATCAACAAGATCAGCCTCAAGCAGCGATGCGGCAAGCGCGCCGCCACCTTCGCAGAATATCCGGGTTAACCCATGGGTCCCCAGTTGTTGTAGGATATCCACCGGGTCCAATTGTCCGCCGCGCAATCCGCAAGGCAGCAATGTCGCCCCAAGATCGCGCCATGTACGGATGAGATTAGGGTCGGCATCGCGGCCATGACACAGGATCAGCGGGATGTCGGCCGCGCTGCGTGCAAGTTTACCCATCAATGGCAGGTCCAGACGGCGCGACACGACAATACGGGTGGGGTGTTGGTCGATGCCGAGCCCCCGAATAGTGAGGCTGGGATCATCTGTGCGTGCGGTCCCGCCTCCGACCATCACCGCGTCATGACGCGCACGCATGGCATGCACAAGACGACGCGCCGGCGCATCGGTGATCCATTGGCTCTCGCCAGTTCCGGTGGCAATGCGCCCGTCAAAGGATTGCGCCAATTTCAAGGTGAGCGTCGGTCGCCCCTGTTCAACGCGGGCGAGGAACCCAGCGTGATCCGCACGGGCTTCGGCTTCAAGAACCCCTGTGGTGACTTCAATCCCAGCCCCGCGCAGCATTTCAAGTCCGCGCCCATCAACCCTGTCGTCACTGTCAGCGGTGGCCACCACAACGCGGGCAACGCCGGCGTCTATCAACGCCTGCGCACAGGGTGGGGTTTCGCCGTGGTGTGCGCAGGGTTCTAGCGTGACATAGGCAACCGCAGCCTTGGCCGCCTCACCCGCTTGCTTCAGCGCTTCAGTCTCGGCATGCGGGCGTCCGCCAGGCTGCGTCCATCCCCGCCCGACGATGCGGCCCGCGTTCACGATGACGCATCCAACTGCTGGATTGGGCCAGACGCGCCCCTGACCACGTCGGCCCAAAGAAAGGGCCAACGCCATATGGCGCGCGTCGGTTGCCGAGCTTTGCGTCACTCTTCTGGGGTGGTATCGGGGCGCAATTCCTGCACGAATTTGTCGAAATCATCCGCCGCCTGAAAGTTCTTATATACAGAGGCAAAGCGCACATAAGCGACGGTATCAATCCGCGCGAGCGCTTCCATCACGATTTCGCCGATTTGCTTGGACCCGATGTCTGTCTCACCCATGCTTTCCAGACGCCGCACAATGCCGCTGATCATCTGATCAATGCGTTCAGGATCAATCGGGCGCTTTTGCATCGAAATACGGATCGAGCGTTCCAGCTTGTCACGGTCAAAATCCTCGCGCTTGCCCGAGGATTTGATCACCACCAGATCGCGCAGTTGCACACGTTCATATGTGGTAAATCGCCCGCCACAGGCCGGGCAAAACCGACGGCGTCGGATGGATACATGGTCTTCCGCTGGTCGGCTGTCTTTTACTTGAGTGTCGATATTTCCGCAAAACGGGCAGCGCATGGCCGTCCCCCTATTTAATTAATCTGCCTCACTTGTGGGGCGTTCCGCCCACTTGCCCAGACTTATAGGGCAAGACATAGGTTTTGGGTAGTGGCGAAATTGGGCTCTACATCTTGGGGCTGCATCTGTGACATGATGTCAACGCCACAGGCATCATTACGCCGGAAACCACCAGAATTGCCGCGTGTGATGGCGTGACCTTGAGGCCACCCGCTTGCATTCCGCACGCTAACAGCGCCAGATAGACACCTTAACAATTAAGGGAGACCACCATGAGTGTCGCACGCGTAACCGAGATTTCCGCAACCTCTAAAAAGAGCTTTGATGATGCTGTCGAGAACGGCATTGATCGCGCTGGCAAGACCCTGCGCAACGTCGTCAGCGCTTGGGTCAAAGAGCAATCGGTCAAGGTCGAGAACGGCAAGATCGCGCATTATCAGGTCAACCTGATGGTCACCTTCCTGCTCGACGACTGATCAATCAGACGCAAAATGCGCCGCCACGGTTCGTGTGTGCGGCGCATCACGGTGCTCAAACAGATAAATCCCCTGCCATGTGCCAAGCCGCAGCATGCCACGCTCAACCGGAATGGTCAGGGTCACGGGCATCATCGCCGCCTTGATATGGGCAGGCATGTCGTCTGGCCCCTCCATCGTGTGGCGCAGATAAGCCATAGACGCATCTGTGCTGGGCGGCACCAAACGTGAGAAAAACGCCCGCAAGTCATGCTTAACATCCGGGTCCGCGTTTTCCTGGATAAGCAGGGATGCCGAAGTGTGGCGCACCATCAACGTCAGCAGCCCATCGCCACCCCCGTCAAGCCACTGCACAACATCACTGGTGAATTCAGTCAGCCCCTGACCGTTGGTTCTGATGGAAAAGGTTGTTTGCACGCGATCATTTTGTCGCGAGTTCTGGCTTGATGCAACGCATCAAACATCACCGGAATGGGAAATGTTCCCAATAATCGCGGCAAAATGCATAGGCATGCCCCACTGGCAGATTATATCCTACCTTGCTTGTGCTGACGGAGTACCCCCGCTTTGGTTCGGCCGCCAACCGGGCGGCATCAGTGGTAAACACAACACTTTTGCGGCCCGCCACGCTGATGGATGCACCCCGTCCGGTTTTGATATAAAGGCGGCTGCCGTTGGGTTGGCCTTTAGCAAACTTTGCAAAATCAGCCGCCGCGCACCAGATGCCGCGCGGCCCCTCGCCGTGTGCTTCAATCACTTCAAAGTCCGCGGCGTTCAGCGGCACCACTACGAGATGGCTTTCGGCACGATAGGCTTGAGCGCTGGCGGCAAACGGAAGCGTTACACACAGGGTAGCAATAATAAACAAACGCATGACGAAACCTCTCTCTTGGTTTTGCCATAAGATAGATCATTCATCCGTCACGTCAAAATCACGACAGCGTTGATCGCCCCGAAAGGTAAGATCATCCACGCCGCCGCACCGATATCGCCCTTTAACGAAACCCGTTTCCATCAGGTTGGTTTTTGAACCGTGATTTATTGATCCAGGAACGACCGCAGTTTCCTGCTCCGGCTTGGGTGCTTCAATTTACGCAGCGCTTTCGCTTCGATCTGACGGATACGCTCGCGTGTCACGCTGAACTGTTGGCCAACTTCTTCCAGCGTGTGATCGGTGTTCATGCCGATACCAAACCGCATCCGCAGCACACGTTCTTCACGCGGGGTGAGTGACGCCAAAACCCGTGTTGTGGTTTCCTTGAGGTTTTCCTGAATGGCGCTGTCCAAGGGTAGCACGGCATTCTTGTCCTCAATGAAGTCACCCAACTGGCTGTCTTCTTCGTCGCCGATCGGCGTCTCGAGCGAAATCGGCTCCTTGGCGATCTTCATCACCTTGCGGACCTTCTCCAGCGGCATTTGCAGCTTTTCTGCCAATTCCTCTGGTGTCGGTTCGCGGCCAATCTCGTGCAACATCTGGCGGCCTGTTCGGACCAGCTTGTTGATGGTCTCGATCATATGCACCGGAATACGGATGGTGCGGGCCTGATCCGCAATGGACCGTGTGATCGCCTGACGGATCCACCATGTCGCATAAGTGCTGAATTTATAGCCGCGACGGTACTCAAACTTGTCCACCGCTTTCATCAGGCCAATGTTACCTTCTTGAATAAGATCAAGGAATTGCAGGCCGCGGTTCGTGTACTTTTTGGCAATCGAGATAACCAGACGCAGGTTGGCTTCGACCATTTCTTTCTTGGCCTGACGCGCTTCTTTTTCGCCCTTCTGAACCTGCTGCACGATGCGGCGGAATTCAGAGATATCAAGACCAACGTACTGACCAACCTGCGCCATATC
Organism: Sulfitobacter sp.; assembly: GCA_051252035.1. Classification (GTDB taxonomy): domain Bacteria; phylum Pseudomonadota; class Alphaproteobacteria; order Rhodobacterales; family Rhodobacteraceae; genus Sulfitobacter. Next base: position 9,236 of record JBPOFE010000111.1, read on the forward strand.
GGCACGCAGTTCTTCGACCTTATCACTTGAGCGTTCGATGAACATCTGCCAGCCACGACCGGTCTTTTCGGCCATCCGCTCCATCCAGTTTGGATCAAGCTCGTAGCCGCGATAATCGTCGACAAATTCCTTGCGGTTGATGCGGGCTTGGTCGGCCAGCTTCACCATCGCGCTATCAATCTGCATGATCCGGCGGTTGATACCGTAAAGCTGGTCAATCAAGGCTTCGATACGGTTGTTGTGCAGGTGCAATTCGTTGACGAGCAACACGATCTCGGCACGTAGCTTTTGGTAGGTCGCCTCATTCTTGGTCGAAAATGACCCATCTTCGTTCAGGGTCGCCGAAATCCGGCTGTCCTGCATCTCGCTCAACTTGACGTAATCATCGGCGATGATGTCGAGCGCTTCCAGAACCTGCGGTTTCAGCGCGGCTTCCATCGCGGCCAGCGACATGTTGGCCTGTTCATCCTCATCATCATCGTCGTCATCAGTGCTGATCGGGTTGCCGTCAGCATCCACTTCGGCTTTTTCCTCGCTCGGCTTTTCGACAACAGGCGCACCGGGCACCACAACGGGCGTGGTTTCTTCTTCGCCCATGGTGTTGCCGAACGTCGCTTCAAGGTCGATCACATCGCGCAGCAGAATATCCTCTGACAGCAATTCGTCGCGCCAGATTGTGATCGCCTGAAAGGTCAACGGGCTTTCGCAAAGCCCGGCAATCATCGTGTTACGGCCCGCCTCGATGCGCTTGGCAATCGCGATCTCGCCTTCACGAGACAACAGTTCAACACTGCCCATTTCACGCAGGTACATGCGCACGGGATCATCCGTCCGGTCCAGCTTTTCAGCCGTGCCAGACGACAGCGCCACATCCTTGGTATCCGTGGTGGCAACCTCTGTGCTGCCCTTGGCCTCTTCTTCTTCGGCGTCTTCGTCTTCAATGATGTTGATGCCCATCTCGGACAGCATCGACATCACATCTTCGATCTGCTCCGATCCAACTTGATCGGGCGGCAGCACATTATTCAACTGACCGTAGGTGATATAGCCCTTTTCACGGGCTTCGCTGATCATCTTTTTGACAGCGGCTTGGCTCATATCAAGCGAATGGCCGTTGTCACCATCGTCTTGCTTGGTATCTTCGTTGGTGTCTTTGGCGGCCATGTCTGTTCCTCCAGAGGGTCAGCGCGAATCACTAAGGTGATTCGGTTTTGCGAATCATGCGGGGTTTTGGGTGATTCTTAAAGCCGATACCCTGCTTTTTCCTAAAGTTCCTGCGAAAAGGTCACGCCTGCACTTAACTGCGACCTTTTGGTTTCTCGTATCTAATGCCATCCAGCAATGCGTCCAGTGCGCTACGCTCATCACGTTTGATCCGCGCGCCGTTGTCACCGACTTCGTATTCGGCCTTATCTTCTTGCCCTGTCCGCACGGCCTTGTCTGCGGCGCGCGCCGCCTCGCTCAACCGCCATGTCACGCCTTCGTCAGCGACACCGCTTAAATCCTCGACTGCCTCGGCGATTTCGGCGTTCAACCCACGCGCCGCTTCCAGTTTGGCCAATTCCTCGGCCACAGTCATGGTGGCCATTTCGACATTGCCGGGATTACGGATGCAGGGCGTGATCGCTACGTGGCGTTGCGACGTCAGGTTTTCAAGGGCGTCCGCGCCCAGTGCGGTAGAAATCTGTTCACGCAACACCTGCTTCCCCGCCGCCCCGTGACGCAGCAACAGATCGCGCAGCACTGCATGGGTGTGATCGGCGCAGGTCATGCTTTCCAGACCGCTCTCGAAATCTTCAATAATCTGCGGGCAATTCGCAAAAGCCGCCAGTATCACCGCTTCGCGCAGATGCTCGGCGGTGCCTGATGACGCTGCCAATGCCGACGCTTTGGTGCTGGGCATGGGGGGCTGCGGTGGCGGCTGCCATTTGCCTATGTTTGGTCCCCGCGCAGGTCCCCGTTTCGCGGTTTGCGGGCGGAACAACTGCCAGCGCAAATCCTTGATCTCTTGACCATAATGACTGCGGATTGACGGATCTTTGATCAGTTTGATCTTTTCACGCAGGGATTTATCCAGCGCTGCCTTACGTTCAGGGCTATCAAACACCTTGCCCTCAGTTTCGCGTTGCCACAACAGACGCACCATCGGCATCGCGTCGTCCAACAATTTTTGCAGCGCCCCTGCACCTTGTGCCTTGAGCAGATCATCCGGGTCCTGCCCTTCCGGCATTACCGCAAAGCGTAAGGATTGACCCGCCTCCAACAAGGGCAAGGCCAGATCGACCAAGCGCATCGCGGCGCGTTGCCCTGCGGTGTCACCATCCAGCGTGATGATCGGTTCCGGCGAAATACGCCACAACATCTGCAATTGGTTTTCGGTGATGGCCGTGCCAAGCGGCGCCACCGCCGCTTCAAACCCTGCGCCCTGCAAAGCAATCACGTCCATATAGCCTTCGGCCACGATCAGCGGCATGCCCTTGCCCGCTGCGACGCGTGCCTCGCGCACGTTATAAAGGCTACGGCCCTTGTCGAAGAGTTCCGTTTCCGGCGAATTGAGATATTTTGCGTTGTCATTCGGATCCATCGCCCGCCCGCCAAAGGCAATGGCACGTCCCCGTGCATCGCGGATCGGGAACATGATACGGCCGCGGAACGTGTCATAGGGCTTGCCGCCTTTGGTCGATGGTTTGGCCAAACCCGCCGCGAGGATCAATTCATCTTCAACCCCTTTGGCTTTCAGCGCGTCCCACAAGCCTTGCCAAGCGTCGGGCGCAAATCCGATTTCCCAGTGTTCCAATGCCTCCGGCTTTAACCCGCGCCGATCCAGATATGCCCGCGCATCCGCCGCC
>JBPOFE010000112.1:0-11955 GCA_051252035.1 Sulfitobacter sp.
GCGAAGATCTCCTCGCCCTCGTCATCCACGACGCCGCAACGGTCGCCATCACCGTCAAAGCCAAGCGCGAGGTCCGCGCCCGAGGCTTTGACTGAGGCGCTCATGTCATGCAGCATTTCCATGGCTTCAGGATTGGGATTGTAGTGCGGGAAGGTGTAGTCGAGTTTGTTGTGGCTCGCGACCACCTCCACACCGAGGCGTTTGAAGAGTTCCGGTGCAAAGGCCGACGCGGTGCCATTACCTGTTGCACAAACGACCTTGAGTTTGCGGGTCATTTTAAAGTCGCCGACAAGGTCGTCCAGATACGCCTCGCGGACGCCATGGACAAATTCATATTTGCCGCCATCGCGCTGCTGGCCTTTGCCGTTTAGCACGATATCGCGCAGCTCATTCATTTCATCGGGGCCGTGGGTGAGCGGGCGTTCAAAGCCCATCTTGACCCCGGTCCAGCCGTTGGGGTTATGCGACGCAGTGACCATCGCCACGGCGGGGGCATCCAGATGAAACTGCGCGAAATAGGCCATCGGCGACAGGGCCGGGCCGATATCTTTGACATGAATACCCGCCTGCATCAGCCCCAGCATCAGCGCGTTTTTGATCGACAGCGAATAGTCGCGGTAGTCATTGCCAACGGCAATCACCGGGTCGATACCCCTCAGATGCATTTGGGTGCCAAGGCCGAGGCCAAGGGCGGTGATGCCGGGCAGGTTGATGTCATCGGGATATTTCCAGCGTGCATCGTATTCGCGAAACCCGGTGGGGGTGATCATCGCATCGCGCAGGAATTCCCATGTGTTCTGGGCAACGGTTGGGGCCGGTTTTGTCACGCGTTGTACCCTCGTATAGTTGGGAAATCAGAAAGTCAGCGGATGGGACTTTGCAAGTTTATCGAACTGCATCAACACGTTGATCAGGGCAGGCATATGATCGAGATAGATCATGTTTGGCCCGTCAGAGGGCGCGTTGTCCGGGTCCTCATGGGTCTCCATAAAGATCGCGCCGACGCCGATTGCGGCCGCCGCGCGGGCCATAACCGGGGCAAATTCACGTTGGCCACCAGAGGAGCCGCCCTCGCCACCGGGTTGGGCGACAGAATGCGTGGCGTCCATCACAACCGGATATCCGGTTTGTGCCATCTGCGGCAGGCTGCGCATGTCGGCGACAAGGGTGTTGTAGCCAAAGGATGTGCCGCGTTCGGTCAGCATAATGCGATTGTTGCCAGTGCTTTCGATCTTGGTGACGATATTGCCCATTTCCCAAGGTGCGAGCCATTGGCCCTTTTTTACGTTCACCACTTTGCCTGTGTTGCCAGCGGCCAGCAACATGTCGGTCTGGCGGCACAGGAACGCGGGGATTTGCAGGATATCGACAGCATCGGCGGCAATGGCGCATTGGCTTTCGGTATGCACATCCGTCAGCACTGGCACATCATTGGCCTTGCCGATGGATTGCAGAATCTTCAGGCCCTCATCAATGCCAAGGCCACGTTTGCCCGACAGCGACGTGCGGTTGGCCTTGTCATAGCTCGCCTTGAACACATATTGCACGCCCGCCGCGTCGCAGGCTTCTTTCATCACGCCCGCAATCATCTGCGCGTGATCGGCGCTTTCCAACTGGCAGGGGCCCGCGATGATGGTGAGCGGACGGTCATTGCCGATGATCACATCGCCGACTGTTACTTGGGTCATGAGGTTACCTGTTCTCTGAGGATGGACGCGGTCAGCGACAACATCAGATAGATGCCTGCAAAGATCAGGAAAGCCAAGATCGTGTTTTCAAACTTACGCGGATAGGTGGCTTCTTGCGGGGCGACGGGACGCACGGCCACGGTCAGATAGCGCACTTGACGGCTGGCCTCGTTGCGTGCGGCTTCCATGCCGGTGAGCGCCAGTTGCAGGTTGGCGTCAGCGGCCACAAGATCGGCCTGCGCCAATTGCATTGTTACGGCCTTTTTCGCGAGCGAATTGTCGCCCTGTGTGGCGGAGTTCAATTTGTCGTTCAACTTGGCCAACTGGTCCTTCAGGCGCCGGACGTCGCCTTGCGCACCATCCACTTTGGCGCGGTTGGGTCTTGTGTTGTCAAGCAGAGCCGCGAGGGCCAGTTCCTTTTCGATCAGCAGGCCCTCATAGGTGGTGATCTGGGTGCGGATCGCAATGATTTCAGCCTCGGGGTCAACGCCGTTTTCAACCTGCAGTGTGATCAAGGCCTCTTGGGCATCGCGGCGTTTTTGCTGGGCGGTCTCCAGCCCCGCCACGGCATCCCGCATCCCGTCTTCGCGCTTTTGCTTAGACAGGTTGTTGATGCGTTCTTCTGCATATTTCAGCAGACTTTCAGAGAAGTTGGCAGAAACTTCCGGGTCGGCGGCAATCACTTCCATGCGGATCACGCCTTCGGTCGGATCATAGCCGATTTTCACGTTTTTCTTATATATTTTATAGGCTTCTTCGTTGGTTGGATCCGCATTCAGACGTTGAATCGGATCAATATCCGGATCTGAAAAGTGCGATTTGAAGCCTTCGTCCTTGTCGAGACGCAGCATGGCATCCTTGGACTGCAAATAGGCTTGCGTTGCAATACTGTCAGCGCTGTTTGCAAATTGCGTGGGCAACAGACCGCCAAACGGGCTGGTGGTGGTGCCTTCGCTCTGGATGATCAAAAACTGGCTGTTGGTGGCGTACATCTGGGTCGCCATGTTGTAGAAATAATAACCAGCAAAGAACGTTGGCAGAAACACGAAGAACGCCAGCCGGATCAGAAGAAGGCCCATTTTGCGGCGGCGACGGTTTGAGATGTCACGTTGAATTTCGCTGATTTCGCGCTGACGGCGTTCTGCCGGGCTTATTTCCGTAGAGGGCAGGGTATTGCCCCCGGCCGGAACCGTTTGGGGCAATTGCACGCGGCCCTGTGCCCCGGCACCGCCGCTTTGCGCAGGCAGGGCCGCCATCGCGTCACCGGGGCCGCCGTCGCGTTGTTCGCCGCCCGCTTGGGGCACCACAAGTTCCAGCATGTTTGAGCGTTGAAACGGGTCGATCCCCTTGGCGCGCAACAGGCGCACAGCGTCAAAATCTGAGGTCGGGGCCAATTCATGTTTTTGCGCAACGCGGCGCGCCATGCGCAATTGGCGCCCTGTCAGGCCCTCACGCCGGATCGCATCCATGTCAGTTTCGCCAGCAACTTCTTTGGTGGAGGATACCTGACCTTGCTGCGCAGGCTGCGTATCTGCTGCTGAGGGCGCCGGTGTCTCATGTGCTGCATCAGCGCTGCCGCTGGGGGCTGCGCTGCTTGAAGATGAGGTTGGCGTGTTCCGCTTGATGCGGAACTTTCTAGCCTTGGGTTTCGTAGTCATACAAACTTTTCGCTTCTTCCAAGGTGTCAAACATATGCAATTGCCCATCCAGCAAAACGGCGGCGGAGCGTGCAAATTTCTCTAAGGTCTGTGCCTGGTGGGACACAATGATGATGGTCGTCGTACGCAAGCGTTCTTGCAGGATTTCGCCCGCCTTGCGGTTAAATTCAACGTCTGTCGTAGCAGGCATGCCTTCGTCAATCAGGTACATGTCGAAATCGAGCGCCAGCATCAACGCAAAGGAAAACCGCGACCGCATGCCCGCCGAATAGGTGCCAAGCGGTTGGTCAAAATATTCGCCAAGATTGCACAGCCAGCGGCAGAAACTTTCGACATAGTCGGGGTCAAGACCGTAAAGCCGCGCAATATAGCGGGCATTTTCCATCGCCGATACCTTGCTGACCACGCCGCCCATGAACCCCAGCGGGAACGAGATGTTGCAACCGCGCCTGATCTCGCCCTCGTCGGGCTTTTCAAGGCCCGCCATCATGTTGATCAATGTGGTTTTACCAGTGCCGTTCGGGGCCAGAATGCCAAGGGAGTTGCCCAATTCCACGCGGAAAGAGACCCGATCAAGGATAACCTTGTGTTGAGTCCCGGTCCAAAAGGACTTGGATACATTTTCAAATTCCAGCATTCCCTGCTCCGGTTGGTGCTGTGCGGTGTTGCCTTGCCCTCTTTAACAGAGGTGTATTAACGGCTTATCCACCGAATTTGACCATATTATGTCCTATTTGGAAACAAAAGTACAATGCAGCTTTGGGGGAGTTCGGGTATCGTCGACCCGTCATAATGCATACCGCGACCCCGAATTCGGGGCCGCGGAGGCGCAGCTTTTGGTTGGCTTAGTCTTGGCTAAAGAATGCCGCGACGGTGCTGGCGATCATCTCGTGTTTTGCCCGACGTTCGGTGGTGCCATCAATGCAGACAAAGACATCGTTGGGTTCGACCTCTTTCAGCACCTCAAGTCCGTTTGGCGTGCATTCTCCCATGAAATCAAAGTGAGTCAGGGTTTCAGGCTCCAGATAAGTGGTGATATCGGCAGGCAGTGCCGCGACAAGGGCGCGGGATTCAATATCAAGGTCCAGTCCGTGAACGTCGCGTGGTGCGCCAAACACCAGCATTGGTGTGGCGATCTGGCCAAGGCTGTCCGTGCTAAAGGTCTGGGTGCCGCCAAGATCAAACAGGGCAAAGCGTTTGATGCGCGGCTCTTTCAGGTCTGCCGACATCAGCGCGATGTCTTCGGGTGTTTTGCCGACGTTCCATTCGTCGAGAATGCCACAGACCAACTCACCGGGATGATCTGCGCAAAACCCGTTGAACTGTGCCGCGTCATACCGACCCCCGGCAAGCGCTATTGCGGTGAAGCCGCCTAAGGAATGTCCGCCCATATAGATGCGAGAGGCGTCAATATATTGGGCTAGGTCAGCTGTGTTCAGGACATGATCAATCACACGCGTCACGTCGCGGGGACGTTCCCATAATTGCCGGGCATCATCGGGTTCACGCAACCATGATGACGTGCCGGGGTGATTGATCGCGGCCACCATAAAGCCTTTGCGTGCCAATTCAGACGCCAACCATGATTGGTTCATCACATTGCCATACATCCCGTGCGACAGCACAATGAGCGGAAATTTCCCCGCCGCGGGCAGTGCATCTTGGGCGGCAGTGATTGTCTGCCAAACCTTGTTGCCGTGGTGTTCGGCCTGTCCGTCTTGCTGTTTCGTCGGATACCAGATGTAGCCATCAAGTTTGCGGTTTATCTGGTCATCTTTTACCGCGAGTGCGGTCAGTCCGGTCAGATAAGGCTCAGCGGTGGCGGGTAGGGCGAAAGCGGCCAAAGCCAGCGCTGCGGCGAGGAAAAAATGTTTCATTGTTGTGCTCCATATTGCGGGGTGATGTCCCTGAGATTGCTTGGGAAGCGAACAAAAACAATGGGATGGAGCCACACACCCTGTCCTTGATCGGGATATAGGACAGGGTGTGCGTGATTGAGGACAGGTTTATCGTGATTGAGGACATCCAAGGGGATGCGAAAGCCGAGCGACAGCCATTCACAGGATGCAAATGGCGTCGCTTGTTAGGTGTTCTAAGCCACGGCTTCCCAGATCAGCCCGGCAAGAACCGCGCCAGTGACGGCAAAGCCAAGATAGGCAGCAAAAATGCGTGGCTTGACCAAGGCCCAGACCGCAATCGCTGCCGGGATACAACTGACACCACCCGCGATCACGAATGACATCGCGGCCCCCTGGGTCATGCCTTGGGCCAGCAGCGCATCAACCAACGGCACGGCGGCGTAGCCATTGAGGTATGCCGGCGCGCCCACCAAGGCCCCGAGCAGGATCGGCGTGATGCCCTCGCCACCCAAGACGCCTGCTATGAGGTCGGCAGGGATGTAGTGCAGCATTAAGGCTTCGATCACATAGGCCAGCGTCAGCCATTTGACCAAGAACAGCGCGTTTTCAACCGCAGTATCGCTGAACACCGTGCGGCGGGGGGCGTCGGTCCAGAATTTCCAGACTGGTTTGCCTGAGAACGGTTTTTGCACGCCACAGCAGCCTCCGACAGCGGGGCGTTCCCGTAAGGGATCGGTAAAGAGCGGCGTGTTGGCGGCGAGCATGACGCCAAATCCACCAAACAGACCAAGGCCCACGGCGGCCAATGTCTTGGCCAGTGCAAAGTCCCAGCCGAGCGTGCCGGACGTAATCGCAAACATCGCAGGATCCATCAGCGGGGAGGCCAGCCAGAACGCCATCACGGCCCCCAAAGGCGCACCAACAGCGAGAAGGGCGGCGATGAACGGAATGACTTCGCAGGAACAAAACGGTGAGAGACCACCAAGCAGTGCCGCCATCACGATCATCCGCGCCGGATTGCCCTCAAACGCGCGGGCGAGCAGTGTTTCGGCCCCGCTGGCCTTGAGATAGGCCACTGCAAGTACGGCAAAGGCGATGAATGGGGCGGTGCCTGCCAACGCCCATGCGGTAAAGGTGACTGTGGGAATGAACTGCGGCAGGTCGAAAAGCGCGACGGCCAGCAGCAGGGCAAGCGTCGCGCCCCAAGCGCCACTAAATTTGAAGCGTGACGGGGAGGTGTGTGCCTGTGCATCAGCCATGATCGTGTTCCTCACAAGGTGTTGACGCATCGGCGCAGCATTCCGTCACCAGAAAATGTGCCAATGCTTGAATTTCTTCATAGGCTACGGCGGCGCAGATGGTGCTGCGGCCGATGCGCTCTTGTTTCACAAGGCCCGTGGCGGCCAAGAGTTTGAGATGATGGGTTAAGGTTGACCCGGTGACGCCTGTGCGGTCGCCCAGTTCTCCGATGCTCAAACCCTCGGGACCCGCACGGACCAACGTGCGCAAAACCGACAGGCGTTGTTCTGATCCAAGCGCCGCAAAGCTGGCGGCGGCAAGGGTAAGGGGCGGGGTGTTGGGGGATTCGTGTTTCATATTTCTAGAAATATAGAAATGAATGGAGAGCGCAAGCATTATTTCGATATTTGTCGAAATGAATGACAGGGCTGCCCCATATTCTTTTATATGGGCGCGCTGCCCCCGGGCCCCCGGGAATATTTAAGGCCAAAAAGAACAGGGGTGGCTTGGCAAGCAGAGGCGGCGGTGTATTTCTTGGGGCATGGATGACATGCGTGATGATCTGAGGCGATGTACGATTTGTGCGGATCGCTTTGCGGTGACGGCCACGGCGCATCGCCCCAGACCGGTGGTTTGGTTTACCCCCACCGCGCGCATTTTGATTGCAGGGCAGGCACCGGGGATGCGGGTGCATAAATCAGGTAAGCCGTTTGATGATCCGTCCGGTGTGCGATTGCGCGATTGGCTGGGGCTTGATGTGTCTCAATTCTATGACCGCGTGCGAGTGGCGATTGTGCCGATGGGATTTTGCTTTCCGGGATATAATGCCAAAGGCAGTGATCTGCCGCCGCCGCCGATCTGTGCCAAGACATGGCGAGCCGGGGCCTTGGCCATGCTACCCGATGTGCGGCTGACGCTGCTGATTGGCGGCCATGCGATGAAATATCATCTGCCGGCGTTTACCACAGTCACAGCGGCGGTTGCGGGCTGGCGGGATCATCCGCGCGGCACCTTTGCCTTGCCACATCCGTCGTGGCGCAATACCGGGTGGTTAAAGAAAAACCCGTGGTTTGAGGCAGAGGTGTTGCCCAGGCTGCGGGCGGCTGTTGCTGAGGTGATGCATGACTGAACTGACCCCACTTGATCAAGCCCATGCTGCCATGATGGCCGCCCCAGAGGATGACGCTGCACGGTTGCGTTTTTACGAACGTATCGCGGATGTGGAACTGTTCTTGTTGTTGGAAGCCGAGCCGATTGAAGATCAGATCAATCCGGTGTTGCTGGATGAGGGCTATGTCATTGTGTTTGATCGCTCCGCGCGGCTGGCGGCTTACGTGGGTGACGCGGCCCCCTATGTGGCGTTGTCAGGTCGGGCAATAGCTGGAATGCTGGAAGGCCAACCGCTTGGCATGGCGGTGAATGTCGGTGTGGCCCCGTCTGAGATACTGCTGCCTGCAACCGCGATGGCATGGCTGCGCGAGACTTTGGCGCATGAGGCGGACGCGGTTGAGGCACGGATTGCGCAGGTGTTCCCGCCCAAGGGTTTGCCCGAAACCCTGATAGCGGCGATTGACGCGAAGCTGGCGACGGCGACAGGTATGGCGGCGGGGGCATGGTTGGTTGGCGTCGAATACAAAGGTGGTGGTCGCGGGCATTTGCTGGCCTTCATTGGCGCGATCCCACGCGCCCAAGATGCGCTGGTAAGGGCGGCGTCAGAGGCGTTGACGTTTTCGGGGATTGAGGCGGGCGCGATGGATGTTGGATTTTTCGAACCCGGCGATCCCACCGTGGCAAAATTGGCCAAGGTTGGCCTGCGCTTTGATCTGCCCCAGACCGAAGGCTTGCAACATACGCCGCGCCTGCCGCCGGGCAGCGACCCTTCAAAACCGCCGATATTGAAATAATTGGCGCGATTGAGGGCATTACAATCACCGATGGCTCACATCGGCGCGAGGTCACAGGCTCGTGGGGTGCAATGTTTTGGGGTGCTGCCTAAGTTCAACTCAACACACACCAGACAAGGAGAATTGTCATGAACCGTTTCACGCTTTCTATCGCTGCCGCTGCGACCGCGCTGACCTTTGCAAGTCAGGCATTTGCGGGGGATCAATATGTTGACGAGACAGGATTTGCCGCCTCTGGTTATGACGTGGTGGCCTATTTCGAACTGCCGCAGAACCCAGTTGGCCAATCGCAGCCAGAAGGTGTGCCGGGCAGCAAGGCGATCACAGCAGAGTATAACGGCGCGACATTTGCGTTCTCAAGCGAAGAAAACAAGGCCGCGTTTGAAGCCGACCCTGCGAAATATGCACCACAATATGATGGCCATTGCGCTTATGGTGTGTCCAAAGGTGGCAAGGTGCCGGGCAACCCGAACCTGTGGCGGATTGTGGATGGTAAGCTCTATCTGAACATCACTAAGAACGTCGTAGGTTTCTGGGAAGAAGATATTCCCGGCAACCTTGATCTTGCGGAAAACAACTGGGTGTCGATTGAACCAAAACCGGGATCGACCGCGACTATTCCGCAGTTCACCAGCACGGCACCAAACAACTGACCCCGTCCCCCGGCATCCCTCAGCCGGAACGGCCCAAAGCCTCGTCGCGCCCTGCGCGGCGGGGTTTTATCGTGGGCGGCGTGGCGATGTTGGCGGTCGGTGCATTTGGCGCTGCGCGGTGGTTTAACATCGGCGCTGAAATAGATGAAACAAGCCTGAGCGCGCCGGAGGCCTTGGATGCGGCCGAAACGGGAAGCCTCGCCTTGATCGACATCCGCCGCCCCGATGAATGGGCGCGCACGGGCGTACCGCAGGGGGCGATACCGCTGGACATGCGGCGGGATGATTTTGTCACGGCGTTGCTGATGCTGCCAGGCATCGAAAAGGACACACCCATCGCGTTGATCTGCGCGCGCGGTGTGCGGTCGCGTAGATTGGCGGCACGCTTGACCGACGCCGGGTTTACCACGATCCTTGATGTGCCGGAGGGTATGTTAGGGTCAGGTGCCGGTCCGGGATGGATCGCACGTGGCTTGCCAGTGACGCAGCCCTAAATCAGCTGACAATAAAGGGTGCCGATCACTCCGCAGGCATATCGCGTGTTGCAACCAATTGCCCCTTGATATGGGCGCGCTCTGCACGTGCGCGGGTCACGATGCCGGGTTCGCGCAGGGTATGCGGGCTGTCCATGCGCAAACCTTCGGGTGCGCTGCGCGCGATGTTGAGGGCGGACAGCGCGGACAGGGGCACGGACAACACAAGGCTGAATACAATCGGGACCAGCCAAAGCGAGATCAGCCCGGCCAGCAATCCGGCCAGCAAGAGCAGCCCCAGCAAGGTTTCGACCCAGTGGAATTTGATCAGCAACCGCATAGGGTATCCGCGCCCATCGCGGCGCTGCGGCGCCCAAGGCTCAGATCGTGAAAAGGCCGCGCGCAATACTGCCTTGGTCTGCTGGATCATCAGGATCGGCGCATAGGCAATCGACAATACCACCTCAACCGCGAACGCAGTCAGGAACGCGGTGCGCCCGCCAAACACGCGGATGGCTTTGGGATGGGCGGCGATGATGCCCGCACCCGCGATTTTGGGGGTCAGCAGCATCGCGTACATGATCACCAAAAACACGGCGGAATCGATATGGCTCATCGCGGGGGGCCAGTCAGGGAAAAACGGGTTGGCTTCGCTGAAATAACGCACGACATTGGTATCCGCGTCTTTGCCAAGAAGGGACCACACGATAAGCAGCACGAACCACGCGGGCGAAAGCAGATAGGCCACCGCGCCATGAAACAGGTGGAACCGCGACACCGGATGTAGCCCCGCCGTGCCAAGCAGCCGCAGATGTTGCAGGTTGCCCCGGCACCAGCGGCGGTCGCGCAGGACATAGTCGACAAGCGTTCCCGGTGTTTCCTCAAAGCTGCCAGAAACGCGCGGCAAGAACCGTACGCGCCATCCGGCCCGGCGCAGCAACCCGGCCTCGACAAAATCATGGCTCAGGATCAGATCATCACGTTTGCCGCTTTTGAGATGCGGCAGGCCCGCGCTTTCGGCAAAGGCACGGGTGCGGATAATGGCATTGTGACCCCAGTAATTACCTTCGTGCCGCGCCCAAAGCGCCAGCCCTTCGGCCAGAAGCCAGCCATAGGCGATGTTTGAAAACTGTTGCAGTCGAGCGAACAAAGTTTCGGCCCCGATCAGCATCGGAAAGGTCTGGATCAACCCGGCCTTCGTGTCGGCGCTGAGTTCTGAGGCGAGCCGTTCGATGGCACGGCCCGTCATCAGGCTGTCGGCATCAAGCACCACCATACCCTCATATGCCGCACCCCAACCGGTGATCCAATCGAGCAGATTACCAACTTTTTTGTCAGTATTTGTCGCACGGCGGCGATAGTGGACGTTGATGGAGGCAGGTGCTTCGCGTTGCAAAGCCTCAAAGGCCTGCCATTCCTGTGCGGCAATTTCATCATCACGGGTGTCTGACAGCACAAACAGCGTATAGCGGTGCGCGCCCTTGCGGCGGGCCAGATCATCCAGCATCGCGGCGGCGTTGCCGAAAACGTCAGATGGCACCTCGTTATAGATCGGGACCAGCAGCGCCACGTCGATGGGTTTTACGTCCGTTGGTGCGCGTTCATCAGCATCTTCGCGCGCTAGAATGCCCGCGACGGCGACGCCGACGGTGCTGACTGACAGTGTGACCCAGACAAAGGTGGTGCCGATCATGGTAAGCAGCGCCCATTCCAGCCCGGTCATGCCACTGCCCGCGAGCCAGCCATAGAGGCCGTATACCAGCAGCGCCGTGCCGATGATCGCCGGAACAAACACCGCCATCCGCCAGCCAAGCGAGCGGCGCGGCGCGTCACCACGTGGGCGCGCAATAGGGGAATGCGCAAGATCCTGTGCCTGCATGTCAAGCGGCGCTGCGGGTGGCATGGATTGGTGGGTCTGATCAAACCGGCTCATGTGGATGTCCACCGATAAAGCCAAACCTCGCTGAGAGGTTCACCATTCAACCGCAGCTGCGCACGAAATTCGGCCACTGCGGCCCCTTCTGGTTTGAAGGTAAACGCCAGGCGCGGGCCGTTGGTTTCAGGGTTTCGCTGAATAATGCCCGGGGTCACGGACCCGGCATTGCCCCGCAATACAATCTCAATCTCGGACAGGTCCTGTGGCACCTGTGCGCTGTCGGCAAAATCAATCACGATGATCTGCCCGCCCTCTGGCCGTCCCCCCATCGCGGTGTTCAGCACTTTGACAGGCACATCGGCTGTGGCTGCAGCCGGATCAGCCCCCCAATGCAAAGTATAGCTCATCTGGTGTTCGGCCCCCGCAGACAAGGGTTTGGCAGGGCGCCAATAGGCGACGATGTTGTCGTAGACTTCCAGATCAGCTGGGATTTCAACCAATGTGACCGCACCACGGCCCCAGCCTTCGCCGGGTGTGATCCAGACGGCAGGGCGGTTGTGATAGAGCGCCTCAAGGTCGTTGTAGTCGGAATATTTGCGCTTGCG